>CAZKAW010000019.1:0-16954 GCA_964551255.1 uncultured Gammaproteobacteria bacterium
AGCATTATCCCCATATCTACCATGCCTTCTTTCAACTTGCCTGTATCATGATTTGCCTTAAATGGGTTTTGAAATAGCTTCTAGATTATCAATCCCAACCATCAGACATTGGTTTGATGTATTTAGAGGTAATCTTCCGGATGATACTGATACTCTAGAGAGTCTGGTTCAGCTTGATGAAGCATACTTTGGATCAAAGTCAAAGGATACCTTGAGAGCTTTGTTTATGGGTAAACAGGTTGATTCCAGAAAGTTAGCATACAAGATATTAAAAGGGAGTTTTCCTGTCAGAGAAGATGCTTGGGATTTCCTAAGAGAACATATCGCTCCTGATACTCAAATTGCTACAGATGGAGCCAAGATATACAGAGGCATTGAGAAATGGTGGCCTGTAACTCACAGTTATGACATCCATAGAAGATTTGAGTTTGTCCAAACATCTGAGATTGAAGGCATATTTGGGGTCTTGAGAACTTTCATCAGAAGGATGTATCATCATGTAAGTATGGACAAATTACCTGAGCTAGTGAGGGAATTTTGCTACAGATTTTCTCACCCTGAAATGTTTGAAAATCCTCGTCATTACTTGCTAATCTCATTACACCTTGTGCCAACTCGTTAACTATACCCGCTTTAAACAATGGCGGGTCGGATAATATTGGGGTAAGTGTAATTAATGTGGAAGAGTTAATAAATCCTAAGTAAAATTAATACCATGCCTGAAGGATTGCCTATATCACCTGTTACACCTGAAAAACCTGTTCTAAGTAATCCTGAAGGGTTAAAAAGGTTAGGTAGAAAAGATACTTTTTACCTAGCATGCTCTTTAGCCGGCAGGTTATTTAATACCGGAGAAGCAACTTTTAAAACACCAGAGCAAGACAAGGGAGAAGCGGATTATTTAAGATCCAAGGCCAGGATAAAAAATGGCAGGCTTGATTTGAAGGGCCATCAGCCGGTTGCTGCAAATGATCCCGATAAATTATATCTGGCATTAAATATTCTCTATCCTAAAAAAGAGGCGCAAATTGCCTATTATATAATCCGTACTGCTCAAATTACCGCGCAGGGAGGCAGAGTGCCGGTTGATTGGGATAGTACAAGAATCCATCGGGAACTCGTTAAAAATCCCGGATTATTAAGCCGGTTTAATGGAAGTCAGATTTTGTTAGGTGAGGCTGCTTCTTTAAAGTTGCTAAATGAGGAAATGAACCTTTTGCAATCCGAAAAAGATAAAGCTGCTAAAAGCAAGAGGCGTTTTTTAAAGGTGGCCGCCATTGGAGCGGCAGCTTTAGGAGCTAAGTATATCGTTGACCGGCTGCCCGATCCTACCTCATCTGCTAGTGATGCTGCTAAACCTACCCTTACTCCTGAGCCAACTCCTAAACCGCCGGATAATCTTTTCAATGAATTTATTAAGCCATTTATTGCAGATGCAATGACAAGACGAAGGAAATGGGCCGAGACTGATCCCTCATATCATCATATTATTGATAAGGAATTAAATGAGAACAGACTGAATATTGTGGTTTTTGGTTATGGAGAAGAGCACGGGGAAAGTTATGAAGAGTACGGGGGTGCTCCATCTGTTTTCTCACTTGATTTAATAACCGGCAAAATAGCCGTATTACACTTCAGCCGAGATATCCGCGCTCCAGATTTAGAATGGTTGTTACCGGAAGGACAGCGTAGACCCATAACGATAAGAAGCGTCTATAAAATGGGAGGCACCGGTGAAAAGGGGTTTAATCAAATGAGATATTTAATAGGTAGTATGACCGGTCTGGTCGGGGATTACCAGTTGGTAATGAGAGACGTCGTATTACGGGATATCATCCAAAACCTGGCTGACGGTCAATTAGAGGTTGATATTCCCAAAGATCATGACACCGGTAATTTTAGGCTGGACCGGAAAGAGTATGGTGACGGATTGATTAGAAAAGGGAAACAGACTATGGGTGTGACGGAACTTATGCGATATGTATTGGCAGAGGATAAGAACCCTCAAGGCAAACAAGATGAGAGAAGCTACAGAAAGAATCAAGTAACAGAGAGTTTAATACAAAAAGTCAGAGGCAAATTTAGGCAAATGTCACTTTTTGAAAAAGTAACTTATTTGAATTCAATTAAAAGCTTAATTGAAGTAGAGCTAGGAAACAAAAATGTAGAAATGGAGTTTGATCCAAATTTAATTTCAAAAGCTTTTGATGGAATTTTCGCTATTGCCGGTAGATTCCTGGGAAACTTGGGTCAAAATATTGAATTGACAATTCCGGAAATTGATGAAAGCAAACAACTGGTTTTCCATGATCCTTTTTTCGGAGACGGTGCGATTACCAGAGTCCACAATATCTATAATCATCCAAACTCCGATGGTCGAATAGATAATCCCAAAATCCTGGAAGAAGTCAGAAAAAGACAACTTCCTGATTGGATGTTAATTCCCGATGGAGGCAATCCTTACTCTAATGATCTGGTCAGGGATTATTGGCAGTCTACAAGAAGGGCTGTTGCTAGAGTATTAGCTGGCTAGGTTTATCTGATAAAAATAGCTTTTACATCTTTACAGAACTACCGGTGATAAAAATCCTTTCCTTTCCTGGAATCTTTTTGATATTACGAAAAATTTAAAGATACCCGGACTAGAGGACAGAGTTGATAATTTAGATAAATCCTGCTTTGTGCCGGTCAGCTTTACCTCAAAAGCAGAAGAGACGTTTCCGCATATTTTAATAGTGTAAATATATTATTACACATTTACGTAAATTTGTAAAGTATTTATTACAAGTATGAGATTGCTCAACCACGTTCAGTTCACATGAACGTGGTCAATAGTCTTTAAGCATCACCACACTGCTATCTGTAATTTGTCCATGCTTTTTATCATCACTGATCAGCCGGCACTCCTCATATTGCGCCAAAGCCAGAAAATAGCCGTCATAGGAGGCCAGATTATATTCTGCCATTATTTTGGAGGTTTTTTCTAAAACCGGTAAGCTGATGGATACAATTTTTATTGGCATTTTTAAAAGTTCTTTTAAGGTGATATCTGCTTCTTTGGAAGATAAACCCTTTCCTTTGATCAAAGCATTTAGAAGTTCTAAAGGTAAAATATCAGGAATTAGCAGTTCAATCTTACCGGCCCTGAAATCATCTAACAGTTGTTTAGCCTCTTTGGGGTGGAGCTCTCCACTTTTGTTAAACCATTGCAGGACAACTGATGTATCCACCACATATATAGGCATAATTAAAAGTGCGTATCCCGGTCATGTCTTAAGAAGTCAGTTAACCTGATATTCTGTTTTCCTGATTTGCTGATTTTTTCCATAGTTTCATAAATTTCATCCCACTCCCCTTTAGTTAGTTTTTTTTTAGGATGTTGGGGATGAGAGAGGGGCAATTTTTCTACTCTAAATCCATCCTGGATGGTAACAATTTTTACCAGAATTTCATCTTCCGGCCAATTTAAGGCTGATCTTATTTCCAGGGGAACAGTTAATTGACCTCTCCCCCTAATTCTGGAGATAGTCTGAATATAATTCACACTAGTAAGAATATCAGATTATTCATACTTTGTCAATAAAGAGATTTGATGATAAAATGGATAAATGTCAAAAAGGACTTTGGGGGTTTTAGCTTTACTTGGATCAAATTAAATCCTCAGCCAATTTTAGCCCTTGTTTGGTATAAAACTCATCATAGGTAAAAACACCATCAGCTTTTATTCTTTTAGCGACGGCAACTACAGAACAATCTATTAGGGTATTTTTCTTGCTTCCGGCTGGATTAAAAATGCCAGCTGCTTCTTTTAAGGTATCTGTATCAACGACATGGATTAAGAAAGCATCATTTTTAATCATCTCCACAAGCTTTGCCGTAATTGTCGGAGTAGGTAAAACCCGCTGGAATAGTGAGACTATTTCAAAAATAACCGAAGTTGGGTAGAGGAGTTGATAACCCCGGCTAATTAATTGCCCAAAAGTCCGGGTTGCTTTTTCGTTTAACGGATCATTAGGATTGTAAAGGGCAAATATTGAATCTGAATCAACAACAACTGTTTTAGCCATTAGAGTAGAGGATCTTATTTGCTCTTTTACGCAAATCAGCCGGTAAGCTCTTTAGTTCCTCCTTGCTTCCAGTTGCCAATTTGAGCATATCTAAAGCCGTCTGTCTAAGTTTAATCTGCTTTAGTTGTTCTAAGTCCTCCAGGCTGACAATTGCAGCTTGTGGTTTGTCCCTCGTTGTCAAAACCACTGCCCGCTTTTTAGTCCTGACTTCCTCAATAACGGATTTGTAGGCCTTTTGTAGTTTTCTGGCCGGAATAATATAGGGGTTTAACATAGTAATAATAGTCTATCATAAACTGATATCATTTGTCAATATTAATAAGTAATATCACTTTAGTCCGGTAACCGCCAACAGATAAAAGTTGTATAATGCCTATATGAAACACCTGGCTATTTTTAAAGGGGATGGAGGAGATAAAATACTTTCCGGTCAAAAAACCATAGAGAGCAGGTTTTCCAAAGTTAAACTACCCCCTTTTGGGGTTGTTTTTGCGGGAGATCTTGTTTATATAAAGCCTTCCGGTAAAGATATAACTGGCCAGTTTAAAGTAAAAAAAGTGATTTTCTATGACGGACTATTACAAAACGATATTTTAGATATCAAAAATAATTATGGAGAGCAGATAGCAGCAGATGATAATTATTGGAATAAGAGCTTAAACAGCAGGTATGGTACCCTAATCTTTATCTCTCAACCGTTTAAGTTTATTACCTCTCCCGTTAAAATCCCCAAAAAGGACCTGCGTGGCTGGGTGGTGTTGGATCATTCTTGATTTGCCCCATCTTCTAGCTGGCCCAAATTAATATTTTAACTTTGTGTCAATTATTACCTGGGCAGGAGTTTTACTGACGATCTCTTTTACTTTTTTAAACTCTTCATCAAAGGTAACCAGAGTAATATTTTCAGGCAATTGAGAGGCAATTAAACAATCCGGAAATTTAATTTTGTACTTAAGATAAAATTCATAAGCTAAATTAAAGCTAGTCTTTTCTATGATGGTAATATTGCGGGTTTCTCTCACAACTGAAAACACTTCAATCATATCATCAAAGGAAAGGGAGTAAAGTTTTTGCAGAATAAACTGTAATTCCAAAAGAACAATAGTTGAAGTGTATGGCCTCAAGCTTCCTTCATCAATCTGCCCAAAAAGTTTTTTTACTGCCTCAAATTGTTCCTTAACATCCTTGGTGAAGAATCTAACCCATATATTTGTATCCAGGAAGACCTTCATAAATTAGAATAATCAATATAATCCCTGATTTTATCTATTTTAATCTTTCTGGTTTTTTCATTCAACAAATAATGGTATTTACCTGCATAATCCAGAATACTTTCCTTTTTGGGTATGATGGTAATCACCCCTTTTTTGGCCACAAGACGAATTATCCCCGGTTTCGTAAGTCCTACTCTCTTTCGCGCTGCTTTTGGAATATGAATCTGCCATTTACTTGTAATTGCTATTGTTGCTTCCATAACAATATTAATATTATAGCAATAACAATTAATTGTCAATAGCTGTTGCCTTGGCAGAGGGGGTGGCAAAGGAAGAGAAGGGATCTGAAAAAAGCATTTTTTCCTCCTTTTTAGATACCCTGACTAAACTTTTGGGCAGCATGCTGGCAATAACCAAATCCTTCCTGCCGTCAACTCTGGCTTCCACAACTGCCGCCGGCCGGGCAAAAGCCTGATTATTTTTGCCTGAAAGTAACTCTTGCATGATTTTATTCCAGATTGGGGCAGCTCCGCTCACCCCGGAAGTTAAAACGGGGTTCATAGGAGAATTATTATTATTTCCCACCCAGACTCCCACCACAAAAGAAGGGGTGTAGCCAAAAGTCCAGTTATCTCTTTTGTTATCGGAAGTGCCGGTTTTAACTGCCACGGTTTTTCCGGGCAGATTGAGTAAAGAATTTGCTCCAAAAGCAGGGGTTCGGGCCCTATTATCAGTCAAAATATCCGTAATAAGATAGGCTACCTCTGGACTAAGAACCCGGGTAGGGTGGTCTTCATATTCTTCCAGAATATTGCCGTTTGAGTCAGTCACTTTAAGGATCGGGGTAACCACTCTTTTGCTGCCCAGCTGAGAAAGGGTGCCGTAGAGCGTCATCATGTCAATCATTTTAACTTCCCCTCCCCCCAAAGTAAGCGACAACCCGAACCTCTTGGGATTATCAAAGGTGGTAATACCCAAATCCACGGCGGTTTGAGCCATCTCTTCAACCCCCACTGTTGAGAGCATCTTCACCGCAGGAATGTTGTAGGAAGAACCCAAGGCTTGTCTGATGGAAACCGGCCCATGGTAAGTTCCGTCATAGTTTACCGGTGAATAAGTATTTCCCCACTCATCCCGGAAGGTCACAGGCACATCCAGAACAGTATTGCCCGGGCTGAAGCCCGCCTTGAAGGCTGTGGCGTACGTTGCTACCTTAATAGAAGAACCCGGCTGGCGAAGAGCTGCTGTCACATTAAAGGCTCCAAAATTGGATTCATGGTAATCTTTACTTCCTGCCATAGCCAGTATCTGGCCTGTTGTAGGGTCAGTCACCATGGCCGCACCGTTTTGGACATTCAAAGAAACGAGTTTACCGATTTCCTCACCCACTATTTTTTCCACCTCTTCTTGCAGAGGTAAATCCAAAGTGGTGGTAATTTTTAAGCCTCCCTGAGAAACTACTCTTTGGCCGAATTTTTGTGACAGCAAATCCCTGACATACATAACAAAGTGGCCGGCCCTGATGTTGTTGGTGGGGGGCTGAAGGCGTAAATCTTCCAGATAAGCCAAATCAGCCTGATGTTGAGTAATAAACTTGTTCTCCACCATCCTTCTCAAAACTTCCTGCTGTCTGATTTTGGAAAACTCGGGACTGGTGCCAAAAGGGCTGAATTGGGTAGGGGAAGCAGGCAGCCCTGCTAAAAAGGCAGCCTGGGCCAAAGTCAGATTGCGGCTGCTTTTGCCAAAATAAGACTGGGAAGCAGCCTCCACTCCCCAGGCAGGCCCTCCGTAGGGAGCTTCATTCAGGTACATTTGTAAGATTTCGTCTTTTGTATACATTCTTTCTGCCCAAAGAGCCAATATAATTTCCCTGATTTTTCTGGTGTAAGTTTTCTCCGGAGTAAGCAGGGTATTTTTGATAAGCTGCTGGGTGATGGTGGAGCCTCCTTCTAAAGCCCCGGACCGGGACTGGTTTTTGATATTACTTAGCATTGCCCTGACTATTGCCGGCGGATCAATGCCGGGATGAGAGTAAAAGTTTTTGTCCTCCGCAGCAATGGTGGCTTGAATTAAATATGAGGGCAGCTCGTTTAAAGGAACTAAAATGCGGTTTCTGCCTTCATATACGCGGTACAAAAGCTGGCCGTTTCTGTCAAAAAATTCAGTGGTTAAAGCCTTGTCCGGTGAAACCAGCTTCTTGGGGGAGGGAAGCTGGTAGGCAGCAGTAAAGATAAAAGAGGTGTAGATATAAAGGGTTAGTAAAATTAAAAGCAGGGCAAAGGAGACTTTCTTTTTGCGGGACACCCGTCTTTTTAGAATGAATCTGACCTTGTTTATATAATAGGGGAGAAACCAGTCTTTGCGGGGCCGGCCGGGTTTGCGGGCTGACAGGTTGAGTGTAAATTGTAAGCAGTAAACCGCGCCCTTTGCCGCCAGCAGGGGCAACCGGCCGATTCTGATGAGCAAAATTTGAACCAAAAGGAGAGCAATTTTAAGAGGGTTTACCGCTTTTTTGGACCGTCTGTTTGTTTTAGCCATACCTATAGGTTTAGGTTAGGGCAAAGTTTAGCTTTGAGGTCATTTTAAAAGATTTTTAGATAGCCTACAAGAGGGGAAAAAGGGGGAAGATTTTCATTCTATATAATCACTTAAGGTTTTTCTTAGCTTGGAATGTCTTAATTTCTCAAAAGCGCCAACCATAAGCTGTCTGACTCTTTCGCGGCTACAACCCATAATTTTACCTACTTCTTGTAGTGTGCGTCCTATCCCATCATTATTTTCCAAACCGAACTTAAGCATTACCGCCCTTCTTTCTTTGGGGCTTAAAGGTTCTGATTCTAATGCGCTAATAAGAATTCTTTTTAAATCACTATGTTCTGCTTCTATCCCGGGATCTTGACGAGGGTTATCCCATAGGCCATGTTCCTCACCCAGGAGTTCACCTAAGCCGGCATCCCCATCCTCTCCCACCGGTTTATACAAAGAGGTTGGGTATTGACCCCATTTTAAAAAAGACTTAATTTTGTCCGGGTCTTGGTTTACCCGTTTGGCTATCTCGTCAATTGTTGGTTCTCTTCCTAGCTTATTATACAATAAAACATGTGCCTTCTAGATACGTCACAGCTCTTCGCCAATGTGGACGGGCAGCCTGATGTCCCGGGAATCATTAGACAGCGCCCTGGACACAGCTTGCCTGATCCACCAGTAAGCATAAGTTGAAAATCTGAATCCTTTCAGGTAGTCAAATTTTTCTACCGCGCGCATAAGTCCAATATTTCCTTCCTGGATCAAATCAAGTATAGGCAGTCCTAGACCATTATATTTTCTTGCTACTGAAACTACTAACCTCAAGTTTGCTGCAATCATTCTTTGTTTTGCAGCTTCCCCTGTCCTGACCTGCTCTTCCAGCAGTTGTTGTTTATTCGGCTTCATTTTAGGATGTGTTTCCAGATTCTTTTGTGCCTTTCTTCCTCTCTCAAAGTCTTGAGCCAGACTTATTTCCTCTTCTGCCTTAAGAAGAGGGGTTTTTGAGATGTCGCTCAAATATACTTCCTCAATAGACAAAGGTGCAGCATCCGCGGGAACATCGGTCTCCGCACCCAGTCCACGGGTTTCTATGGTAGCCAGTTCATAATCTGATGGATTCTCATCTGCTGGAGTCAAGTTCCCATTACCAACATCTATCTTCCAGGGAGTATACCCCGGAGGAGCCAGGACATGGGTAGGTCTTCTCCCATCTGTCCCTAAAGCTGGTTTCCTGCCAACTGGTGCTCTGCCAGCAACTTCAGGCTCTAAGTGTCTTATTCTTCCTCTTTCTGCCCGTGCTTCTATCATAATAGTGTATTCTAGCACATTTACTTGATTTTTGTAAACCTATAGTGTATAATGATAAAGTATGAATGTAAGCGCTGAAAGAATTCATGGTGGTCCTCCTTTACGTATTCATGGATACCCATCAAGGTCTCCATCCATTATTAGACATGCCGGCCGTATTATAGCAGGTGCCGCACTAGCAGGAGTGGGGTTGGGAATAGCAGCCGACCTAGCTGGAGTCAGAGCTCCTGAACCGGCAAGACAGTTAGTTGGAGGAGTTGCCGGTGTTTTTAATCGGGGAGCAGAACGCTTTCAATTAATAATAGACAGAGCCTATCTGCAAAATACCCAGTCTATAAGAGAGGAAAGAGAAAAAGTTCGGGCTGCCGGAATTAAATCCAGAGCAGTAGGTTCAAATATCCAGACTGAACCTGACAGTAAAGAACCAGCTGTTAAGCCTTAACTTAAGCAATTGCCAGTAAATAAAGGCCGATTGCTATAAAGGCTATCCCTATCATCTGGCCCAAAAAATTCCCGGATTTACCGGCAAAAACACCGGGGAATTTTCTGCCTAAAATCAGGCTGAAAATTAACAGAAAAATATATTTTACCCCCTGCAGGGAATTTACCAAAGCAGGCGAGGCTAAAGAAATGGAAAACACCAAAAGTATTTCTGAGACTGCAGCATTGATTTGACCAAAGATAAATATTCCGGCACTTTTTTTAACCGGGTTTTGTTTAAAGCTTAAAAACGGTAGAATTTTTCTTCTTAGAGCAGGAATTAGTAGAATCACTACCCCCAGGGGCAAGAGAATTGGTTTTGACCAGACCAGCACTGCTAAAAAGCCGGCTTTTAAAAATGCCAGACGAAGCAGGTGATATGAGAGGGCAAAGAAAATTGCCGATCCTATTTCCAAAAGAAGCTCTTTTTTAGTTATGTTTCCCCTCCAGTGGGGCAAAGTGAGAAAAACTAATCCCCCAACCAGCAGAGTAATGGCCGCGGTTTGTATGACTGTAATAGAGTTTTCTTGAAGAGCCAGCACCAGTAAAATTAAGGGGGTAATTGAGCCGATGACCGGAATCACTCTTTGAACCTGGCCTGATTTTAAAGCTTTGAGCATCAGATATGCTCCCGCGGTCCAAAGTAAAGTGGAAGCAGAGGCTAGAATCAAAACTGGCATGGCAGGAATTTGGGTAAAGGGAATAGCCAAAAGAGCCAGTGTGGAGACCAAACTGAAGTAAAAAATATAAATTAAAGGATCAGGAATAGCTTTGATGAGCAAAAATTTATCTACTGTGACAGCAACAGAGTTTAAAAGGTAGGCTAAAATAGCAAAAGGAAGATAGGTCATTTTTGAGGGTTTGTTTCCTTATACCTTTTTTCCAATACTTCTTTAGCCTGGATGCTGTGGCCAATGAATTTTAAAAGTGAGTGAGGAATACCGTTTGCTTCAATAATCTCTTTATAAACCAAAGCGGAAGGCCTTATATGTCTGGCTTGGGTTTTATAATCCACTTCCACCAGCCCAAACCTTGGTTCAAATCCTCTATGCCATTCAAAATTATCAATCAAAGACCAGTAAAAAAACCCTCTTACGTTTACTCCCGCTTTAATGGCTCTTGCAACTTCCTGTAAATAAGTTACTAAAAATCTGTTTCTTCTGTCATCATTGGTGGAGGCAATGCCACACTCTGTAATGTAGATAGGGATATCATCAGCCAAATCCGTCAAGACATCAAAAATCCCTTCCGGATAAATCTCCCAGCCTAAATCAGACACGTCGTGTATTTGAGTGGAACTGCCCGATTTTTCCGGCACTAAACCTTTATGTCTGAAACGGGCATGAAAATAATAATTAACCCCCAAAAAATCATGGGTACCGCGGGTGAAAAAATAAAACAGGTGGTTGTCAATCAAGTCATTTACAATGACTGCAAATTGTTCGCTAAAGGAGTGTTTGTGGTAAGGCTCAAAAGATAATATATTGTTGGCAATGCCCACCGGCTTTCCGGCAGGAAAGGTGGAGTGCAAATATTGATAGACTCTCTTGTGAGCAGAGGTTAAGTTCAAAAAAGTTTTAAGCTGGCCCCACCAGGTCAGACTTGGGTTGGCGTGTGGCCAGACTCTTTCCACATAAGTTTCATATATATAAACTCCGGGCTCATTTAAAGTCACCCAAAAATCCACATACTCACCAACTTTAGGGGCAATAGTTTTTACAAATCTTTCAAAATAGGAAACAGTTTTGCCGTTTTCCCAGCCTCCTTCATCTGCCACCCACTTGGGCAGAGTAAAATGCCAAAGAGTCAGCATGACTGTTAGATTCAGTGACTTAAGGTATTTAAGCACCTTAACATAGTGTTCAATTTCTGACCAGTTAAACTCACCCTCGGAAGGTTCAATTCTGGACCAGTCCAAAGATAGCCTGTGGGCGTTGTGAGCCAGTTTTTTGGCCAGGTCAAAATCAGCCTGATAAAGTTGGTACTGGTTGCAGGCATCTCCAGAGTTTTTAAATTCCCACCAGTCGGAGTGGATATTATTGCCTTCTACCTGATAAGCGGAAGTGGCAGTACCCCATAAAAACCCCCGGGGAAATTTTAAAGTCTGGTGGTCATGTCTTCCTTTGGGAGGTGAACTTGTCATAAATATAACTGTTATAATTATTATAACCGTTATAATACTTATATGTTAAGACTGTTGCCCTTTATACTGGTACCTATTCTGATTGTAGCAGGGTTGGGGTATTGGCGCTATCAGGCTTCCCAATCCGGTTTGACGCCTTCTCAAGCTACTGTGGAAGAAGGCCCCCTGGAAGTACCGAAAACTTTACCTGAGGCTACTATTGAAGAGCGGGTTAAGGCTTTGGAAGATCTGACTGCTAAACTGGTTGCACAAGTCAATTCCTTAACAGCTGCCAAATCTCCCGGTCTTTCTCAAAGCTCGCAATCAGATTCTTTAAGTGCAGATGTAACTGAACTCAAAGCCAGGGTATCTGCTTTAGAAAACGCCACCCCTGCCCCGCAAGCAGCCTCTTCCAAATCCACGGTTTATATTCCCTTGGGTTCAGGCGGGGGGCCCTGGGGTAATACTGACTGGTATTCTACGGCGGAGTATGAAGTATCTCTGGATCCGGCCAACTACCCGGATTACAGCGGCATGAACTTGGAAGTAACTTTTAAACTGTCGGAAGCTGCAGGTACAGGTTCTGTCAGGTTGTATAATGTGACAGACAGCTCCACTACTTCTTCCCAGGTTGATAACAGTACTGCCACTTATTCTTTACAAACTTCATCTTCCTTTAAGCTGGCAGCAGGCACTAAAACTTACAGACTGCAAGTCAAAAGCACTCAAAATAAGGACCTTTTTATTCAGTCTGCCAGAATCAGGGTGAATTTTTAAGCACCACTGAAAAAATAATTCTTGTGTTAAGTTTTATGGCGGTTTCAATTACTATACAATCAAAAATTACGTTCTTTTTAAAAAATAGTCTTTTCAAACCGGATACTGGTTTGCCGTTGTATTAACTCGTCTATAAATTCTGCAGTAAGCTATATATTTCATGGCAGTCTTTAGAACTTAGAACGATGTATTTACTCTCATCTTTTTAAAATCATCATCAAGAGTAAATACCTCATCTAAAGCAAGATCTCTATATAAACAAAAAGTTGTTGCATCTGTAAAAGAGATTTTATGTTCAGAGAATTTGATTAATATATCTTGAGCCTTCCTAAAAACCGTTTTGTCTACAGATAAAACCTTAAGCTCCTCAGCTTCTACCATCTTCTGAATAGCTACAACTAACCTTTCTAATATCTGTTTAGTCTGCTTAGCAGAAAACCATGTTAATAGTTCATCAAGGATATAATCTGATGTCAAAAGAATTGCTTTCTGCTGCCTATAGAACTTATATTTGGAAACAGTATCATCATGAAATTTTTCCTGTTTAATGAAATAGGCTATAAAAGCACCTGTATCTATAAGAACCTTCATAAAATTCAGAACCTTGCCTTTTTACTGCGTAAAAACGTAAATATTTTCATGGATTAATCGGAGAAATATATCTCATCTACGTTTTGAGCAAAATTTGTCTTTTTGTTAGTTTTAAGATCCACGAAACCATCAAGGCTATCCAAGATATATTCTTTCTTTTGTGATCGTCTATCATTGACTACACGCACCAACTGTTCTGCTAATCTATCGATAGCTTGTCTGATAACTTTTGATCTTGAAATGTTAGAAATCTTTTCAAAATCGTCTAACACGGAAACTGAATTTTGATTAAGGTAAACCTGATATCTTCTCATATGTATACATTAAATCATATGGTGTATATTTTGTCAATATCTTAAAAGGTTCTAAAATTTTGCGTTCCTCGTTTTTTTGTTCTTTTTTACTCCGGCACCTGGTTCCCCAGTATAAAAAGGGCTTTGGGATGTACCAGACGGTACGTCCCGCGCCCCCATCCGCAAAGAGTCTAAAATTCCATCCCTTTTGGGAAATCCAGATCTGCAGGGGCGGAAGGAATCGAACCCTCATCAGGAGTTTTGGAGACTCCGGTCCTACCACTGAACGACGCCCCTAAGTATCCTAATTCTACTGGAAAAAGTTTGACTATTCAATGAAGCCTACTTAAGCTTAGTGGTTTCTGTATGTTCAGTAGTTTTCCTGCAGTGTTTGCAGAATTTTTTTAAAGTAATTTTATCTTTTATATTCACAGTATTTTTTGATGTGAGGTAATTTCTATTTTTGCAAACAGAACAAACTAGCCCTATCAAAATTCTGTTACCTTTCTTCGCCATAGCTAAGGATTATACAAGAAATTATCTCTTATCTGCAACCTGGAAGTATTGACGTCTTAACTTTTCAATTACAAAGCCTATTCCCATAGAAAGCAATCCTGTAATAAATAAGGTCAATGGCCAGCCTACTTGATTTTGAAAATATTCACCGCCAATACTAAATATGTAGACAATTAAAAACAGAGTTCCTATGTAAAGGAAAGATCGGGATTGATTTAAAATACTGGCAAAGATAAAACCAACGCTGGAGATAAGCAGTAAAGTCTCATATACCAGCTTCCTGCCTCCCAGACCCATTTGAAAAATTCCCCCCAAAAACGCCAAAGTTCCCATACTTTCAAAAAAATGGGTGAATTTAGCCGGTTTTTCCAATCCAATCTGCTTAAGTTTAGGCAGGAAATAAGAAAGAAGTAAATAAATTATCCCCACGATTACTACTGAACCCCCTATCAATGTATAAGAAGACAGCAACTCTTTAAAAGGTTTAAGGATACTACCCTCAAGTGCAAGTCTAATTAAATTGGCAAAAAGAGTTAATAAGGAGATTGTGTAAAGGGCTAGGCTATTTTCTTTTTGATCGTGCTTCTCAAATAAAGCGGCAATTAGAAAGTAAATTACAATGGGAATAAACAGCAGCCAGCTGTCAAATTCTCTTCTGAAACTACTTACTAAGATATAAAAAAGAGAAAATATGCTGACAGCTACTCCAATCAAAAAAGGATATTTAGCCCTTTCTATTAGGCCATTTTTTTGGTAATAGAAGCTGAGCAGTATATATATAATAGAAGGGAGGAGGTATGCCCAGACTTTGGTTGAGGGATGAAATAATCTATCGCTTCCCAAAAACTCCAGTCCGAAGTAATATACAAATAAAGCAGCTGCAGGCGAAAGGAATCCCCAAATTGGCGAGGAAAAAACAAGGCTTTCCAAAAGGTAAAATATTAGGCTCAGTAAGGAGATAGCAAATCCAAAGGAGTTAAAAGCATCCTTATAAATCTTAAATTCTAAAAAAGTCACTGTTAAAAAAAGAGGAAAAAGTAAAGAACCTGTAAAAATAAAAGCTATGGCCTGTTTTTGGTATGTTTTATTCAGCCAAAGAGGGATACCGACAATATATAAAACCAGCAAGGGTAGAAGTATGGCAAAAATTCTGCCCCACTCATTCCAATCACGCCAGTTAATACCTATATAAATAATTCCACCTAAAACTGTTACTAATCCGCCAATGGAAAGTAGGATCTTAGAAGCTGAAAGGTGATTTTCATGTTCTTTTTTGGGGTTTGGCTGTAAAAAGTTTAGATAACTCTTGTTAATTTCATCAATCTTAAATCCTGCTTTAATAAGTTCAGTATAAATTTGTTCTTTTGTTTGGCCTTGAGTAATGGCTTGCTGGATAGATTCAGTCAGTGTTTGAGAGGGCATAAATTTAATATAACACAAACTTTTACTTAGTTCTTACTTGAACCTCACCAAAAATTAGCAGCTGGAAGTGATAATATATTTTATCTTAATATACAAGGGGGTGAGAAAAAATGGATGATGTTAAGAATGCCATTATGCATCTCAAGGATCACCAAACTTATCCTGCAACTAAAGCTGAGCTGGTAAAAACCTGTAACAGTTTATCAGATTTCTCGGATGAAGATAAAAGGTCGTTTGAGACTAACCTTCCGGAAGGAAGCTATGATTCCCCTGAAGAGGTGATTAGAGCTTTGGGCTGGAAGAGTGAGAAAGAGGCAATGGAATCTGCCGGAAGTCAGATGGCAATGTAGAAAGTTAATGTAGGGCTGTTTTTTGAAAATGGCACAGGCTAAAATGCCCAGTGCCATTTTTTTTGAGCCGACAGGGGGAATTGAACCCCCGACCTACTCCTTACCATGGAGTTGCTCTACCACTGAGCCATGTCGGCAACATAAGGGATATTTTAGCACAAATTTCTGAATGCTATAAACTCATTTAACTCGAGTTTGCAACTCTCGTTAAATAATTTTGAAATCAAAATACTTTGGAAAAGTTGCAAATTCAAGTATTCTGGTTATAGAAGGTTTTTTCCCGGGTAATCAGGGTTAATCTGGTTTACATTTGGGCAATTACGTTTATCCCGGGCAATAGCACGCAGTTTTTCAATCTCTTTACTGACAAATTCAGAATCCAGTGATGGCACATTTTTATCTTGTATGTTACGACGTTTTGAAACTGCGCTTGCAATGTCTTCTGCTTCTTTTCTAAACCAACACTCTTCCTGGCAAAATAAACACAAGATTTCTTTTTCCAGCATGTGGCCTATTATAGGCTATTCTTCATTTAAATTCAACTTAAAAGTTAACTGCTGTTTACGCTTGGTGAGCCGGAGGCGGGATTCGAACCCGCGACTTGCTGTTTACAAAACAGCTACTCTGCCACTGAGTTACCCCGGCGTCGACGGTTTTAGAGAACGGAATACGACTTTCAACTTTCGGTCCGATTTTCCATCGGACCTTCAGTTTACGTCGGTTCCTCCTCTCAAAATTGCTGCGCAATTTTGTAAATAAATTTTAACACACAACCACATAAATTGGGAAAAATAGAAGATATAGATCCCTCGCTCCGCTCGGGATGACAATTTAAGTTAAAAAATTTTACTCAAATTGTCAAATAATTTCTCCCTACTTTAGACGTGAACTGAATGTTTTCCCCCGAAACGGAAGGTGGGAATCCTGGGGTGTACCGTTTCTGGTACGCCCACTCCGGATCTCCCTAGACTTAACAAATATGGAGGAAAAAATTAATTCAGCTTTAAACGTGCTAAGCAGGGATTGCCCTTAGACTTAAGTTTAAGGACAGTGTCCTTTAGGCCATCTACAAGATTGATCTAAAGGATATCTAAATCTTAATACCGGATAACTTAAAAGTCAAGTAAGAAAAAGCCTGACATTACCCCAGTTTACATTCATTTGTCATCCCCGCTCGCTTCGCGCAGCGAGCGTATGCGGGGATCCAATTAAAAACGGGCCTGTACTGTTAATTAGATTTCTGCCTTCGCAGGAATGACATTTTGGCCACAAAGTGGGGTAAGTTCAG
>CAZKAW010000020.1:0-15259 GCA_964551255.1 uncultured Gammaproteobacteria bacterium
TTAATATGATTCATCAACTCTCATTTCGGGAGTATTCTTACGTGAGGCATAACGCCTGAAGAATTGTTTTGTACCCAATTACAGTTATTCAAGCCTCTGACTACTATTCCAGACTATTCATCTAAGTATGGAGATAGGTATCAAAATATTATGCTATGATTTAGTTGATGAGCCAAAAAGGGGTTGTAGGAATAATTCTATTAATTTTAGTGTTGGTGTTGGGAGTTGGAGTTGGAACATATTATTACTTCGGGAGGGCTGACAATAAAGCCCCGTCCACTCAACAAATAAACATTCCTGTTACTTCTACTCCAATTATTAATTCTACAACAACCCCAAGTTCTCGGCCGATTGCTGAAATACAGCCTACAATTGATAATTTCTTTTTGGAAGACACGGGTAGTTTAATAACAGACTTAGAGATTAAATTTGATAATGTGGGAAGGAATTTTTTCTCTTCACATAAGGATAAATATGATTTTATTCATGTTTTTACAGCTAATTATCCCTCTATAAAAACTAATAATATCTATATGCCTGTTAGAAACAATCCCTCTAAAGGATTGGGTGAGATTGATGATAGTAATCTGGATCCCACGCTGTATGGAGCTCAAAAGGCAGGTAGATTAATGGGTCTTACCTATATAGGAATAAATCTTGAAAGTGACTTTACTCAGGATCCGGAAGATGTATATAGAGTTTTACTTGAGGAAATAGGTCATAATTGGGGTGTTTATTTAGGTAAGGAACTCGGAGGGTCACCATCCCAAAGTGGGGATCTAATATTAAGGGAGCAAGGACCTCACTGGTATAAGGGTTTACAGAGTCTAAGGGATTATGAAGGAATTAGGGAGGCCAGACCATGGGTAGATAATGGCGATGGAACATTTAGCGTAAGTTGTCGCCAGACAGAAAAGAAATATAGCTATAGTCCGTTTACTCTTTACTTGATGGGATTAGCTGATCCGGAGGAAATTAAACAGGAGTTTTTATTAATTAAATCTCCTGAACTAGAATCAAGCAGTTCCTTAAATTCACTCTGCAGCCCCTTAAGCAATAAAATAACCATAAAAGGGATTGCAGTGGGTGTAACAATTGAAGATATTATTAAAGCGGTAGGGAAAAGACGAACGATTACTACTGCAAATTCCCAAAAGGATTTCTCTATGGCTTTTATTACTATTTATCCCAAAGGAACAACTTTCTCTGATCGTGCCAAGAAAAATTTAGAGTTTTTCTCTAAAGATTTTCCTGCAAAGTGGGCTAAGGCAACAAGTTGTCGTTCAACTTTAAACAGTGTCAAAATTCCTACAGATTTATGTAAACAGACTGTTTTCCCTAAGAATTGAAGCTAAAAAGTACTGGGGTGGATGGGCAGACTTACTTCGTACCCAATTAAAAGAGTTTAAAGAGACTTATTCTATTCCTGACTATTCAGAAAAGTATAAATTAGCTTTTGATAAATTCTAGGAAGATTAAGACTTTAATAAACTGCAAGCTTAGTCTACAATTAGGCTAAAATGCAAAAAACACAGGATAGTATAAGCTACTTCTTTGTTGACGAATCAGGCGATCCAACTTTTTATGACAGACACGGAAATTTAGTTGTAGGAACAGAAGGTATATCTAAGATACTAATATTAGGATTCATCCATACAAAAGATCCTAAATCAATTCGCCAGGCATTACAAAAACTTCAGCAAGAAATTACCCAGGACAAATACCTGGAAGGTATTCCCTCGCTACAGAAAACGTTAGTTGCCTTTCACGCCAAAGACGATAGTCCAGAAATTAGAGAAAAGGTATTTAAAACTATAGTAGATTCAACCTTTACTACAGAACTTTTTGTGGCAAGAAAAATTCAAAACATCTTTAATGCTAGGCATCATAGAAGTGAAAATGAATTTTATGATGATTTAATAAGTAAATTATTTGAAAATAAACTGCATTTGGCAAAACATAATGAAATATTCTTTGCTGTAAGAGGTAATAAAACCCGTCAAATTCCGCTTGAACAAGCAATACAAAGGTCTATTAGCACATTTGAGGGTAAATGGAAGAAAAAGATTGATTCTATTACAAAAGTTAATCCTCAAAGCCCTTCAGGTGAGCCCTGTCTTCAAGTCATAGATTACATCAATTGGGCAGTTCAAAGAGCTTTTATAAAACAAGATATGAGATTTTATAGATTCATCGAAGAGAAAATTAAATATCTGGTTGATATTTATGATAACGATAAATATCCTAAGAATTTTTACAACTCAAGAAACAAGTTCGATATATCAAAAATAAGCCCCCTATAAACTAGATGGGTGTAACCCATGCAAGGCATGAAGCCTACTTTCATTTATAGAGAGCTTACTCTATATTGTTACTATAATAACCAGAGAAGTGAAAGTCAACAACAATAAAAGGTAAGAAGACTGTAAGAATGATATACTTTTTCTATGAAATTAATATTGATTGATGGAGGGCCAGCTTCAGGGAAAAATACATTAGGAAAATTACTAGTAGATCAGTTTAATAAAAATGGAGAAAAAGCAATCCTTTTAGATCTAGATTCATACGTTGAGGAGTTCAATCCTAAATGGATTTGGGAGAGTAAAGAACAAGAGGAAAAAGATCAGTTAAGTGCCAGAACAAACTTTATAAAAGATATAAATAAGTATTTGCAAGAAGGTCATATTGTACTAGTTGCTATCGGGGAAAGATTTTTATCGTATTATGACGTTTCTCGTTATATTAAAAAGTTGGAGATAAAATGTCCTGTATACCTTTTGCATTTAACAGTTCCAAGGACTTTACGTCAACAAAGATTACATCAAAGAGGACCCCATTCACTTATTAATCTGGAGAAGGATCAAAAAGACCGCGACGCTATTAAGGATTGGCCAGGATATGTTTATGAGAATATTAATTCTCCAGAAGAAGATGCTAAGAATTTATATGAATTAATCCGGAGCAACAAAGGATTAATAAATTTATGAAGTTTTTCTTGGGTACGAACTTCCCCTTAGTGGTATATAAAATCAGCCTCAAAAAGTGCTGGGGTGGCTGACGGGGATCGAACCCGCAACATTCAGATCCACAATCTGACGCTCTGCCATTGAGCTACAACCACCAAACTTTAATATTTTACTTGATTTTTTATCTCAATTCCAGTTATTCTCATAAAAATGAGTGAAGTCTTGTGGGAGAAGGTAGAGTGGAATAAGCAGGATATAGAGGATACTGCTGTTAGAGTGGTAGGTTTCTATACTCATGCTCTAGCATTTTTAGGTACCAACCGGTGGGTTAAGTTTGCTGTATCTGATTTAATACCTTTTATTAGAGGGAAAGTAAGAAAGCCCGTAGAGCTTTATGCTGAAGGATTTAGTTTAGTCTTCGATGGATTTGCTAAACCTATCCCCATCATAGAAGAAGGAAGAGTTATTTGGAGAGAAAAAGAACCCAGGTTTACCTTTTTTGATGAAAGCTTGCAATTTTTACCCCCAAGATTAAGAACTGTTCTCTACCAAACTAATGTAGCAATAACTGGAGAACTTTCAGATACATACAAGTTAAAGATAGCAAGAGATCCTTATTCTTTTGTCTTTCCCAAGGATTACTATGCAAGAAGAACTTCTCAATATCAGGTTACTTTACTTTAACCCACTAAAAAAGTTCGGCTTGCGCCGAACTTCCTTAGAGAACCTGTCAATTATTAGTTTTTAAGGCTAATGTAAACTTAAATCTTACGATAAAAGTTTTTAACAGGTTATATCACAATATATTATTATTTCCGCTTAGTCAACTATGATCATTTGTATCACAATAGGTCAATTTGAGAATGGTAATAATTTCCAAAGTTCCCCGGGACTAAGTAAAGCTGAAATAATATCAGGTTGCAAAACGCCAAAATCTAAGACATTTATTCCGGTAAAAACCTTTTGGTGAATAGTAGACGGTTTATAAAACGGTCTTTCCAACCTAAAATCAAAAGCATAATCAGGCAGCAAGTATTTTGCTTCCAGTTCTTTTGACTGCCCATTTTTATCTAGACTAACCTGCTTAAAGCTTTCCCCGGTTGCTCCCTTCACACTTAGGGTATAATCCCCGGAAAAATTTTTTTTCCAGGCCAAAGCTGTCAAAATTCTTAAAACTACCGGAGCTTTTACTTCTGTAGTAAACTCTAAAAGTTGGGAATCAAACTGCTTTTGCCCCCTGAATAAATTTAATTGAACCTGATATGTCCCGCTCTCAGGTGCCTTTAAGCTTAAGTAAAAAGTATATTCTTCCCCGGGCTCAACTTTTATCCCTTTGGGAATTTCCAAACTGTCTATTCCCAGCTCTTTCCCGCCTAAGAGAGGAACTAACCTTACCCCTTCATCCCAAATTGACTGACCGCTGTTTTTAAAGGTTAAAGAAATTTCATAACTTTCCCCGGCCACAATAGTAGAGTAAATCTCACCTTTAATAAGTTGAGCTGAAGTTTCCTGTACAGGCTTACCACTGGTTTTGGATAAATCCCTGATAGTTTGAAAAATTGAATAATAATTGGTATTGTCACTTTTTTTAAATGAAAAATGGTCAAAAGGGGTTTCCTGATAACTTAATAAAAAGGGCGTTACTGCAATTACCCGGTTATTATTCCAGGCATTCCCAAATGCACTTTTAAAGTAACCGGCCACAGTATCTGCATTTGGAAGACCGGGAGTGTAGCTTAATCCTTCTGCGTGTTTCCAGCCTGTTTCGGTGATAAAAACCGGTAAGTTTTTAGTAACTCCTAAATTTCCAAGCTGCTCCAGTTCCCAAATCCAGGTTCTCACAGTTCCTCGTCCATGGGCATCGGGAGAACCGGCAAATTCCGGATTTGGGTAAGAATGAGATACCCAACCGTCCAGTTTATTAAAAATTTCGGGAACAGCTTTCTCCATTTGTCTCATAAATATTACCTGGTCTTCAAATTGAGGAGGTTGTGAGGGCGTGGATGCATCAAACCCTGCATTGAGTACAAAAAAGTCTCGATTTTTATTTTTAAGCGCAGTGATAGTCTTATCTAATACTTCTGCATAATTTTTAGCGTCAACAAAATTTCCCCATTCTTTGCCATGATTAGGTTCATTATAAATGATTACATACCTGTTTTTGGTGGGCCAATTCAATCTGTCCAAAAAGTCTGCCCAGGCTTCTTCTTCTCCCTCATAAGGCCTTTCCCAGTGGGCATTTACCGGTTTTGTAGCAAGCCTTACGATGGGGATTAAGTGTCTTCGTCTTAAGTCATTAAAAAATTCCTGCCATTTATTTTGATTTCTGTCATTGCTCTGGATTAAAAATGTAATATAACCCCAGTCACCTCCTGAGGAGTTAACCAGTGAGGCAGCAGGGGAAGATTCGCCGGGAGTAGCCTGAATAATATGGATACCAAATTTATTATTGGGAACAGAAAGGGGATCTGAAACTGCTGTTGCAGTTGAAGTTAAAAGTATAAAATTAAAAATTAGAAATGAAATAAATAGAAAAATTTTAAACATGGGCAATATATTTTACCCTAATTCCGCAACCGTAATTGAGGTAAACAAACCTGCTCCAAAACCTGCAAGAACAATTTTATCGCCAGCTGTGATCACACCTTCATTTATAGCTTGCCGCATTGCTTTAGGGATAGATGCGGATGACCAATTTCCATCCTCAAGATCACTATAAGTTTGCAAACCGGGTAATCTTCTGGTAAGCGCCTCAAGCAGATGTCTACTTGCCTGATGGGGAATTACCAATTTAATGTCTTTTTTGTCTAGGCCGGCTCTTTCTATGGCAGTCTTAATTAAGACGGGTACCGTTTCCCTGACTTGTTCATAAACTGCCTTACCATCCATCCGGAAATGTCCATTTTCAGAAGGGGGGATATTTACAGTTAAAGCAGGGTGGCGTACTAATTCGTGATTTACGGGCATACGGAGGCACATAGATTTTTCTCTAGGAAAACTATAATTTGAAGCATACAGGATTTTCAAATCCTGCCCTGCTGTAAAGATTATGGCTGCTGCACCATCGGAGAAAATGGTTTGTGACAAGCTTGGATCATCCTGATTTAATCTTAAATCAACTAAAGTTGGTGAATATTTTTCACTTGCAACAAATAATATTCTCTTTCCAAGAAACCTCTCTCGGTTTTTCCAAATATGGTTTAGACCAAGAGTAAACCCAGAGCAGGCCGCATGGATATTTACGCACCCGTCTGCTGTAGGGTTACTTCTTGCTATCTCGGAGGCGTTATTTACCCCATCAGGGTAACTGGTGGAAAAAAATATCATATCCACACCTTGTAAGGATGATAGAGCTTTCATAGCCCTAAGTCCCATATCTAAGACATTTTGAGCATCATCTGCCAGGTATCTTTTTTTGACCCCTACCTTTTTGAATATAGCTTCAGTTGTTAAAGGTTTTCCTCCAGTTTGTATTCCCCAGGACGCTATTTGTTCATTAGTTAAAACTTGTTCTGGAAAATATGCGGCAATCTCCAAAGTCATAATCTGCCTATTATACCAAACCAAGGTTAAGATTTTTAAGTTGAAACTATAAGATATTTTGTGGTAGAATTATTGTTATGGTTGAACGGGAACCTATTGGCAGTATTAGCGTTAGCATAGATCCTGATAGAATGAGGGTGCAAGCCACCAAAGGTAAACCGCAAGAAATGTGGGGGATAGTTTGGCTTGACAGGCTTCCTTTTTGTTTTCGAGCTTGGAGACAAGTAAAAAAACTTAAAGGTTTATCAGCGTCATTATCCAATCACGAAACAAACTGGGGATTTGTTCATGTACCCTATGAGCCTCTTGGTTTTACACCTCCTCTTTTTACAGCACCTATCACTGATGACGATAGAGTATATATTCTGACAGGTTTAAGGATAAAAAAGAAGGATATTGATCAAGCTAACAAAAAAGGGGAGATAGGCAGACTATTTGATAAGGTGTTAGAAGAAAGAAGCAAAGAATATGAAAGATTTCGAGTGGGTTACAACGGGAATCCGCAGTTGAGAGAAGCCTACGGTGATGCAGTAAGTTTGGCCTGTGATGAAAAAAGTACTTGACTTGGGGTTTTATTCGGGTGTATAAATTAAGGCATGCTGGAAATTTTTGAACCCATTGATGTTTGGGTATTATTTACAAAGAATTCCTTTAAGCCTGCTGTATTTTTTTGGAAAGGCAGACAAATTAAGGTAGATAAAATTAATCTGGTTCATACTTCTAGGAATGGGGCAACTACTTTTTACCATTTTTCAGTCTCTGCTGGAGGAAATTTTTACAGGTTAAAGTTTGATACCGGTAAACTTAAGTGGTTTCTGGAAGCAGTGGAAGAAGAATAAATATTTGGAATACTTGTATCTTTTTTCTTGGAAAACTTAAAATGCGTAGCATTTTGCATATTGATTTTAATAGTTATTTTGCCACAGTTGAACAGCAAGCTAATCCCAGGCTGAGGGGAAAACCTGTGGGGGTAACCGGTGGAGACCGAACTGTGCGAACTGTTATTGGGGCTGCTTCCATAGAAGCTAAAAAGTATGGGGTTAAAACCGGGATGCAAATTTGGCAGGCTAAAAAACTCTGTCCGGAAATTATTTTAGTGAAAGGGGATTCTGATAAGTACTTGGGAGTTACCAAGAGATTTTTGGCTATTATCAGGGACTACAGCCTGTTTGTGGAGGTGTTTTCAATTGATGAAGTATTTATGGAAATAGAGTCAAGTGGCAAGAATCAAGAGTCGAGTACGAAAACCTTGACTCTAGACTCTAGCGACTATGTCACTACAGCTAAGACTATAAAATCCCGTATCCGTTCAGAGATAGGGGAGTGGATGAAGTGTTCCATTGGAATTTCATATAACAGGCTTATGGCCAAGCTTGCCAGTTCTTTACAAAAACCTGACGGGCTTGTGGTAATCCCTAACCAAAAAGAAGCCATAAAGATCTTGGATAAAATAGAGCTTGATGCAATCTGCGGAATAGGATCAAGAATCAAAAAACGTCTTAATGATATGGGGATTTTTAATTTTAAGCATTTAAGACAAGTGCCTTTACCGGCTTTGCTGGCTTCTTTTAAATCTTACGGACAGATTTTATATAACATGGCCCGCGGAATAAACTATAGTCCGTTGGTCCCGTTTTATGAAAAAGAAGAAGTAAAATCAGTGGGTCACAGACACACAACTTACCATGATACTGATAATGAAGTTGAAATAAAGCAGGTTTTGCTAAAATTGACGGAACTGGTAGCAAGAAGACTTCGGGTCAAACAACTGGTAGGTAAAACCGTTCACTGCCGGTACCGTTTAAGCATGAAAAGGACAGGTGCCAACGTAAGTCACCTCGAAGGTGGTCTAGATTCGCACCTGTCCTTTTCTGACGATGGGATGCAGATTACAGTTCCATATACAAATGACGGATTGGAAATTTTTAAGGCAGCGTGGAGAATTTTTAACCAAATATGGAATCGAGAGAAAATCCGAATGATTGGGGTTTCTGTTTCCAATTTAAAGCCTGCATTACCGCAGAATTTAAGTCTGCTATCTGATGCAAATAAAAAAGAAACAATCCTTATGGTAATTGATAAAGTTAATAATAAATTTGGTGAATTTACCCTTCAGCGCGCAGCCTTATTGGGATCTTCTGAAATGAAACGCAAACCCAACCCCTATTTATCTGACAGAAGGTTTAAAATATGATAAGCTAATCCTAAATGAAAATTATTGTTACAGGAGGAGCCGGGTTTTTGGGGTCACACCTTTGTGATAAGTTAATTGAACAAAGCCATGAGGTTATTTGTGTTGATAATCTTTTAACCGGCAGCCTAAGCAATATTAAGCACCTGGAAGGCAACCCCAATTTTAAATTTCTAAATCATGATGTAGTAAATCCCCTGCCGGATAGTATACGAGCAGATCAGATTTATCACCTGGCTTCACCTGCTTCTCCCAACAAACGCAACCCTAAAAGTTATATATCCTTTCCTTTTGAGACCATGGAAGTTAATACCAAGGGGACCTGGAATTTATGTCAGTGGGCGACAAAATTTAAGGCTAAGTTTTTGTTTGCTTCAACATCAGAAGTTTACGGAGACCCGTTGGAACACCCTCAAAAGGAAAGTTACATGGGGAATGTTTCCACCACCGGCCCCAGGGCTGTTTATGATGAGAGTAAAAGATTTGGGGAAACAATAACTTCAGCTTTTGTTAGGTCAAAGAGTCTGGATGGAAGGATTGTCAGAATATTTAATACTTATGGACCCAGAATGGCAGATGACGGAAGAGTGGTTATTGAATTTGTTAAGGCTGCCCTTGCTAATAGGCCTTTTCCCGTTTTTGGTAACGGTAAACAAACCAGATCATTCTGCTATGTTTCGGATATGGTGGATGGGTTAATAGTTGCAATTGAAAAAGGTGGAATCGGGGAAGTATACAATTTAGGCAATCCACAGGAGTTTACTGTTTTAGAGCTTGCTCAAAAAATAAAAGAGCTTACAGGTTCTAAATCGGATATGGAATATAAACCACTTCCACAGGATGATCCAAAACAAAGATGCCCTGATATCACCAGTGCAAAAGCAGAACTTGACTGGAAGCCAAAAGTTGGTCTTGATGAGGGATTAAAAAACCTAATAGAGTAGCAGTTATAGATTCTTTACAAATAATGCGACCCAGGCGGGAATCGAACCCACAACCTACTCCTTAGAAGGGAGTTGCTCTGTCCGTTGAGCTACTGGGTCTTATCACCCGTCATTTTACCAATTACGCTTGAGGGAAGTAAAGGGATTGACAAAAAAGTCCTAACTTTGTTAAAGTGAAATTATGGCTACTGTAATAAAATTTAGTACTTCCGGATTTTTAGTCCTCACTTTGTTACTGGTGATATTTGCTACTGTGGTACTGGCAGAGGATGCCACCGGCACTACCACCACCCGTCCTCAGCGTCTTAAAGAAATAGTTGAGGTAAGAAGAGAGAACGTAGAGAACCGGATTGCCAATATTAAAGAAAAATTTGCCACCAGAGAAGCTGCTTTAAAAGCTAGGCTGGAAACATTTAAAAATAAGCAAAAGGCTCAGATTGCTGAAAGAGTAAGCACTAACTTAAACAAAATTAATCAAAACCAAACAGATATTATGATAAAACACCTGGAGAGAATGTCCCAACTTTTAGATAAACTGGAAAACAGAAACCCTCAAGCAGCCAGAACGGGAATTGCCCGGGCTAGAGATGCCATAGCTTCTGCCTCAGCAGCAGTCAATGTCCAGGCTGACAAAGATTATACTCTCCAGCTGACAACCGAAAGCAAAATCAGAGCAGACTCCCAAAATCAAAGACAAAAGCTTCACGATGACTTAAAAGCAGTCAGGCTTTTGGTAATTGAAGCCAAACAGGCAGTCGGGAATGCTATAAGGACTGCCAAATCAGGAAAGCCGGTAAAGGAGGGAAAAAGCAGTGGACAGTAATCAGATGCCAAATTCATCAGCACCTTCTCAACCCGTAATCCCACAACCTCCAGTAATGCCGGGACCAATCACCGGTGATCCTGACCCAAAAGGAAATGAAAATAAAATGATCTTTTGGTTAATAGGAGGATTGGTAGTAATTCTACTTCTGGTAGGCGGGATATATTGGTACTTTAGCAAACAGATTGCTCCAACTTCCAGTATTGAAACTCCCGTTCAGCCTCTGACTCAAAAGCAGGAGAATTTGGAAGAGGAAATGAATGCTATTCAAATCGATGATATTGAGGCTGCGTTTGTAGAAGTAGACAAGGATCTTCAAAACCTCTAATTTAGCGGGCCAAGTCGGATGCAAAAAAACGTTAAGCTGGCATTCTGGCTGATATTTCTGATTTCTTTATTTATTATTCAGGCTGCAATCCCCGGGAGAGGATTAATCAGCCCCTTTGTTAAACCGGACCTCAAAAGAGTAACTGACAATGCTCTTTATCAAACTACCGGCAGGTACGGGATTGTCGTTAAGAATTTAAAAACCGGTGAGTCTTACCTTAAAAACAGTCAAGAAAAGTTCGATCCGGGAAGCTTGTATAAACTTAAACTGATGGTGCTAACTTTTGAACAAATCAAATCGGGAAAACTTGCTGAAGATAAGATTCTATCTGCTAATATAGAAAGTTTAAATAATTTCTTTGAAATTCCAAAAGAAACAGCAGAACTTAAGGAAGGGACAATTGAGATGAGTGTCAAAACTGCCCTGGAGCAGATGATCACTATTTCTCACAACTATGCTGCGCTGCTTCTAACCAGGGAGGCAGACGCCGGGGATTTGGCAACCCCTGTTACCGCTTTGGAAATAGCTGATTTTTTTGAAAAATTATATCGGGGAAAAGTAATTGATGAGGATTACTCCAAAAAAATGATGGAGCTTCTAAGCAGGCAAAAGATTAATGACAGAATTCCGAAACTGTTACCGCAGGATGTAGTTATTGCTCACAAAACAGCTGATTTAGGTAGATTTGAGCATGACGCGGGAATAGTTTTCACCCCCGGTGGTGATTATATCTTTGTAGCCTTGTCGGAAAGTAACCTGCCGGACGCAGCCGGAGAAAAAATAGCCCAGCTTTCCAAAGCGGTTTATGATTATTTTGCCAAATAAACTGGTGTATAATATTAGGAGGGACTATGGGAAAAGCTATCAAAATCGGCATTTTAATTGCGGGGCTTTTACTTTTAGTCTTTGGGCTTGTCAGGCTTTTCAGTAATCTTCCATCCTCATATGAAACTACAAAAGATTGGGTAAAAGGCGAAGGAGAGGTAAAAGCTACTTTAATTGAATACAGTGATCTGCAATGTCCGGCCTGCAAAGCTTACTACCCGGTTGTTAAACAGCTGGAAATGGACCTGGGAGAGAAGGTGCGTTTTATCTACCGTCACTTTCCTCTAAGGCAACACCTAAATTCCAAAATAGCGGCATATGCTGCAGAGGCTGCCGGAAAACAGGACCGGTTTTGGCAGATGCATGATTTGCTTTTTGAAAACCAGGAGAAATGGGCGGAAGAAAAAAACCCCAGGGATATTTTTGTGGAATATGCCCGCTCTCTTAACCTGGATATTGAAAAATTTAAAAATGATCTTGATTCAAAGGAAACAAGACAAAAAGTGGAAGCAGATTTACAAAGCGGTTTAGAGTCCGGGGTTAATGCCACCCCCACCTTTTTTTTAAATGGGGTAAAATTACAAAATCCTGGCTCTTATGAGGAGTTTAAAAACATTCTCAATGAAGAAATTTCTAAGCAGTAATATGAATCAAACCATAAAGGTAGTAATTTTAGCAGCTGTTGCGGGAGCGCTGGTTGGTGCTTCAACAGTTTTGATATACCAAAAAACACAAAAACCTGGCAATAGTGAGTTGATAAAAGAATTTTATGATATTGAGAATGCAGTTTATGTCAGTCCTCACGGTTTAAGGAAGATGATGGATAAAGGGGATACCAGCTATGTTTTGGTTGATTTAAGAAGCCCCCAGGAATATGAAAAAGAGCATATTATTGGAGCTGTTAATGTTCCTGCTTACAGGGATCCCAATACTTCAGCTTATGAAGAAAAAGACAGGATTATTAAGCAGTTTAAGGAGTTACCTAAAGGCAAGGATATCATAGTTTACTGTTACAGTATGTCCTGTATGACCGGGAGAAAGGTGGGGCAATTTTTAGCTGACAGCGGGGTGTTTGTAAAACACCTGGGGATTGGGTGGAATGAGTGGAAGTATTTCTGGACACTTTGGAATCATGAACATGAGTGGGGCGTTACGAAACCTGAAGAATATATTCAAAAAGGGAAAGAACCGGGAGTGCCTAAAATAAGGGAACTTCCCTCACCTTGTGGAGAAGGCCAATTCAGCTGTTAGTATGGGTGAAGAAATACCTCCATGTTTCCAGACAAAAAAGAGCGGGTGAGGGGAGTCGGACCCCTGACGTTCACTTTGGAAAAGTGACATTCTACCGCTGAATTACACCCGCGTTAGCATATTTTCCCAGAAAAGACTGGATTTGACAAGTTTAAGAAGAACACGAATTAATACAGAAGCTCCTGAAGAGATAACATTAGAATTATTTGCAGACTGTTTTTGTAAAGGAGAAACAGCCAAAACAAGTTCAGCAGCAAAACCAGGAAACCTAGAGTTAAACCAAAAGCAGTAGTTAGTTTTCTGAAAAAGTTTGTCAATAAAATAATAGTGCTACTACAAGGCTTTAAAGTGGGGGTCTGATTCCTGTTTTTCATAGTCTTGTTTCCGCCCTTCATAATTGGGGTGTGCTGGAGTAGTGATATTAACATTAACCTGCTGAACACCCAAGTCTGCGGGCGTCCCAAGGGTTATTAGTCTGGAAAGATTAAACCTCGGAAGAAAAAGACCGTCAGCTTCCAGTTCTCGGTCTGCAAAATTTGGGTTTGCAGAATTTGTGACTCTCCAGTCAACCATTTCAGGTAGAGAAGAATAAACGGCTAAGAGTTCAGGATGGATAGTTGCAAGGGCAACTTCTGCCAATCTTTCTCTGACTTCCTTTCGATCCGGCTCTTTGGGATCATTTGCTTTCTGGACTTCTTCTTGTTAATCCATGTTCACTCAGCAGTAATAACAGTAAGAGGCAAAAGCAAGGCTCTCATGCTATGATTTTACTTATGAAACATAGGGCTTTTAATATTTCCCTTTTTATAATTTATATAGTGGGTATGACTGCTCTGATGATCTGGCAGGGGGTGGGGATTGCCCCGGACAGGTATGCTTTTGTGCTGCTTTTTGCTTCCCTTTGGGTTAAAAAAACCCGTAGCTTCATACTGGATTGGATTCCTTTTTTATTTATTTTGATTTCCTATGATTTTTTGAGGGGCTTTGCCGATAATTTGGGGGCCAGGATACATTTTGCAGATCTTATCGAGATAGAGCAAAAACTTTTAGGATTTATTCCCACTCTGCAGCTTCAGAACCTATTTTACCAGCCTGGAAAACTTTCCTGGCTGGATTTTCTCTCCGCCATTTTTTATTTTTTACACTTCGCCCTGCCTTTGGCGTTTGGCTTTATACTTTGGCTTTATAACAGAAGTTATTTTAAAAGGTTTGTTACAGCCATTTTACTTCTGTCTTATGCTGCCTGGCTGACATTTTTAGCTTATCCTGCAGCCCCCCCCTGGATGGCTGGGAATGAAGGATATTTACCAAAGGTGCACAAAATTATGGACGAAGTATTGAGAATTTTTCCCGATAAGTGGGATCTGCCCACAGTTTATCACAGATTTAATCCCAATCCGGTGGCAGCCATGCCTTCCCTGCACGGGGCTTATCCCTTATTGGTACTTCTTTTTGCCCTGAAGTTTTTTAAACTTAGGGCCCTGCCTTTTTTACTGTATGTTTTAGTAAGCTGGTTTTCTATTGTCTATTTGGGGGAACATTATGTGGTTGATATTTTGGCAGGAGCTTTATATGCCGTAATATTCTACCTTGTGGCCGTTAAACTGCATGCGGTGAATTGGGGAGGATTACTTAAGCGTGGAATCGGTGGCCGTTTCCGGAAGCTTTAAGCAAGCCGCTTTTTTTTAGAGCGTCCAAATCATGTTGGATGGTTTTCATCTGCTGGCCAATGTGAATTAAAACCTTGTGTGCTTCCTCTTCTTCTGTGGCGTCCTCCTGAATATCCTCAATGTCTTCTTCCACCTCTTCCAAACTTTCAGTAGCCCTGTTTACAGACATCTGAATAAAGATAGATAAATAAATTGCCTCCAAAGATACGGCTGTTGTCAGGATAAGTAAAATATAATCTGTAGTTACCCCAAAATATCTTAAGGCAAAAATACCCATAAACATTACAGTGTGAATAATTAAAGAAGCAGGAGTTCCTATCCAGGAGGTCAGTTTATAAGAGGCTCTCTCCAGAAAGGAGAGTTTATGGTTCCCGTTACCGTTTGTGTGATTATTGGTAGATTTCACCATGATTTACCTCCTCTAAAACAACAAAAAAATCTCTTCACCAACCTATGGGTTTATAGAGATTTCGTGTTAATTGTCTCACCGTAAATTGGATCAGTCAACCCCCCAAAATGAAGCTAGTTTATGATACAATAGATTAAATAAGCTGGTGTGGTGGAATGGTATACACGCTCGCCTTAAGAGCGAGTGGGCTAAGCCCGTGTGGGTTCGACTCCCACCACCAGCACTTCATTTTGAAACGGGGTGTAGTTCATCGGTAGAACGCTCGCTTTGGGAGCGAGAAGCAGTGGGTTCAATTCCCTCCACCCCGAC
>CAZKAW010000021.1:0-14650 GCA_964551255.1 uncultured Gammaproteobacteria bacterium
AAAGTAAATCCACTTCGCTTTATCTAAATCAGGCAAAGCATATTTCCAGGGCTGATGATAAACTAAAATTGTCCTTTCTCCTTGAAAATTAATCACTGCTGAAGCATTAGATTCCATCCCCTTATTAACTACTACATACCTAATATCAACACCTTCCTGTTTGAGCTTTTTAAGTACTTTTTCTCCGCTTATGTCTTCCCCCACATTAATATAGGCAGCAGTTTTAAGCTTTAAACGGGCAGACCCAACAGCGTTGTTAGCTGCATTACCGGCTACCAGCTGACAATAGCTTTCTACGGGAATCTTGTCTGCATAATTTATACAAAGCTCGCACTTGGTTTTATCAACATTACAGGAAACATGCCCGTCTGTAATCTTGAAAAAAGAATCTATCATGCAGTCACCAACAGAGATTAAGTCAAACATACTTTCTTAAGTGTAACTTAAAATTTAATCAGAGGGAATAGCGCTGTAACCTGATTTTTTAATAGTGCTTATTAATGTATTCTCATTTAGCTTTTCCGTATCAAATTCCACCTCTGTTTCAGCTTTGGCATAACTGGTTTTAGAAGACTTAACTCCTTCCAAATCCTCCAAATCCATATCTATGGTTAAGGCACAAGAGCTACAATGCATATCTGTAATTTTAAATTTCTTTTTTGTCATGTTAAATTACCTCTATCACCCCCCGGTACATACCCATAGAACAGGTAAACAAAATCTGGCCCGGCCGGGTTGGAGTAAAGCTGATAAGTTGAGTATCATTAGGAGCCAGATTCCTGCTGATTCCCAGTGACGGAATTCTAAAAGCCGAAGCACAGCTAAAAGCATTTGTGGCTTTAACTGTCAAATTCACTTGCTCACCGCTTTTAACTTTGAAATAGTTTGGGCTGTAACCTGCTGCAGTCACATTAATCTGAATGTTTTGGCTAAGCGCGGCAGCGGAAGTACGCGGTAAATTATTGGCTCCGGTTAAATCAATTTGAACAAAAGGGTATCCTCCTGCCGCCAAAGCTCCGTTAGCAGAGGTAAAACCTAAAAATAGTACGATTATTCCTGCCAGCTTTAAAAACCTGCCTTGAAAACTATCTCCCAATAAGGTAGTAAGAAAACCTACTCCGAAAAACAGAGGGGTGGTTCCCAAAACAAATAAAAACATAATCAAAGCCCCCAGGACGGCATTTGCAGAAGAAATAGCCAAAGTTTCTACGGCCAAAGTCGTCCCGCAGGGAATAAAAATAGTCATAGCACCCAAGAATGCCGGAGCAAACAAATCCCGGGATTTGGCTTGATTCCTTACCATCCTGGTTAAAAAACGCGGGGGCTGAATAACCGCATACCTAAAAATCGGATGAACATTCAGTAAATCCAACGAAACCGCAATCATGTACAATCCGGCTATAAACTGCATTGTTACCTGAACATTCGGGTTGATATTTAAAACCCCTCCAAAAGCACCCAGAAAAAAGCCCAAAATAGTATAGGAAATAAGTTTGGTGGTTAAAAAGGCCAGTGTAGCAAAAACAGTATGCTTTCTTTTATTACCGCTTTCTAAATCAGCCTCCTCCCGAGCTGCAATAATAGAAGCAAGCAGTCCCCCTTGTACTGCCAGACAAGTTAATCCCCCCACTGTTAGCCCTGTAAAAAAAATCAGCCAAAGATCCACTGTTTTAATTCCTTCCTCATAGTTTAACCCTTTTTAGAAGTAAAGAATTGCTAACTACCGATATCGAACTTAAAGCCATGGCTGCTGAGGCAAAAATCGGATTAAGCAGTATTTTGAAGAAGGGATATAACACACCCATAGCTACAGGTATTAAAATAATATTATACCCGAAAGCCCAAAAAAGATTCAATTTTATTGCTCTCATGGTTTTTTTGGAAAGGTTAATGGCAGAAGAAACAGACCTTAAATCCCTGTTAATTAGGGTAATATCACCTGCCTCAATTGCCACATCTGTCCCGGTTCCCATGGCTATCCCAATATCTGCTTGAGCCAAAGCCGGGGCATCATTTATGCCATCCCCCACCATGGCTACCACTTTTCCCTCACTTTGGATCTTTTTAACTTCCGCTTCTTTTTGGTCCGGCAAAACTTCAGCCAAAACTCTTTTTATTCCTGCCTGTTTAGCAATAGCTTTGGCAGTTTCTTCATTATCCCCTGTAATCATAACTACCTCAATGCCCATTTTTTGTAAAGCTTCCACTCCCCCTTTTGCAGTCTCTTTAAGAGTATCTGCCACCGCAATCAACCCGGTTAGCTTGTCATTAAGCCCTAACATCATCACGGTTTTACCCTGATTTTCCAAATCTTCAATCTTAAATCTTAAATCATAAATCTTAATTCCCTCTTTCTCCATCAGCTTCCTATTACCCAGAAAAATCTTTTTTCCATTAATTTCTCCCTCCACACCATATCCTGGGGTAGCTTTAAATTTTTGAACACTTATAAAATCTACTTTTTCCTCTTGAGCTCGTTTGAGAATTGCCTCCGCTAAAGAATGTTCAGATCCCTTTTCCAAACTGGCAGCTATCTTTAAAACCTCCTGTTCACCGTAACCTGTACCCTGTACCCTAACTATATCCGTTACTTCAGGCTGCCCCTTAGTTAAAGTCCCTGTTTTATCAAAAATAACCGTACTCACCTTGTGGGCAATCTCCAGACTCTCGGCATCTTTTATCAAAATTCCATGTTCCGCCCCTTTGCCGGTTCCCACCATAATGGCAGTAGGGGTAGCCAACCCCATGGCGCAGGGACAGGCAATGATTAAAACCGCTATGGCATTTAACATGGCAAACAGAAATGCCGGAGGCGGTCCGAATACATACCAGACCATAAAGGTGGCAAGGGCCAGCATAATCACAATTGGCACAAAGTAGGAGGAAATTAAATCTGCCAGTCTCTGTATGGGGGCTTTACTGCCCTGGGCTTCTTGAACCAGCTTGATAATTTGAGCCAGCATGGTATCACTGCCCACTTTTGTCGCCCTGTACAAAAAAGTGCCGGTTTTATTAATTGTTGCTCCCACCACCCAATCTTCCCTGGACTTTTCAACCGGTATACTTTCCCCGCTAACCATTGATTCATCTATGGAAGAACGGCCCTCCACAATCACCCCGTCCACGGGAATCTTCTCTCCCGGCCTGACCCTGATAATATCTCCCACCACTACTTCTGAAATAGGGACATCTGTTTCTTTACCATTTTTTACTACCCTGGCTGTTTTTGCCTGAAGGCCGATTAATTTTTTTATAGCTTCGGATGTACCTGCTTTAGCTCTGGCTTCAAAATATCTTCCCAGCAAAATTAAGCCAATAATGATTGTTGAAACATCAAAATAAGGCATGGGTTCTATACCTATACTCGTAACCGCTTGAGGCAAAAGGGTCACAAAAGCAGAATAAGCAAAAGCTACGGTGGTGCCAATTGCTACCAAGGTGTCCATATTAGCTGTTCTGTGCTTTAAGGCAGGAACGGTAGCCTGATAAAATCCCCGCCCCGCCCAAAACTGAACGGGGATAGCCAGTAAAAGTTGAACTATAGATTGCTTAAGGAATGCGGGAGCATAGCTTGCAAGAACAGGAAAACTGCCGAAAACTATCAACAAGCCTAAGGTAAGACTTAATACCACTTTACTTTTTAAATCCTTTAATTCTTTTTTCTTATGTTCTTGTTCTAAATTCTTTTCTTCAGAGACTTGTTCTTTTAAGACCTCATAACCCACATCTGAAACAGCGGAAGAAATCCTTGCATCATCAACCTTGCCGGGATCAAACGTGATGGCGGCTTTTTCTGTGGCTAAATTTACATTGGCAGCTATTACCCCTTCAATCTTACCCAACGACTTTTCAATTAACCTCACACAAGAGGCACAATGCATACCTTTTATTGAAACTGTCCTGGTAACCTGATTTATCACTTTACTACAATCTTTCCGTGATACATATTCATCCCGCATGAGTACACAAATTCCCCGCTTTTTGTGGGAGTAATTTCTATACTCACTTTTTGATTTAAAGGTAATTCCCGCCTGATCTTAAAATCCCCCAATATTACTTCCTCTAAACAGTCAGTGGGATCTTTTCTTAAAAAATTAATTTTGGTAGTTTTACCTTTGGGGATAGATATTACCTCAGGGTTATAACCACCTTCAACAGTAATATCTACCTCATTTTTTACCTCTATTTGATATTCTTTTTTCATCAAAAAAAACCAGTAGGTAAAAATTATGCCTAAAATTCCAACAATACTAACAATGATTTTGTCAATCATTTTATTCTCCCTTCTATTTTTTAAAAACTTTACTTTGACCAGCGGTTATATAAACCAATAGCACCATAGGTTGTCACCCAAGTGAGGCCGGTGGCGGTTACTAATCCTAAAAGCAATGTCCCCAGATTTGGTGGGATGGAACCTGCTCTTAATACCTCAAGATTCATGGTATGGGTCCATGATTGAGCTATAGTAAACAGTAAGTCCGGTGCTATATAGGCCAACGAGGCGCAAGCCACTACCCAGATTGCCATTACAGCCGCCGTTGCATTGGCAAAAGCTTTAGCATTTAACATTTTTCTCACCCCCTTTACTAAATACTATACTTTTTTCGATACCCAATAGACAAAATAGACTAAAATTACTACAAAAAATATATTTAGAAAAATATTGTCTCCTAAAATGCTGTTAACATTATTTAAAGCTCCGGTGATAGTTTCAGTAAACATATCCATATTGTTTGCAGATAACTGTCCGCTAAAAGTTAATCCCAAAGCCAGCAAACCCGTTATTAGAAAAATTGCCGAGGCGATTGCACTGCTTAGCATTACCATATAGGGTTTTCCAAAAAGATCAAAAGACATAATCGGCTTTCTCAAAATTGCCATTTTGGGCATCTTTTCTGAAAGAAAAACCGCAATTAAAAGAAGCGGGATCACCATTCCCAAAACATACATCGCTCCCACCGAAAGAGCTCCAAAAAAACTTGGCGATAGAAAAGTCAGTGTTAAAATCCCAATCAAAACCGGGGCGCAACAGGCACTGGTAATGCCGGAAAATATCCCCAGAGTAAAAATTGATAAAACATCTGTCCTGCCACCTGTATTGGTCTTTGGTAAGTTGGGCATGGGCAGCTTTATGCCCAAGAAAGTGATTAAAGCTACCAACAGCATGACTATTCCCCCTAAAATATAAATCATATCGTGGTAGCGAAACAGGGCTTTAGAAACTAGGGCTATTCCTAAAACAGCAGGCATGAGAGTAACAAAAATGCCGGCTCCAAAAACTAAAGTCCTCAGCAACACTTTCTCCTTTTCCTTGAAAACAGATCCTAAATCAGCAGGCAGTAAAAAAGTAATACAACAGGGAGCAAAAAGGGCCACCATTCCCGCCACAAATGCCGCTATAAGAGATGTTTGAAAAAAAACATTTTCCATTTAAACCCCACAACCCCCTCCCTGGCTTTGTATTCCGGGTACATTTTGTACGGATTGCCTGATGCTTGCCGCTCCTTTTGATGAAGAATAATCTCTGCCTAAAGCCAGTTTAGGGTTAATATCTTTCCATTTGGTACCGGCTTTATCAAAATATACGGCCATTTCTACATAATTTTGAGGAAACCAAAATGAATTAAACACCAGCAGGTCTTTGTAAATTTGGTCTTCCGCCAGCCCGTTATAAACAGCCCACTCAATAAAACCCAAAGCAGCCATGCCATGATTGCAGTCAGGAAAAGCTGTAGAATTGTTACAACAGGGACGGAAAACATTTTCAGCAATCTTTTTAACTAAATCCTGCTGCAAATCGGTAAGAGGAATAATCTCTTCGGAGGAATAAAGTTCCATGGCAGGTCTTACTCCCAAAATCCAGCCGCCTGTGGAAGCCATATTGCCTGTCTGCATCCCCTCACCTCTCATCGGGCCTTCATCTAAAACCTTACTTTTATTGGTAAGCCCCAATGCCCAGAAAAAATTAACCATGAAATGTGAATTTTTCTCGCTGATCGAAATTCTCTCATCTGAAGTCCCATCCATATATTTCATGCTCACTTTTCCGTCTGCATCTTCTGCTACACTCGCTTCAAATTTAGCTTTATCAATAGCTCCTGCCTCAACCAGTTTTTTTCCCAAGTCCTTCCATTTCAGTGAAGTCACGTAACCGTTTTGCGGTAACACTTGCTGTTTTAAAATTGAAACAAACTCCTGGGGGCTTTTGGTAGTTTTAGCAAGCTCCTGAATGTTTTTATTTAGCTCTTGCTTCATCAGATAAAATTGAATCACACCCATAATCAGGGTAGAATTTAACACTATCAAAAACACCATCCAAAGCGGAACAGCTTTTGATAAAAACTTTTGAACTTTTAATTGCAGTTTTGCACTTTGCATTTTAGGCTTTACTTAACCACCACCCCTTTTAGGGAAAACTCCAGACCGGGACTTTGAACATCGTTTGTTTGAACAGAAATTAATCTTTCAATTGGTCCTACCCCGCTTGGACCATGAAAAGCAGGATCAAAAATAACTGTCAGTTGAGCTTCCTTGCCTACCGGTACCTCACCAACCCAGGAGGATGTTGAGTGCATACTAAAATAGGGGCTGGTTTTTCCTTCAATTGTAAGTTGTGCCTTGGTACAGGTACAGGAAGTCTTAACTCCGCTAAGTTTAAGTATGTCGGAGCCGGTATTTTTAATAGTAAAGGTTTTAGTCACATTCCCGCCGCTATAGGGAATATTGCCCCAGTCATAAGTCTTTTGATCAACTGAAACTTTGACGCTTAAGGAGGTGGTGATTTTGGAAGAAGTGTTGGCAGATAACATGTATATACCGCCGCCCAATATTAAAAGAGTAACCAATATAAAACCAATGACTACTTTTTTATCATTCATATTTTTTGCGTTTAAAAACATTCATGATTTCTTCTATAGAGGCTTTTGTTTCGCCTTTTTTGATATGATCCACCACACAGGTTTTAAGGTGATTTTCCAAAACTAGAGAATCTACCTCATTTAATGCCCTTTGAACTGCTTGCGATTGGTGAATCACATTAATACAGTACTCGTCATTTTCCACCATTTTTAAAACTTTGGCCAGATGACCCCGAGCTATTTTTAGCCGGTGGGTAATTCTTTCTGCCGTATCTTTTGGCCTGTACATCAAATATATTATATCCCCCCGGGGGGGACTTGTCAAATATTTGAACGACTTGCTTATTTGTAAAACTTTTAGTAGTGTTAAATAAGAGGCAGGCTTAAGTGAAGAAAACCAATAACCATCCATACCACTACTCTTCTGAAACTCCCTTGCAAAGATTGGTTGATTTTGCCGTGCCTTTGGGGCTGTTATATTTTTATTTTCAGTTTTACAACTTTGGTAAAATTACCCCTTCGGAAATGATTAAAACCAGCGGGCTTTTGGCTGTTGCCCTTTTATCCTTAACTCTGCTGATTGGCCCGTTATGCAGATTTTTTCCCGGGCTTGATGGATTGAAAGTACACAGAAAAGCTTGGGGTATCTTTGCTTTTACGGCAGCCTTTGTCCACACAATTTTAATTTTTATCTATTATTTTAAGTTTAATTGGTTAAGGTTTGTAGACATTTCCAATCCCAAATATTTAGGGTTACTAACCGGACTGGTGGCACTGACAATTTTAGCTCTAGTTACCTTCACCTCCAATAAAAAAGCTTTAACTGCTTTAAGTCCCGGGGCCTGGAAAGCAATCCAAACTACCAGTTATCTGGCTTTAATTTTAGCAGTAATACACTTTTACCTGGTGGAATCTGTAAATGGAGTGCTGGTAATTAAAAGATTGGTAGGTCAAATTACCTTTGGTTTTGCAACAGCAGTGGTTTTATTCAGACTGTTGTTTTCTTTTCTACCGGGCAAAAAGTGATAAACCTGCATGAAGACTATTTAAGATCTGGCCTGTTTGGCATTCAGGATGGGTTGGTTTCTACTACCGGTGTAGTTGTGGGGATCAGTACCGGTGTAGAAGACAAAGCTATTATTATCTTAGCCTCAGTTGTGGCCATTACCGTAGAGGCTTCTTCCATGGCTGCAGGTCAATATTCTGCCGAAAAAGCTGTCCATCAAATGGACAAAACTGGCAAACATACTGACAGTTTAATACTGGGTTCTTTGATTATGTTTTTTGCCTACATGCTGGGAGGATCCGTCCCCATTATCCCCACCATAATTTTGAACCAACCAGAAGCCAGAATCATTGCCATTATTTCATCCTTAGCAGGCCTGTTTGTTTTAGGTTATATCAAGGCTCATTTAGTCAAGGTCAAACCGTTAAGATCTGCCGCTGAACTGTTTATGATTGGCAGCCTAGCTACTTTAGTGGGGCTTTTAGTAGGACACTATTTCCGTGTCTAGGTAACAGTTTTAATTATTTATTCTTCATCCTTAAAACCTGAGTCACTGCTTTTATGATATTTTCCCGGGTCAAGCCAAATTTTTTCAGCAGTTCGTTTGGCGCTCCCGATTCACCAAATCTATCCTCAACTCCCACAATACTCATTGGAACCGGAAAATTTTGGGATAAAACCTCTGCCACCGCTCCCCCCAACCCCCCGCTGACTTGATGCTCTTCTACTGTCACTACTGCTCCGGTCTCTTCAGCTGCTTTAAGTATGGTATCTTTATCCAAAGGTTTAATGGTGTGGCAATTTATTACTCGAACAGAAATTTTATGCAACTGGAGTTCTTTAGCCGCCAAGAGACTGCGATAAACCATCTGGCCTGTAGCTATAATAGTTACATCACTGCCTTCATAAAAAACTCCAGCTCTGCCAATTTCAAAAGGAGTTTGTTCTGTAGTTATCAAAGGCACTTTTTCCCTTGACAGTCTTATGTAGCAGGGCTTGTTTAGTCTAGCCATGGCTTGGGTGGCTTTTTTTGCCTCTGTAGAATCCGCAGGAGAAATAACCACCATATTGGGAAGTACCCTCACCATGGCAATATCTTCTAAAGCCTGATGGGTTGCTCCGTCCGGGCCTACCGATATTCCGGCGTGGGATCCTACAATCTTAACCGGCACATCGTTATAGCAAATAGTCGTTCTGATCTGCTCCCAATTCCTACCCGGAGAAAAAGTGGCATAAGAGGAAACAAAGGGAATTTTACCCCCTAAAGCCATACCTGCTGCTACTGTCACTAGATTTTGCTCAGCCACCCCCACCTCAATAAACCTTTTTGGAAATTTTTCGGCAAAGGCAATCATTTTGGTAGATTCGGTTAAATCCGCACAAAGTCCCACCACCTGCTCATTTTCCTCAGCCGCCAAAACCAAGCCTTCCCCAAACCCATTTCTGGAAGGAACCTGTTCTATATCTTCATCAAAAAGTTTAGGATTAAGATAAGCGTTTTTATTAACCATATTTCTACTCGTGTTCGCTTTGAATCCTTCCTTTTAAAGTTCTTAACTCTTTTAAAGCTTTGTCAGCTTCCTCATCATTTGGCGGTTTACCATGCCACTCATACTTGTTTTCCATAAACCCTACCCCTTTACCGGGAGTGGTGTGCGCAAGTATTAAAGTGGGCACCTCATGAGTATTTTTGGCTTGATCTACTGCCCCGATAAATGCTCCAATATTGTGCCCGTCAATCTCAATCACTTCCCAACCAAAAGCCTTATATTTATCAACCAAAGAATCTAAAGGCATGACATCTTCGGTAAATCCGTCGATTTGAATATTATTTCTATCCATCACTGCCGTTAAATTATCCAGCTTATACTTGGAAGCAAGCATTACCCCCTCCCAGGTATTACCCTCATCTTGTTCCCCGTCCGACATTAGACAATATACCCGCCAAGAAGCCTTATCAATTTTAGCAGCCAAAGCCAATCCGCAAGCTTGTGATAAACCGGAGCCTAAAGGACCGGAGGTGGTTTCCATCCCGGGCAAGACGGTCCGGTGTGGGTGTCCCTGCAGTCTGGAGCCAAGCTTTCTTAAAGTTTTAAGTTCCGACAGGAGAAAATAACCGGCACGAGCCATAGCAGCATAGCGCACCGGGCAAATATGGCCGTTAGATAAAATCAGTCTGTCCCTCTCGGGCCAACCGGGATCTTCCGGCTTATGATTTAAGATATGGAAATATAAAGCGCTGAAAATATCTGCCATGCCCAAAGGTCCGGCCGAGTGGCCTGATCCGGCCTCCAGAAGCATCTTAATAATATCTTGACGGATTTGGTTAGCTATATCTTCCAGTTTATTAATTTCCTGATCGGAAAGCATGGTAAAAATAAGCGTATAGTGTTTTGCTTATTTTTTCAACTACAAAAACTAAACTGTGAAGCTATCCTTCGTAGATGAAGCATGCTTATGCTCGTTTTTTTTCAGTTCATCTTCAAAGCCTTTAATTGCATCCAGTACCCCGTCCGGGGAATCAACAATTTTATAAACCTCAAGTTCTTGAGGCCTAAGAAGCATATTTTCCTTAAAAGCCTTAATAATATTTTCCCAAAACCTTCCATATAAAATTAATGGTTTATGATGCCCAAAATAAAGCTTTGCCAGTCCCCAGGCCATGCCAAATTCAGAAATAGTCCCGGTGCCTCCATTGAAAACTACATAAACTTGTCCTGTTTTCATAAGAGCCAGGGTTCTTTCCACAAAATTGGTGGTTTTTATTTCTTCATCAAATAAATTTTTTGGGTCCCTGCCTTCAAAATTGGGGATATCTTCAGAATATAAAGTCACCCCGATTACTTTTCCTCCGCCTTCTTTTGCCCCAATGGTGGCAGCCCTCATCACTCCCGGCCCTCCTCCGTCTACCACCACATACCCTGCCTCGGCCAGTTTCTTACTTACTCCCCTCACAGCATCAAACAGATGACCGTTTTCTAAAGCATCAGCATAACCGAAAATAGCCACATTTTGTACAGTTAGAGCTTTTTTAGCTTTATCTTCTTCAGACATATTACCTAAGAACCTCCCATAACTTTTCCAAATTTTCATCAAAATTACCGGTAAATAAGTAAGAACCTATTGCCAGATAGTCTGCACCTATCTCAACCAACCGCTTAATATTAGTCTCATTAACTCCCCCGTCTATCCCCACTTTTAAACCGGGCATTTTCTTTTTTAATTCCTTTATCTTCTGGTATATTTTTGTATTAAACTCCTGCTGCTCCAAACCCGGTTTAACTCCCATCAGCAATACAGCATCCAGTAAATCCAAATAAAGTTCTAATTCTTTTATCTCAGTTTCCGGGTTTAAAGATAATCCTACTTCTATATTATTATCTTTTATCTGATTTATAAAATCCAAGATATTTTTATCTATTTCTACGGGAAAGATAATCCTCTCTACATTAAGATCAATTAATCCGTCAATCCACTGGGCAGGATCAATTACCATCAGCTGTGCTTCTTTTTTAAAGGGAGGTGGGTTTTTTCTAACTACATCAAGCCCAATACTCAAATTTGGAACAAATTTATTATCCATGAGGTCTAATTGTACCCAACCCTCTTTGAATGACATACTAGAAGTTAACTTTGAAAGTCTTAGCAGATATTCTTGCTCTGAAGTAGAAAATAATGTAGGAACTATTTGTACCATTTAAAGCGTTTCTTCAATCTTTTTGATTTTTTCAACTCTTCTGGCGTGTCTGTCTTCACTTGCAAATGGTGTTTCCAGAAAAAGCTTAACTGCTTCTACTGCTTCATCCTCAGTTAGAAACCTTGCCCCTAAAGAAAGAATATTGGCATTATTGTGCTCTCTTGTTAACGGAACCATATCTATATTTCCATAAAAAACTACGGCCCGGACATTTGGATGCTTATTTGCCACTATCGCTTCTCCTTGACCAGAACATCCTAGAATAATTGCTTTCCCCTCAGTGTCTTTGGAAACTGCAGCTGCTGCCTTAGAAATAAAATCAGGATAATCGTCTTGTGAATCAAATTCATATGCTCCAAAATCTTTGACCTCATGACCGGTCTTAGTTAAAAATTCCTTTATTTTTTCCTTCAACTCGAACCCTGCATGATCTGTTGCCAGATAAATCATATTATTATTGTATCATGATCCAGTTTGTACTACTTGACCAACTTTAAGGGGTTTGATATAAGTAATTTGGTTATCGAAAGATAGCTTTTCAAGAAAACTCGCCTCGCGCGAGTTTTTTTGTGCTTCGATTTTACTCAGCACAAAAAAATACTGAGAGAAGTCGAATGTATTTTTTTGTGGAAAAGGAAACTATTGACAATCAGACTTGTTTATACTTAAATCTAATCTTATATGGCTAGACTTATAGAGATAGCGGGCGGTCAACCAATACCGGGATTGCATCTCACCAGAGAGGAAATTAAAGGACTTGAGCAATATCAAAGAGAACAGGACAAGGGTACTGCCTTTTCATCCGAACCTGTAAATGGTTTTGGTAAACCAAAGCTTAATCTAAAACCTCCTACCACAAGACCTTATATCTTAAGACCAGGCACCGGACAACCTACAAGAAGGCCTCATAAACATACACATTATGAGGAAAAAGGCCGGGAACTGGCAAGAATGGATCATCCTGACTTAGCAGGTAGACACAAACCGGTAGTTCCAGTTTGGAGACTGAGAATTCCTCCTGTAGAAAAATATTCCCTGCCAAATGGACACGATGAATTACCAGAGCAAGCAGCAGACTCTACTCCTCAAACATGGGTATGCGGTCCTTGTCCAGAAAGCAACCTGGCTCACCAACTTTTAAGGTTCACTTCAGAGGGTCGGAAGTAGGAATTTTAGTTCTATAGAATATTTTTTCCATGACTGTGGTTGATGGATACCTTCTGTTTAGATATAATCCACTATATTGCGGGATCGTCTAATGGTAGGACGACAGAATCTGGATCTGTCTATCAAGGTTCGAGTCCTTGTCCCGCAGCCAAGTAGTGCACCCTAAGGTGACCGTAACGCCTATTTAGGTTGATCAGGCTTGCTAAACCTCCAGTTTTTTGAGTAAACTTTCGGATCGTGAAAACACCCTCATTTTCTGGATAGTGAGGCTAGGGTTCGAAGTTTTTATTACCCCTCATTTTTGCTTAAAAATACCTGTGGCTAAAATGGTTAAAAGTAGCCTCAAACGAGGAAAGTCGGATTCGGACCGTTTAATCCTATAGAAGAGCAATTATTTGATAAAAAAGGCTTTTTTCAATTATTACCAAGTGAACTTGATATAATTGCTTCATGAGTAATGATCAAAATTTTCAGAAAAGAATAGAATATTTAGGAGATTTAAAGCAGCTTTTATCCAAAATCTGTATCGCTTGTTATTTGACGGAAACACCAACCGCTCTATAACGGCGAGATAATCCGAATAATAAAAGGGGTAATTCTAGGAGTAGGGAGTTTGTATTTGTAAGCTACAAAGTAGTAATAAGTTTTGAATTTAGTTTTTAATAGAATTAACTTTTCCTCAAACTCCCTATCGTCTTGAATTTTACAAAGGTGATTACCTGCAACCCTTTCTATGGCATGTTCCATTATGGCTTTCTCATAATCCTCAAGAGATGTATTATCCTTATCCTGTTTTTCTAAGGTTAGGTTTATAATTTCCCGCTCAATCTCCAAATAAACCAGCATCCTTTCTTTTGGAACGAGATATTTTGTTAAACGATTTAAGTTCGGTAGCCCTCGTGGGTATTTACCAGAGATGAAAAATTTGTTAAGTAGGAGTATGTCTAAATTCAAAACCTTACCTAGTCGACCAACAACCCTGTAATTGAGTTTAGTTTTAAATCGATTGAGGATAGTATGTACACCGTAGGAACGGAGGAAAAGTGAGAGTCTTACCTTATTGTACGTAATTCTTCGCTTTGAATAGAATGCCATTTACCCGTTTGGCAGAAGTCGGATTAGAGTATAACATTTGGTTAATCATCTAGCTGCAGGATATTACCCATTGAGCACTTGTTCAATAAGAGAAACTGCTGTATAAGATGGAAACTGTTTAGGTATATGTAAAAAGGTATATTTTGATTTAAGTAAATTTTTATTGATGAGTTGCATAATTTTCCAACTAATCAGATTACACAATGGGTTACCTGACCCGGATGCCAATTTTACATTACTGCCATCTGGTTTAAGAAAATAATTGATTGGTAAACTATTAGTTGTAACTGTTTCAATTTTGATTGTTTTCTGATCTACTCCTGAATATACCCCTAGACCTAAAATAAATTCAGGTTGATCATGGAGTAGAATGTCGAGATAATGATCAATGTTGTTACTCCAGACAAGATAGCAATGATCAGGCGTTTTTAGCTTATACAGCAACTTGCCTAAACTATTTGTTAGTGCAAAAGCGTATAACATATCAGGATATCCATCCGCGCTTTCTATAAAAGGTGCGGCGTTTCTTAAAAAGTTTATCAAAATAATCAATATTTTTATCATGGTAATCAAAAATCATTTGTTGATTTTCCGATCTTTGGATCCGGCCAATATACTGGATTAATTTCCCCTCAAAAGAGAAAGGGTAGACTATAAATAAAGAATCTAACAAAGGTAGATCTATACCTTCTCCAAAAAGTTGCCCGGTGGCCACAAGCACTTGAAAATGTCCCAGTTTAATCTGTTCAATTTTTACTTTTCGTTTTGAAATGGAATCTTCTCCTGTTAAGGTAATGACTTCACATTGGCTTTGTAGATATAAGTTTA
>CAZKAW010000022.1:0-14482 GCA_964551255.1 uncultured Gammaproteobacteria bacterium
AGGATCGAGCGGTTTATGCATGATTACAACATGAGTATTAATCCTTTCTCGACAGGTGAGGTTAAGAGACTGGGGGCGCCTAACAGACGTGATGTCGGTCATGGAGCTTTGGGTGAAAAATCTCTGGAGCCGGTGATTCCCTCATCAGAGAAATTCCCTTATGCAATTAGAGTAGTTTCTGAAGTACTTTCTGCTAATGCTTCCACTTCTCAAGCGGCTATTTCTGCTTCCAGTTTGGCCCTTTTGGACGCCGGGGTGCCGATTGAGCCGGTGGCAGGAATTGCCATTGGGCTGATTACTGACCATAAAGAAGATTCGGATAAATTTCAGGTAATTACAGATATGAGGGCGGTAGAGGATTTTTATGGGGAGATGGACTTTAAGGTAGCCGGAACCAAAAACGGTATCACCGGAATTCAGATGGATACTAAATTGGAAGGGATCAGTTTTGAAATAGTGAAAGAGGCTTTAAAGCAAGCTAAAGCTGCCAGACTTTTGATTTTGGAAAAAATGAAAGAAGTTATTCCTGCTGCAGGAGAAATCTCACCTCATGCCCCCAGAGTAGAGATTCTGCATATCAAGCCGGAAGAGATCGGGCTTTTAATTGGGCCGGGAGGTAAAAACATTAACTCCATCATTGCCAAAACAGGGGCGGCAATTGATATTGAAGATGATGGTACAGTGATGGTGTCGGGAACCAACTCCGAAGGGGTGGATCGGGCAATTGAATCCATCCGGGGAATGTTTAAAACTTTTAACGTAGGTGATGAGATGGTGGGGAAAGTAGTAAGACTTGCTCCTTTTGGGGCTTTTGTGGAAATTGCGCCGGGCAAAGACGGGCTGGTTCATATTTCTCAAATGGCTCCGGGGCATGTGGAAAAGCCTGAGGATATTGTATCTGAAGGACAGGAAGTAAAAGTTAGAGTAACAGACGTTTCACAGGAAGGGAAAATTGGCCTTTCTATGTTATTTGGAGCAGACGTTAAGCCTGAAACAGAAGGCTCGCCTCGTTTTCGCTCTGGCGAAGGGGGCAGGCCTGCTGGTGGAGGATTTAGACCGAGAGGCGGAGGATTTAACAGGGACAGGGGTGATTCGCCTCGCTTCGGCCCGCCTAGACGCGAGGCTGGCGAAGCGGGAAGGCGTCCCTTTAATAATGGACCACGGTTTGGCACTGGTGGGAGAGGATTTAGCGGCGAAAGAAGAAGCGGCGGATTCGGCGGTAGATCATCTGGGGGGTTTGGAAGAGGTAGTGGAAGAAGTGGCGGGAATAGAGGAGGGCGTGGCAGTTTTGGTAGATAAATAGTAAAATATGTCTTGCAATGGATTCTGCCCAAGCGATAATTGAAGAGTTAAAAATAAAAATTAGCCAAGCCAATTTACCTCCTGAAGTAGCTGAGAAACTAAATAACCTGTTAAAATTTCCCGGGTCCGGAGTAGAGCTGGAAAAGTTAGTTGCCTATAATGATTTTTGTCTGGCCCTCCCCTTTAATAAATATTCTCAGGATATTTTGGATATTCAAAGAGCCAAGGAAATTTTGGATAAAAACCATTATGGACTACAGGTGGTTAAAAATAGAATTTTGGAATATTTGGCAGTAATGATTTTAAATAGAAGAAATCCTGAGCGAGCGAAGCGAGTCGAAGGACATGCCCCCATCCTGCTTTTTGTGGGGCTGGTGGGTACCGGCAAAACCTCACTGGCTTACTCAGTGGCTGAAAGTTTAGGCAGGAGCTTGGTGCGAATTCCCTTTGGCGGCTTGGGAGACCCGGTTAGCTTAAGAGGTCAGTCGCGCCCGAGAGGTGACGGGGAGCCAGGGCAAATTATTAAAGCTCTTAAAGCAGCCCGGGTTTCCAATCCGGTGATACTTTTGGATGAGATAGACAGGGTGGCAGCGGAACACAGAGTAGATATCATGGGGGTATTGGTGGAACTACTTGACCCTGCCCAAAACCACTCTTTTATAGATCATTATTTAGATTTTCCTTATAATTTATCACAGGTGTTGTTTATAGCCACAGCCAACAACACCGGTAACATTGCTACGGCAGTAATGGACAGACTGGAACCGATTCAGATGCCGTCTTATTCTGATGAAGAAAAGATGGTGATTGGTAAAAACTACCTGTTGCCAAAAGCCTTAGAAGAAGCGGGCATGGAAGGTAATTTTCTAAAAATTGCCGAGTCTATCTGGCCTCAAATTATTAGACCCTTAGGTTATGATGGAGGTATCAGATCTTTACAAAGGTCTTTGCAAACCATTGCCAGAAAAACAGCCAGAGAAGTTGTTGAAGGAAGCAGCGGGCCGTTTGAGATAACAGAAAATAACTTAGGAGAATATTTAAGTGGATAACTCAAATAACATTTGAGTTTTGAGATAAAATTATGAAAATATTTAAACCAAAACAATATTTAGGAGATAAAGGCTCAAGCTTGAAACTGATTCCATTAGGTGGGGTAGGTGATGTGACGAAAAATATGTATATTTACGAATACGGGCAGGATATAGTGATAGTAGATTGCGGGGTAGGTTTTCCTGACGAGGCCATGCCGGGGGTGGACTTGGTTATTCCCGATATTACTTATTTACGGGATAAAGTGGACAGAATCAGGGCTATTTTAATTACTCACGGCCACGAAGATCATATTGGTTCCCTGCCTTATATTTGGCCCCAGCTGCAGGCACCGATTTATACTCAAAGATTAACAGCTGGTTTTATCCGAAATAAATTTACCGAACATAATTTACCAAAAAACAAAATTATTGAGGTGAAATTGGATCAGAAACTGGATTTGGGTGTTTTTAAGGTTTCCTTTTATCAGGTGTCTCACTCTGTGCCGGATTCAACAGGTATAGTTTTAAAAACTCCGGTTGGCACTATCATCCATCAGGCTGATTTTAAGATTGACTGGACTCCTGTTTCCGGTCAGGTAACAGATGTAGGAACAGTAGCCAACTTAGGTAGGGAGGGGGTGTTTTTGATGTTAATTGACTGTCTGAGGGTGGAAAAGCCGGGTTTTAATAAGTCGGAAAAATCAATTGAGGAGACTTTTGAAAAAGCTGCACTAGAAACTCCGGGTAAGCTTTTGATCACCATGACTTCCTCCAATGTTTCCAGAATGCAACAGGCTATCAATGCAGCTCAAAAGCTGGGCAGAAAAGTAACTGTGGTGGGACGCTCTTTTGAAAATAACTTTCAGGCAGCCAGGGATTTAGGTTATTTACAAATCCCCCCGGGCATTATGATTGCCCCGGATGCTATTAACTCCTTTGCACCGGGTAAGGTTTTAATCCTGATTGCCGGTTCGCAAGGCCAGCCGGGTTCTTCTTTGGTCAGGGTAGCTAATGAAGATCATAAATTAATTAAATTAGAAGAAGGAGACAGCGTAGTTTTCTCAGCAGATCCGATTCCTTCTACAGAATCTGCCCAAAATGCCCTGATTGATTCTTTATCCAGACTGGGAATAAATGTTTATTATTCCGCCGTCCTTTCTGACTTGCATGTATCCGGTCATGCAGCCCTGGAAGAATTAAGACTGATGATAAATTTAGCCAAACCCAAGTTTTTATTTCCCATTGGGGGAACTTTCAAACACATGAAAGCTTTCTCGCTGATGGCTCAGGACTTGGGCTTTGAAAAAAATAAAATCCTGGATGTAGAAAATGGGGATATTCTGGAAGTAAGAAAGGAAAGTATTAAACTGACAGGCAAAGTGGATGTGCAAAATATCTATGTGGATGGATTGGGAATAGGAGATGTGGGACACGTGGTGTTAAGAGACAGACAAAAGATGAGTGAGGAAGGGATAGTGGTAGTGGTAGTGTCAGTTGATCAACACACTGGTAAATTAATTTCGGAGGCGGATATTATTTCCCGGGGGTTTGTCTTTGAAGAAATGGCCAGAGAAATCTTAGATGAGGCTAAAGAGGTAGTGAAAACCGCTTTGGAAAACCATATTCATAAAACTCCTGACCTAAGATTTTTAAGAAAAGTAATTGTGGAAGAGTTGGAGAAATTCTTATATGAAGCTACTGCCAGAAGACCTTTGGTTTTACCGGTAGTGGTAGAAGTATAACTATCCTATAGTGAGATATGGTAGAATAACATGATGATATAAATTTATATGTACCGAAGACGATCCGTTTATAAATTACCCAAGCTGAAACTTAGACAAAAAACCATTACGGCGATCGGTACCTTAATTGCCTTTACCTTAGCTGTAGTTTCAGGAGTAGCTATAGTCACCAGTTCTGTAGCTTTATCTTTTTGGAAAGAGTTTTTAACCGGTTTTTTAGGTTGGACCGCCATCTTTGCGCCGGTTATCTTTTTCCTGTCAGGTTTAGTTTTAACTAAATCAAAGTGGAAATTTGCCCAAACTAACGTACTTTTAGGTTTTATCCTGGTGATGCTTTCGTTTTTAGGACTTACTGCTGCCGTGAAATTTGACAGGGCGGGTTCTGTGGGGCAACTTTTTTGGCTGGAACTGGCCTCTTTCGTAACTTCGGGAGGAGCGGCGGCTTTGCTGGTGCTTTTGTTTTTGGTGGGGCTGGTAGTTTTATTTAATACATCCTTAGGCCAAATTTTTCAAATTTTTGTCTGGATTTTAACTACCTTCAGGGATAAAATCTTCAAACCACTATTCCAAAGACCGCGAACTTTTGAGGCCAAACATATTCCCATTAAAGTTTCCGGGGTGGACGAGAAAGCACCGGTTAAATCTGTCCTTGTTCCTACCAAAGAACCGATCATTGCCGATGCCTTAGTCCAAAATGTGGCCGGCAAAGGGGTTGTCTGGAAATACCCTCCGCTGTCTTTGCTTTCCGATAAAGTTGGTTCACTGGCTGAACGGGGTGATGTAAAAAAGTCTGCCGCCATTATAGAAAAAACACTGGATTCTTTCGGAGTCCAGGCCCGGGTGGCTGAAGTTAACGGCGGTCCGGCAGTTACTCAATATGCTTTGGAAATATCGGCCGGTACTAAAATTTCCAAGATTGCCAATTTGCAGCATGACATAGCATTGTCTTTGGCTACCCCAACTGGCACTGTCCGGGTGGAAGCTCCGATTCCGGGGAAATCTTTGGTAGGGATTGAGGTACCAAACAGATCTTTGGAGATTGTAGGATTAAAACATGTCTTGGCTTCTGAGGAGATAAGAAAGCATAGATCAAAATTGGCAGTAGCTTTAGGCAGAGATACATCTTCCAAACCAATGGTGGTGGATTTAGACAGGATGCCTCACTGTTTAATTGCCGGAACTACCGGTTCCGGAAAGTCTATTATGTTGAATGCTTTTATCACCTCACTGCTTTTTAGAAATTCACCGGATGAGTTGAAACTTATTTTAATTGACCCCAAAAGAGTAGAGCTAACTAATTACAACGGTATCCCCCACCTCCTTACCCCGGTGATTACCGAACCGGAGAAGATCCTTTCCTCTTTAAAGTGGGCCATGGCAGAAATGGAAAGGCGCTATAAACTTTTTCAATCGGTGGGGGTCAGAAATATCACAGGCTATAATGAAATGAGTGGTTTCCAGGCTTTACCGTATATTGTGATTATTGTTGATGAGCTGGCTGATTTGATGATGTTTGCACCGGTTGAAATTGAGGATGCCATAACCAGAATTGCTCAACTGGCCAGAGCCACAGGTATACACCTGGTGGTAGCCACCCAAAGACCCTCAGTGGATGTGATTACCGGACTGATTAAAGCCAATATTCCCTGCAGGATTGCTTTTAACGTTTCTTCCATGGTGGATTCCAGGGTAATTTTGGATGGACCGGGGGCGGAAAAACTTTTGGGAAGAGGAGATATGTTGTTTTTACCTCCGGATGCTTCAAAACCGATACGTATTCAGGGGGTATTTGTTCAAGATTCTGAGATAAATAATCTAATAAAGTATCTTAAAGAAACCGGAATAGCTCCACAATATACCGCAGAGGTAACTGAGATGCCTTTAGGCAGGATGGGTGGAAGAGGAAATGGTGGAGATAGGGATGAGTTGTTCGAAGAAGCAGTGAGGACTGTTTGTCAATATGACCGGGCTTCAGCTTCACTATTGCAAAGAAGATTGAAAGTGGGATATGCCAGAGCTGCCAGGATATTGGATGAGTTGGAAGCAGCAGGAATTGTGGGAACAGGGGAAGGTAGCAAACCCCGGGATGTCTTGGTTAAAAATCCTGATGATTACTTTGCTCAAAGCGCAGGTATACAAAACTAGCTTCATAAAGCGTCCCCTTCTGAGGCTAATAACTCATGAGATTAGATGAGGAAACTATTCAAAAGAGATCGGCTTTAGGATTAATCTATCGGTTGTAATTACGAGTTGCATTAATTTCATGTAGATATTCTAGCAGAGTTTTTGTAACATGTGAGGGTGAATAAACAAGTAACTGAGGTTATTGGATTATTAAAATCAGGCAAAATTGGGGTAATGCCGACAGATACCATTTATGGATTAGTCGGTTCGGCATTAAATCCTACTGTTGTGGAAAAGATATACAAGTTAAGAAAAAGAGCCAAAGATAAACCTTTTATTATTTTAATTTCTGACTTAAATGATTTAAATCATTTTAATGTAAAGCTGACCAAGGAACAGAAGGATTTTTTACAAAGATTCTGGCCCAACCCCTTAAGTGTAGTCTTGCCGGTGGATAGCAAAGAATTTGCATATTTGCATAGAGGTAAATATTCATTAGCATTTAGAATGCCAAAAGATGAAAAGTTGTTATGGCTTTTAAAATTAACAGGTCCCTTAGTTGCTCCTTCTGCCAATATTGAGGGTGGAAAACCTGCTGAAACAATTGAGAAAGCAAGAAGTTATTTTGGGGATCAAGTTAATTTATATATGGGCAGGGGAAAAATGACTGGTTTATCTTCCACTTTAATCCAACTTGAGAGGGATAGTTCATATAAAGTTTTAAGAAAGGGCAGTTTCAGGTTATAATGCACATTACATGCGAACTGTTGGTCAGATTTTAAAAGAAGAAAGAGAAAAAAATTTTTATTCTCTGGATGAGATAGAAAAAGTCACCAAAATCAGAAAAGAGTTACTGGAGGCTTTAGAGGCAGGGCAATATCAAAAACTCCCTCCTCCCACTTTTGTCCAAGGTTTTATCAAAAACTATGGTAAATTTTTGGGGTTAAATAGCGATAAACTTTTAGCTGTTTTCAGAAGAGAATTTTCTGAGAATAAAAATCCTCCCAGGGTTTTGGAGTCCTTTAAAAGTCCTGTAGACAAAAAAAGATTCAGACTTACTCCCACCAGTGTTTTGGTGAGTTTAGTGTTGAGCTTAGTTATCATTTTTTTTATTTACCTGTGGTTTCAGTACAGATTTTTAGTGGGGTCACCCTTTTTGGAAATCACCCAGCCTGTTGAGCAATTTAATACCTCTTCCTCTGAAATTACTATTTCAGGCAGATCTGATCCGGAAGCCAGGGTGAGTATTAATGATCAGGAAATTGAGGTAGACCAAGATGGTAAATTTTCACAACAAATTAAACTATCAGATAATGCTAATAATATTGTTATTGTAGCCACCTCTGCCTCCGGTAAACAAACAACAGTGCAAAGAACTGTTTTTTTGAAGGGTAACTAATTACTTGTCACTAGTTACTTGTTACTATATATTATCATCATGGATTTGCTGCAACTGGCATTAATTTTTCTGATATTTATATTAACAATTTTTTTGGCAATCACAGGATTGCAAGTGTTTTTCATTTTAAGAGATTTAAAAAAGGCTTTAGACAGGTTTAATCAAATTTTACAGTCTTCCGAGTATATTGCCGAAGATATAGAAAAGCCGGTGGAAGAAACCTCCTCTTTAGTTTGGGGTCTCGCGCAAAGCGCCAAAGCTTTAACCGGACTGGTTAAAAAAGATTCCAGATCAAAACCGAAAAGATTCTACAAAAAGGTTTTATAATCCAGTATACTAGCTTCATGGATTCTAAAATAATCAGGGATAAGTATATTAACTATTTTTTAGACAAGAGGCACAAACAAATTCCCCCGGCCAAATTAGTGCCGGAAAATGACCCGACTACGCTTTTTACTTCTTCCGGTATGCAACCTTTAGTGCCATACCTTTTGGGCCAGGTGCATCCCAAAGGAAAAAGGTTAGTTAACTCCCAGCCCTGCTTCAGGGCAGAAGATATTGAGGAAGTGGGAGACAGCAGACATAGCACCTTTTTTGAAATGTTAGGCAATTGGTCTTTAGGTGATTATTTTAAAAAAGAGCAACTGGAGTGGTTTTGGGCATTTTTAATAAAGGAGTTAGGGTTACCTGAGGAAAAATTATATGTATCAGTTTTCGCCGGAGACGGTTCAGTTCCAAAAGATACAGAAAGTTATGAAATATGGAAAAGCTTAGGAGTTGCTGAGGACCATATTCACTTTTACGGAGTAGGAAAAAATTGGTGGAGTAGATCAGGGGCGCCGGATAAAATGCCTGAAGGGGAAATTGGCGGACCGGACTCGGAAGTTTTTTTTGAATTTACTCAAGTTGAACATAACTATAAATATGGGAAGAAATGTCATCCTAACTGTGAATGCGGAAGGTTTTTAGAAATAGGTAATTCTGTTTTTATCCAGTATCAGAAAACCGAACAAGGTTTAAAAGAGCTATCACAAAAAAATGTGGACTTTGGGGGAGGGTTGGAAAGATTAACAGCTGCAGTTAACAATAGTCCGGATGTTTTCCAAACAGATTTATATTTACCAATAACTGATGCGATCGCACAAGTTACCGGTAAGAAGTATGAAGGAGTGAGCAAATCAGATGTGCAAACAATTGCAGATCACATGAAAGCGGCAGTTTTTCTAATAAAAGATGGGGTTATCCCATCAAATAAATTACAGGGGTATATTCTGAGGAGATTGCTCAGAAGGTCGGCTGTTAAGATTAGACATCTTAATAGCAACGTAGCGCTGGATTCTCTTGCTTCAATGATACGAATCACTAGAACAATTTATGATGAGCAAATGGATGCGGACCTGGTGGAGAAAGCGGTAGGTGATGAAATGGACAGATTTTCTAAAACTTTGGATCATGGATTAAAAGAGGTAGAAAAGATAGATCAAATTGACGGCAAAAAGGCATTTGATTTATATCAGACTTTTGGTTTTCCTTTTGAGGTGACTGAAGAATTATTCAGACAAAAAGGGCAGGAAATTGACAAGAAGCAGTTTAAGGAAGAGTTTGAAAAGCACAGAGAATTATCCAGGACAGCTTCATCGGGTATGTTTAAGGGGGGTTTGGCTGACCGTTCTGAGATTGTGATTAAATATCACACGGCCACCCACCTTCTGCACCAGGCTTTAAGAGATATTTTGGGACCGGAAGTTTTTCAAAAAGGATCTAATATCACTTCAGAAAGATTAAGGTTTGATTTTTCTTACGGACAAAAACTGTCTGAGGAAGAGATAAAAAAGATAGAAGATTTAGTTAACCGGAAAATAGAAGAAGACTTAAAAGTCAATCATCTGATAATTCCTTTAGAGGAAGCAAAAGAGATGAATGCGATCGGACTATTTGATGAAAAATATGCTGATAAAGTCAGTATTTATGGAGTGGGACCCGGACACAAGTTAGACTCAAATGCCAAAGATCAAAGAGAAAGAGGAGGGTATTATTCTTTGGAATTTTGCGGAGGACCACACGTTGAATATACAGGAGCCGTAGGAAAAATTAAAATTACCAAGCAGGAAGCAATTTCTGCCGGAGTGAGAAGAATCAAAGCTGAAATTATCAGCCGACAGAATTGAATTTCTAATATTTCCACAATCTTTTAATTGTGTTAAGATAGATTTAACACCTGTCTTTTAGGTGTATCCTGATATGAGTTTATTTGATAAACTCTCTGCCCTTGTGCCTTTTGGGAAAAAGGAAGAGATCTTAGAATACTTTTTTGCCTTAAATATTGGAAGTGGAAAATTGACTGCTGCTCTTTGGACTGTTGAGAGAAAACAACTCAAGATTCTAGAGACGGCAGAAGAAGTTTACTCTTCTTTGGAGAATCTGCCTCACCTGACTGATAAATTGCTGGATGCAGTTTTAGGAATAAGAGAAATTGAACCTCAAAAAATTCTTTTTGGTGTTCCCAGTAATTGGTTATCTGATGAAAATTTAAAAGAAGACTACCTAAAAACTTTAAAGCATTTAGTTAAAGAACTGGAACTTAGCCCCATGGCTTATGTAGAAACTGCCCATGCTCTAGTTCATTTTTTGGAAAAGCAGGAGGGAATTCCACCAACTGCCATTCTAATAGGTTTTGAACCCAAACACCTCATGGTGACAGTTGTGAGGGCAGGTAAGCTGGATGGGGTTAAAACTATCTCCCGGGGTGATTCAACAGGCGCCGATATTGAAAAAGCCCTGCTGACATTTACCTCTGTTGAGACCTTACCTTCCAAAATATTACTCTATGGTTCCAATGTTTCTGAATTAAAAAGCCAACTGCTGTCTTTTCCCTGGATGTCCAAACTGTCTTTCTTGCATTTTCCCAAGATGGAAGTTATGCCGGAGGGGATGGATATCAAAAGTGTCTGTTTGGCCGGAGCATCCGAAATAGAAGGCGAAGTTTATTTTAATTATAAAGAGCAGGCAAATGGGCAGGTCACTAAAAAGCCAATAGTTTTACATACAAAGGAATCGGAAGAGGAAGAAATTAGTTCACCCCAGATAGGGGCTAGTAAATCTTTAGCTGAAACGGAGAATTTAGGTTTCATGGTAGGGGATATATCTGACCAGGTGCAAGAGGAAGAGAAAAAAGTGGCTCTGGGAGAAGATCAAGAAGAAGCTTTTGAGCAAGATATCAGCAGAAGTGAGGAGCTGGTGGTGCCTTCTCAGACCAGTCCGGCTGAAGTTGAGGAGGCGGTGGAGGAGAAACCCCGGGCAGGGTTTTCTTTAAATGGATTCATTCAACCACTGAGGTTTTTCTCACTTAAGAAAGGTAAACCATTGGCTTTACTGCTTGGTATAGTAGGGGTGTTAGGAGTAATACTGGGGGCATATTTATTTTTACCCAAAGCTTCAGTAAAAATTTTTGTAGAACCCAAAATTTTGGAAAAAGATACCCAAGTGACAGCTGATCCAAACCAAAAAGAGGTTAATGAAGATGGCAAAATAATCCCGGGTCAGGTGGTGGAAACAGAGGTTTCCGGTTCGGCAAAAGGTACGGCCACCGGTAAAAAACAGGTTGGGGATCCTGCCAAAGGCACGGTAAAAATTATAAATAATAGTGACCAGGCTCAGAGTTTTTCCAGAGGTACAACAATTACCTCTTCAGGAGGTGTTAAGTTTACAATGGATGTAGGTGTTAATATAGCCTCCACCTCTGCCCTTTCCACCAGTAAAAGTACGGCTAATGTAACAGTGACTGCTACAGCGGTGGGAGCAGATGGTAATCTGGCTTCGGGTACACAATTCACCGTTTCTTCCTCCTCTCAAGTAGCGATCATTTCCGAAGGTAATTTTTCCGGTGGAACCAGCAAAGAGGTGACGGTCGTTTCAAGCGATGACCAAAATAAGCTTCTGGCATCACTTAGTTCTGATTTGCGAAGAAGCGCCCAGCAAAAATTACAAGAAAAACTGCCGGATAAAAAAGTTTTAGAAGAAGCCTTGAATGAAACGAATGTTAAAAAATCCTTCAGTAAAAATGTCAATGATCAGGCATCAGAATTTTCATTAAACTTAACGGTTAAATATAAAGGAACTGCCTTTGAAGATAAAGACTTAAAACAAATAGTTTCCAAACTTATTGATACTCAAGTGCCGGAAGGTTTTAAACTTAAGCTGGAGGATACTGAGACCCAGGCTGATGTGTCCAAGCTGGAAAAAGACGGTAAGTTATTATTTCTGGCCCGCTTTAAAGCTAAACTGATGCCCGAGATTGAACCTGATAAAGTAAAAGATCAAATTAAGGGTAAAAGCGCTATTGAGGCTATCAATATCATAAAGGGGATGGAAAATGTATTGGGTGCAGAGATAAAAGTTTCCCCTTCTTTACCCCCCATTCTGCAAAGATTACCCTTCCTTTCTCAAAATATTGACATTGAGGTCGGACTTAAATGATGGCTTTTTCAAAAATGCTCCCTTTGGGATTTTTACTGATAGGGGTGTTTTTATTAATGCAGGTAATTTTGCCGGTTATTTCTTTTCAATTTTGGTTGCTTAGACAAAAATATGATGATAGTACCTTGGTGGCTCCTACTGCCTTAAGCAGTCAAGTATTAGGCGTGTCAGTAGAAAATACCGATAACTTTCCTGCCTTTGTTTCACAAATTAACCGTAAGACAGAACCTTCCTATACCCAATTCAAACTGACTGTACCAAAGCTTAAGATTGATCAGGCAACAGTTTGGGTGGAGAGTAATGATTTGGCAAAGGGTTTAGCTCATTTGCCGGGTTCAGCTTTACCGGGGGAAAGAGGCAATGTATTTATTTCCGGGCATTCTGCCTTAAGCGGGCTATTTAGTTTGAGAGCTGCTCTTTTTGAAAAGTTAACTGATTTGAAAAAAGGAGATGAAATAATAGTAGAGGCTGCCGGGGCTAAATTCAGGTATCAAGTTTCTCAAATTAAGGTGGTAGAGCCTGCTAACACTTCAGTAATAATCCCACCTGACACACAGGGCAGATATATTTCTTTAATGACTTGTGTTCCACCCGGGTTAAACTTTAAAAGATTAGTGGTTTTAGGTAAAATGTTGTGATTGATGAAATATCTCGGAATAGATTTTGGATTGAGGAGAATTGGTTTGGCTACCTCTGATGGTCAACTGGCAACTCCCTGGAAGATAGTAGAAGTTGCGGGGTTTGGGGATGCGGTGGAAAAAACTGTACAGTTAACCCGCCATGAAAATTTCCAAAAAATAATAGTTGGCTTACCGGAAGGCAGAATGGGGAAAACTGTATTAGCCTTTATTAAGGCTTTGCAAAAAAGCGGGTTAGAGGTGATAGAGGCAGATGAGACTTTGTCTTCCCAAAAAGCCCTGCAGCAAATGATTGAGCAAAATATCCCTCAAAAGAAGAGAAAAGCGGCTGATGCGGTAGCTGCAGCCATAATTTTACAACAGTTTTTAGACAGGGAATGAAAAAACTATTTATATTAATTGCTGTCTTTATAGCCGGATTTTTATTTGCCAAAAGTTGGTGGGACAGGCAGCTTGCTCCTGTTTTGGGTGATAATACTGCAAAAAAAGTGGTCATTACCAAGGGTAAAAGTGTGAGCGAAATAGCAGATCAGTTAAAACAAGAAAATTTAATCCGCTCTAAAACAGTTTTTATTTTGTATACTCGCCAGCAAGGACTATCCTCCAAATTATCAGCCGGAACATTTAATCTCTCACAGGGTATATCTACACCGGAAATTATCAGAATTCTCTCCGGTAAACCGGCTGAGAAGTGGGTGACTTTAATTGAAGGATGGAGAGCAGAAGAGATGGCGGAGGAGTTAAATTCAAAATTCAAAATTCAAAATTCAAAATTTTTGAAATTAGCAAAAGAAGGGTATATGTTTCCTGACACTTACCTTTTTCCCAATGAGGTTACAGAGGAACAAATTGTTAAAAAGTTAGGGGAAACATTTGACCAAAAATATTCAGCTGATTTAAAAAGTAAGATTAAAGCTCAGGGTTTGACTGAGAGCGAGGGGGTAATCCTTGCCTCCATTGTGGAAAGGGAAGCCAGATCTGATAAGGCCAGGACTATGGTGGCCTCAATATTGCTCAAAAGGTTTAAAATTGGCATGGGACTGAATGCCGATGCTACTTTGCAATATGCCCTAGGTTATCAACCTCAGGAAAAAAGTTGGTGGAAAAAGCATATAACTTCCGAGGATAAAAAAATTGATTCGCCATACAATACTTACCTTTACAGAGGTTTACCTCCGGCTCCGATTGCCAATCCTTCCTTGTCTTCCCTTAAAGCCGTAGCCAATGTAGATACGGAAACTCAATATTTATATTATTATCATGACTCCAAAGGCAACTCCCACTATGCTAAGACTTTGGAAGAACACAATGAAAACGTAGCAATTTATCCTTAAGATGTACAAATTCTGGGGTAAAGTAAGAAAGCATAAGCAAAGAGGGACGAAATTAGGGTTTCCCACAGCAAATATAAATTTATATAAAAATATTCCTGAGGGAATATATATTTCCAAAACCAAAGTTAAAAAGACAATTTACCCCTCCGTTACTTTTATTGGTAAATCCAAAACTTTTAATGAAAAAAAATTTCATGCAGAAGTTTATATTTTGGATTTTAAAAAAGATTTATATGGCAGCTGGATAGTAGTAGAATTTTTAAAAAAGATCCGGGGAAATAAAAAATTTAATTCTGAAAAGGAATTAATTAGACAGATGGAAAAAGATGAAAAAACCGCCAAAAAATATTTTGCAAAATTCTAAATCCAATTCTAAATCCAATTTCACCTGAACTTACCCCACTTTGTGGCCAAAATGTCATTCCTGCGAAGGCAG
>CAZKAW010000023.1:0-14470 GCA_964551255.1 uncultured Gammaproteobacteria bacterium
GGTACGCGAGCTGGGTTCAGAGCGTCGTAAGACAGCTCGGACTCTATCCAGTATGGGCGTTTTGATACTTGAGGGGAGTTGTCTCTAGTACGAGAGGACCGAGATGAGGAAACCTCTAGTGTGCCTGTTGTACTTACAAGTGCAGCGCAGGGTAGCTACGTTTCTAACTGATAAGCGCTGAAAGCATCTAAGCACGAAGCAGACCCCAAGATGAGGTATCTTTTAAACCCGTCGTAGACTACGACGTTGATAGGTCAGCGGTGTAAGCACTGCAAGGTGTTTAGCCAACTGATACTAATGGTTGATGTTGACACATTCGGCACTTCGACTACACTCAGTGTGGTTCGAAGTGTGGTGAGCTTGTCGAACCACTACGCTCGGTATCAATCCTGAGCGTAGTCGAAGGATGAAGATTTTTTGCTCACCTTTCTACACGTATTCACATTTCAGGGTGTAAGTAAAACTTATTGCTGGTTGAGCCGGCAGTAATAAAGAGGACTGTTCTCCAAATTAGCACAAACTCTCCAGCTGGTTTTTGCATAATTATTAAATGTTCCAAGAGCATCACTTTGCTGTGAACAAAGACCAGCCCCAGACTGCACAGCCGGATTTTGTATGCAATACCAGCATTTATTTCCATAACCATCAGTTGCGCCAGGATTGCCACATCCTGCTGGAGTATTAGGTCCTGCATAAGGGCCTTTTGGGTCTTGCGGGATAGCACCGGAAGCAAATTGATTTCCCGCTACATTTTGATATTCACTGCCGGTTTTATTAATCTCAAAAACCTTAGCTACTGTATCTATGTCAGCTTTTCTTCTGGAGTCGCGGGCGCCTTTTTGAACGTTCAAAAAAAGAGTTATCCCTACTACAGCAATAATCCCAATTATGGAAACAGTCACCAAAAGCTCGAGTAAGGTAAACCCGCGTTTACAGTCAGTAGACTGGTGGTGGAAGTTGGCAATCCTCATAATATAATTATAACCACTATACCCGTTATATTTTCAAGTGGCTTTTTTGATTCAAAATATATTAACTCTTGATACTTTACATAAAATATCCTATACTTTAATTTCTCGGTGGTTTTTAGCGCAAGCGTCCTACCTGATCCCGCCTTTGGCGGGACTTCGCCCGCCGCAAGGCGAGGCGAGGCCCATCCCGAACTCAGTCGTAAAAGCTTGCAGCGGGGACGATAATATATCCGCAAGGGTATGTGAAAATACCCCACTGCCGGGTCTTTATCAGTATTGACAATGGCAGATAAACAAAAAATTTTACTGGTTGAGGATGATACCTACACCAGGGATATTTACCGGGAGATTTTGGAAGAGGCAGGATTTGAAGTAAGTGTAGCTGTAGACGGCCAGGAAGGACTCACCAAACTTAAAGAGGGAAATTACTCCCTTGTTTTACTTGATGTCATGATGCCTAAGATGGACGGCATCTCGGTTTTGAAAGCCTTAAAAGAAGACAAATCCCCAAAAAACGGCAGGATTATACTGCTTACCAATCTTGGGCACGATTCAGTTATAAAAGAAGCTGTTTCCTTGGGAGCTTCAGACTTTATGGTTAAGTCAGATCTTAATCCCGATCAACTGGTGGAAAAAGTTAAAAGTTTTTTGTCTTAGGCTTTTGGGGGGTGGAAAGTACCGTAGTTCCGGTGGATTCTGATTCGAAAGTTTTTAGGACGCTTAAGGCTTCTTCAGAGGCAGTAATCAGCCTTTCACTATACTTACCCAGCTCTGCTTTTTTGACTTTTAACAATCTATACCCTAAAAGACGCATATCGTTAATTGGCTGACGCAAATTGGCAGCAAAATTATTGATCTTATTTGATAAAACTTCATCCACCCGGCTCTGGTATTTTTCCTTTTCTTTCTCCAAAATCAATATTCCCTTCTCAGCTTCTTTCAACCTCAGGTATTCTTTTCGAAGATATAAACTTAAGGGGATAGTGGTCAGAAGCGACAAAACCACCAGGAAATCATAAGTTAAATCCACCTCTCCGATATTTAAAGAAAAAAGCAAAACCAGCATTAAAACAAAACTTAGAGAAGAGGCTAAATTAAAGACAAAAGCCAGCAGGATAGTGGAAAGATAAAGTATAAAAAAGAAGGGAGAAAAGAACCAGCCGGTTGAGCCTACCAGAAATAAGATGGTGGCTAAGAATAAATAAATAAACTTTGGATGGGTAGTCAAAACCTCTCCTTTTTTAGTTACTAAATAGCTGTAAATAGCAAAGGCTATTATCAAAAAAAGGGTAATTTGGATTTTAAAAACTCCGGTGATAGCGTTACGGGTAAAAATGAAGACAAAAACTGTCAATGCCGCTACTGTGAGTGGTTGTAAGAACTTTTCCATAGAATTATATTAACATGAAATCATTCTAGTGTCTCAAAAGAATAGTACGCATCATAGGCGTAAGTCTTGCTTTGAGACATTACTTCAAAGAAATACCGTTTTCCCTTCTCAAGTCCGCTGAGTCTGGCTGTATGATACTTTTCTCTTTTTTCCAAAAGCACTTCCTGCCCGTAAGTGAGGTCAGCCCCGTAATTTACCTTGCCTGTGGCAAAGTGGTTGGTTTTCCAGGAAACTACAGCAAAATCCGGGCCAATTTCCTCTATGGTGACATCGGTAATAACAGTAGGATTATCATCAAAGACTATAGCATAGAATGTATCGGTCCCTACCCTAAGACGGTAGGCAAAATCACCGGCCCGCCTGGCCTGTGTTACAGCCCCATCCCGGATTGTATTTACCGTTGACCCCGCAGTAGCTACTAAATTGACTAAATTTTGCCCGTTTTTCTGATATTCACCAACTATTTGTTGTTGGACCTGAGTCTGCGAGCGATAAAAATTATCATTAAAGTCTTTATTCAGATCATAAAAAGCAACTAGGCTGCTGCTAACTTGGCCGGGTAGAATAGTCACAGCGTATTTAACAGAAAGCCGGGCAAGCTGAGTGGTTAGATGGACAGTTGAGCTTCCGGCATCAATTACTCCCAAAGCTACTATAGTCAGACTGGTATCGGCCACGTTCACCGCTACCTTTACGGAAGATGACACTGCTAAAGCCCCGCCGGTGGCTGCTGAAGTTACACTGCCGGTAGTAGCGGAAACACTTTGTATAAAAGTTTTCCCTTGCTCAGAGAAGATTATTTCAAAAAGGGAAGCTATTCGGGCGGTGTTTTGACTTAAAGCAGTGACAAGTTTTTCCAGCTCGTCTTGCTGTTTTTCTATCCGGATGATGGCCTTTTTCTCAAGTTCTTTAAGAGAAGTTTGGCTTTTCTCCTTAAGCTTTTGGAGTTTACTTTTGTCTTTTAGGGCAAGCAGCTCTTTGGCCTTGTCGTCTGTTAAAAGATGTAAGTCAAAACCTACTCCTTCGGATTTATGGCCGGCCTTGTCAACTCCGTAAACAGCCAATTTGTACTTGCCGTAATCCAACTCCTCATCCGTTAAGAAGGAAAATTCCAAGCTTGTTGCATTAGAGCTATTGTCAAAAGTATGGGTAATTACTTTACTCGATTTGGAAATTAAAATCCCCAGCAAATAATTTTCCTTTTCAAAATTCAGTTCTAACTTGGAGTAAGCCAAATTGTCGGTTATCTTGCCGGTAATTTTTGGCTTGTTGGCGGTTACTAGCAGATAACCGTCAATGTCTGTAATATTATCAACAGAAATACTGCTTAAGGCGGGACCGCTAAAATCAGCATATAAAGTTCTTGAGCTTGAGTAAGTATTTCCGGCACTGTCTACCGCTGTCACCTGCCAGGTTCTTTTGCCTTCACGAAGTTTGCCGTCATTTTCTCCTGAGGACCAGAGAGAGGAGGATTTGGTATATAAAGAAATGTAGTTGTTGCTGCTGTCAGAATCGGAGAAATTTTCATAAGAAATAACATATTTGTCAGTGGTATAGTCTGTAGTTCTTGACACCGGAATAGCATCTATGTCAATGTCACCTCCGGTGCCGTTATCTATGTGAAATTTATACTTTGACAAACCGGAGGTGGCATCTCCTGTTGAGGCCGCTTTCCATTTAAAAGTTGGCCGGGAATTAGAGGTAAAGGCTTTATCGTCGGGGCTTTGCAAATCTATTGAATTTGGGGAAGTACTGTCCACCACTACAGTTCCGTTTGAGGAGTAAGATGAGTTATTGCCCAAATCATCCGTGGCCCTGATCCTGACATACCAGGTTCCGTCAGCCAAAGCTGTAGAGTGGGTAAAAGAGTTGGTAGTAGTGGTTGAGGTATTGGAACTGCAACCCGAAAACCCCGAATCCGTACACCACTGGACACTGTAAGTAGCGCTTGAGGCCAAACCCGAACCGGAGTCAGTTGAAGCTGTCCAGCTCCAGGTGGGAGTGGTGTCAGAGGTGGGAGTGGAAGTAGAGGGGGTACCGGGAGTCGAGGGACCGGTGGTGTCAATATAGAATGGTCCTAAATGAACTGCCGAGCCTGCGTTATCTACATTATCTATGGCCCGGACATGGAAATAGTGAGAAGTGCCGTCGGACAAAGACGATGAGGTAGTAGAGGTTGATGCACCGTCAGAAGTGGTATCAGGAGTGGTACCGGAAGTGGTATCAAAAGTGTAAGAATAACCGGCAATCCCTGATCCTCCGTCTGTTGAGGCTGTCCAGGAAACATCAACTGTTGAATCCGCGCTATAAGTTGAGGCCGTGTGGCTGGATGAGGTCAGACCGGAAGCAGCAGAAGGGGCTGTGGTATCTACTTTAAAAGCAATTGATCCTGAATTGGCAGTTGACCAACCGCTGGTGGCACTGCTACTGTCCGTAATCCGGACTCTCCAGTAATAACTTGCGTCAGATAAGGTTTGATCTGCAGAACCGGTGGTATAAGAACCTGATCCTGCTGCCTGGCTGACTGTGAATGAAGTTGATCCCTGGGCAGCTAAAGCCGAAGTATAATCCACTACAGCTGAGGAAAAATCAGACGAGTCATCAATTTGGATCTGGTATTTGACAGTATCAGCAGCATCAGGGTCAGAGGTGGTAAATGTTAAAGTAGGAGTGCTGTCCGAGGTAAAACTTCCGGAAACATGTCCTCCCAAAGAAGATGGGTCGGAAGGAGTAGCGTTATGGGTAATGGCGGTTTGGTAGCGGACTTTATAGGGCGAGGCGTCATTTTCCGTCCACACCACATATAACCCGGCAGTGGAGTCTGCCACGCTGCCCCAGTCTATTTGGGACATGGACACTATCTGGGCTCCAACAGGCGAGGTGGTATAACCTGTGGTGGTCCGGGCTCTGATATAGTAATAGGCAGTTGTTTCCGAATTAACCTTGGCAGTTACCCAATCCCCCGGGACACTAAATGAACCATCACCGTCAGCCGTAAAATTAGTGTTGTTTGAGGCGGTAAAGCTTAAACTGCTCCAGGTAGTGCAGGCCGACGAACCGTCCACAGCCGAACAATATTCCCAGGCGACCACTCCACCGGCCCCGTTAGTTGACAGATCCCAGGCTAAAGCGTCAAACTGGACGCTTTTCCCGAAATAGGCTATATCATCTACGCCGGTTACCATCTGTACATCGGCAGTTCCCGTATCATCCGCATCCGTGGTATCGTCCGTATAAGCAGCAGAAACATAACTCCAATATTTGGTAAAAGTGCCGTGGTGGGAAACAATGTTTGTTGCGGATGAGTCAAAATTAGCGGTGGCAAAGGGCGAAACGCCTTTTTTGTAAACCAGCATTCTGCCTGCTACGGAACCAGAGTTTATGCCGGTGGTGTCCCCGTACACCACCCAGACACTGGTGTTATTGGTTTCCACCGCCACAAAGGAATCTGTTCTGATTGATGAAGATACGGTGGCCAGAGCTGACCAGCTGGTACCATTATAATAGGTAAAATAAACCGTAGTGCCGTCACCAACCGCCAGGTAAATATCACCGCTTGAAGAATTGCCGGCTGCGGAAAAAACAGGGTCGGTGACGCTAAAGGTGGTATTAATGGTGGCTTCAGCGTTCCATGAAGTTAATCCGTCACTGTCTGCCCTATTCCTCCACATCATATCTCCCGAAGTGCCCTGGTCATTGTAGATGACTGCCAAAGAAGAGCTATAGCGAACAATTACAGGAATATGATAGGTGGCAGAGGTGCCGGCAGTATTCATGGTAGCCACGCTTTGGGTCCAGGTTGGAGCAGCCCCTAAACCATTGGAGTAATAAGCAGTCACCTGATAATTGGTGCCGTCAAAGTAGCGAAGGGCCAGCCAGATTCTGGTAGTTCCCTCAAGCGCTATGGTGGCGTAGGTGTAAGCAATACTGCTGGAAGCATCTAAAACCTGTTGTTGGGATTCCAATGTCCAGGTAGTGCCTGCACCTTTAGTCAGTTTACGGTAAAAGATATCAGCCGTTCCACTTGATCCCGAGGTAACTTTGGAATAGACGACATAAATATTGTCAGAAGAATCTGCTACAGCGCTGGGGTAGATAGCCGTAGTTGAAGTCAGCTGCCCCTGGCAGGTCCAAGTTACTCCAGAGTCTGTGGAATTAAACCACAACAGTCCAGCCTGAGAAGAACCTCCGCAGGTAGCAGTCTGGGTGCCTGTTTGGAAAAAAGCATGCAAAGTGCCGTCTGAAGTCCTCACCAGATTGCGCATAGTGGAAACCCTGGTGGAATTAGCATCAGACGATGTATTGATTACAACCGTAGGATCAATCACTACCGGATAGACAGCTTCTTTTAAGAATTGACTGTCAACTGTTAAGATGGCTTCTCCGGAAGAGTCGTTTACCTCCAAACCAATTGGTTTTTCATAACCTGTAGTATCTTTAATGGTGGGGGCTAAAATCTGCCAGTAGATACTGCCGTCTTCCGACCTAAAAATATATTCTTCCCCTTCTTTTTCTATTGTTAACCCTTCAAAACTTAAGTCAAAAGGTATTTTTAGTTGGTTTTCCGGTAAAATGTTTGGGTCTTTAGAAAAAGGATTTTCTGATATTATGAACTCTTCCTTTACTCTATCTTCTGAAATTTCATATCTTAAAGTCATGGGGATGCCGGAAACTTCAACAGGAAATTCTATTTTGTTTCCTTCCAGCTTAGGGGTAGCGGAATTGGAGCTGTCTTTTAGAAAAAATCTCAACTTATAGTTATAATCTTTATCAGCTATGGCAAATGAGGCTCTTTGAGTTGCTTTGTCATAAAAATGGGCAGAATTGCCGTTTGATAAGTTAAACTTGTAATTGAAAAGGTAGTTTGGATCCCGGCTGATGTCTTGCGCTGAGGCTGAGGGTGTGGATTCTTCCTGGCTGCTACTTGCTAACAGGTTTTGCAGTGAAGCTGCTGCCGAGGCTTCACCCAAAATATTTTCGGTATCATAATTCCGGTTTATCTGATTTTCTGATTCACTGATTGCCTGGTTCTCTGAGTCATTCTGAGTCATTCTGAGATATGGGGTAGGATCAATAAAACCAAAGTACTCGTTTGTCAAATCGGCATTATTGGGTCTGATGCCAAAATGCAGATGAGGGCCGGTGGTAATCCCGGTTGAGCCGGAAAGAGCTATCACATCTCCTTTGGATACTTTCCAGTTATCGGTTTTCTGTTTTCCGTTTTCGGATCCTAGTTGGTCCGTTTTCTGTTGACCGGTTAACTGAAAACCGGCAGACCCATTTCCGATAACTGATGACTGAGAACTGATAACTGACGACAGATGACCATATACACTTTCTCCCCATGAATGTTTAATCTTCACGGTAATACCAAAGTCTCCTTCTCCTGCAAAAATTATTTCCCCTGCGTCTACAGCCAAAACCCGGGTACCTTCATCCAAAGCAAAATCCACTCCGTTATGCAAAGGAGGAAGCCTGGGATCTTCTTCTTTATCTCCAAACTGTTTAGTAATAGAGTAACTGCCTGTAAATGGAAGAGATAAAACCGGGATAAGCTCCGGCTGAAGATTGGCAGACGGGCTGGCTTCTATGGCTAAAACAACAGCCGTATTGCCAAAAGACAGGGATAATATCTGGATAAAAACCAGACAAAGACGGACTAACCTACCAAATTTGGGCATTAATTTATTATTAATGTTGGACCCACTTCCAGTCAAGTATAATCTGTTGTATAATCCACGCATGGTCACTATGGAGGAACTTTTAGCTTCTCAGAATAAGAAAATTAAGCCTTTGTCCCGTGGCCGGCAAGTGGAAGGCGAGGTCATAACCAAAACTGATAAAGAACTCATTTTGGATTTAGGTACCAAGTCCGAGGGTGTTATTTCCAGGCGGGAAATTGATCCCGGTAAATGGGATAACCTAAAAGTAGGAGATAAATTAACCACCTTTGTAGTAATGGTAGAAAATGAATCAGGTCAAACCTTACTCTCTACCCGTCAAGTTTCCGCCCAAGCCAGGGGTAGTTCTTCAAAATCAAGAAGGCTGCCAAGTTGGTCTAAATTTATTTCCGCCCAAAACCAAAAGAGTAAACTGACCGGTCAGGTATTGGAGGTAAATAAAGGGGGATTAATTGTGGAAGTAGAGGGTAGCCGGGGTTTTTTACCCAATTCACAAGTAGGTTTTGAGCTCTTAAGCAGACTGAATCAGGGAATGTCGGAGCTAATAGGACAAAATATTCGAATTAGTGTAGTAGAGATTGACCAAGCAAATAATAGATTGATATTTTCTCAAAGAGGACAAGTATCCGATGATATTTTGAGAAAATTGAAGGCTTTTAAGGTAAACCAAAAGGAGCACGGCAAAGTTGTGGCCATACTGCCTTTTGGGCTGGTGGTGGATATTGGAGGGCTGGAAGGGTTAGTCTTTATCTCGGATGTATCCTGGGATAAGGTAGAAGATTTATCAACCCTGTTTAAGGCAGGTCAGGAGCTGGAGGTGGTAGTTTTAGGGATAGATGAGCAATTAGGCAGACTGAATCTTTCTTTAAAGCAGTTATCAGAGGATCCCTTTGCCAAACTTACCCAAAAATATCCGGCCGATGAGGTAATTAAAGGGGAGATTACTGCCATTACACAGGAAGGAATATCAGTTAAATTAGATGGAGTTGAAGGATTTTTGGCGTCGTCTAGAGTTACTCCTGATGCTAACTACGAGATAGGAAAAACTGTTACATTAATAGTCGATAGCGTAGACAGCAAAAAAAGAAGACTTAATTTGGCTCCCCTTATTACTTCCACAGAAGGCCTTATATATAAATGATTAATGAATAACAATTAAAGAAGAAAAAAATCATTAATCATTAATCATTAATCATTAATCAATTTATGCCAAAAGTTTTCTCCAGTTACATCTGCCAGCAATGCGGCTACCGGTCTTCCACTTATTTAGGAAAATGTCCGCAGTGTGATTCCTGGAACTCCATGGTAGAGACAATAGAAAAAGGTAAAGCGGAAAGCGTCAAGGGTAAAGTTGAAAAAGCAGAAATAATAGATTTATCAAAAATTGTAAAAAGTAATTATAAAAGACTTAGTACTAAAATAGAAGAATTTGACCGCTGCTTGGGAGGAGGAATAGTTTTAGGCTCGCTTATTTTGGTTTCAGGCGATCCGGGAATTGGCAAAAGCACACTTTTAACCCAACTGGCACTGAACATAAATGAAAAACCCGGTTCTTGCTTGTATGTGGCCGGGGAAGAATCTGCCCAACAAATTAAACTGAGGGTGGATAGGATTAAATCGGGAGCGAATTTAGCAGTATTGAAAGAAATAGATGTAGATTTAATTATAGGGGCAATTGAGGGTTTTAAGCCTGGTTTGGTGATAGTAGATTCAATTCAAACTCTTCAGACAACTGATTTGGAATCAGTAGCCGGATCAGTCGGTCAGGTCCGCGAGTGTGCTCACCGTCTGCAAAGGCTGGCCAAGCATTTGCATATTCCTGTATTTTTGGTTGGCCATGTTACCAAGGAGGGTATGGTGGCAGGTCCCAGGACCCTGGAACACCTGGTAGATGTGGTTTTATCCCTGGAAGGTGATCCCTCCAGCCAATTCCGGGTTTTAAGAGTGACCAAAAATAGATTCGGGCCCACTGACGAGGTGGGGATATTTGATATGAAAGAGGGGGGAATGGAAGAGGTTAAAAACCCCTCCAGGTTGTTTTTGGAAGCTAAAGTTAACGCCCCGGGCTCAGCCGTGGCAGCAGTCATGGCCGGGATAAGACCGCTTTTGGTGGAAATCCAGGCTTTGGTAAACAAGTCAAACCTGCCCTCGCCAAGACGGGTAGGAACAGGAGTTGATAACAACAGGTTGCAGCTTCTGGTGGCAGTACTGCAAAAAAGGCTGGGTTTGCCTTTGTATGACCAGGATGTTTTTGTCAATGTGGTGGGAGGTTTGAAAATATTTGAGCCGGCAGCTGATTTGGCAATAGCCATGGCTATAATTTCCTCAGTTAAAGATCAAAATATCCCACCAAAGGCGGTTTTTATCGGAGAAGTGGGACTTTTGGGGGAAATAAGAAGTGTTGGCAATTTGGACAGAAGAATTAAAGAGGCTACCAAACTGGGCTTTGACAAAATTATCTCTCCAAACACAGCCAAATCCATTAAATTCTTAATGCTTGATTCTGCCTCCCGTCTTGTGGCAAAATAGAATTTGTAGGGGATTTTCATTGGATTTATTTTGCCTCTACGAAAGGATTTATCCCGTGCGTTTAAGAGCGGTTTTGCGCCTGATATTGGCGTTTATCTTTGCCACACTGGCAGCCATATATTCACAGCTGATTCCTCCTATTGAGGGAATGGAGTCTTTTGTCATCAGAGTGTTTTTGACTTTGGCTGCAGGCGGAATAGGTTACATGGTTTTTCCCCGGATAGCCCGCTATATCAGGGTTATCACCATGACCACTTTTAATTTTGTGGTTCACCGGGTTTCTTCCGAAGTTTCCAACCAGATTGTTAAACTGCCCCGCCCGAATTTTCCTTTTACCCAAACTCCGCAGGTAGGTTCGGTTGCCTTGACCAGACCCCTGATTTTGGATACTTCAGCCATTATTGACGGTAGAATTCTGGATATTGCCAGAACCGGGTTTATCAGCGGGCTGATTTTGATTCCCAGGTTTGTTTTAACTGAACTGCAACAGGTGTCTGATTCCGCAGATGATTTAAAAAGGCAAAGAGGCAGGAAGGGCTTTGAGGTAGTGGAGGAGCTAAAAAAAATAAAGCAAATCAGAGTGGAAATTTGGGATAAGGATCAAAACGGTAAGGCTGTAGATGAAAAACTCCTGAACCTGGCCAAAGGTTTGCACGGTAAAATTGTCACTACGGATTTTAATTTAAACAAGCTGGCTTCCATTTCCAATATTGCTGTTTTGAATGTCAATGATTTGGCCAATTCGGTTAAGACTATTGCTTTGCCGGGGGAGAAGTTAAATATCAAGATTGTGCATTTGGGCAAGGATAAAATGCAGGGGATAGGTTATCTGTCAGACGGGACCATGGTGGTAGTGTCCGGAGGGGCTGAAAAAATCGGCCAGACTATTAAAGTGGAAGTGACCAAAAACATCCAAACCCCGGCCGGCAGAATGATTTTTGGAAAATAAAGTTAATAAAACTGTTGACAAGGTGTACGTTAGATGGTATCATACTCATATGAGTATGATTAAGGTATCAGCCACTTCTGCCAGAAACAATTTTTTTGAACTTCTCAATCAGGTAGCATTGGGCACACTGGTGATTATAGAAAAAGATAAAAAGGAAGTAGCAATTATTAGCCCGGCAAAAAAGGGAACTGATTTAAAGGGATTGATAAGAGCTTCAGAAAAAGCAAGGGGTATTTTTACAGACTACAATGTTGAAAGAGATAATCCGCTCAGAAGAAAAGGAGCAGCGGATTTTCTGGGTAGGTGGGACGAGCAGAAATGAAAATTGTTATAGATACCAGTATCCTTATTGATTCTTTGCGTGGAGGTACCAAATGGCAGGATTTTTTAAAAGACTTAAGTCAAGAAGTTGAATTGTATATACCCACCGTTGTTATATTTGAACTATTTTCAGGTCACAGTACCAAGAATGTTGAAATTCATCGGAAGGTAGAAAATATTATTACTTATCTTCGAAGAATTGAGTTGACTGAGGAGATTGCTATCCGCGCCGGAGGGCTTTACCGTGATATAAAACAGACTCTTCAGGTTCCGGATTATATTATTGCTGCCTCCTGTTTATCAGTTGGCGGTATGGTTGTTACTCTAAACAGAAAGCACTTTGAACAAATACCTAATTTATCTCTATATCCGCTATAATCCCTTTTTCTTGCTTGATATTTCTACCCCATAGTGATAAAATAGGCTTCAAATATGAGTATTGAATCCCGCCGTAATTTTCTTAGTGCGCCTTTTAGAGTGTTAAAAACTGCTGGTCCCATCTCTGAAGTTGAAGAAAAAGCCCCCCGGACAGATTGGTTTACTGCGCTTTTACATAGTAGCATGGGCAGAAGGACATTTTTTGCAGCTGCCGCTGAAGGAGCTGTGGGAGGAATCCTTCTTTCGTGGGCATTACCGGAAACTGCTCGGGCTGAACCTATTGGTCAGGAAGCACTTTTTAGAAGGAGTCCCTTCCCGTATTATCCTAATGGTCGGGGAGTGGAGAGGATATTAATCAAATTTGCCCAAGGATACGTTCAGGAGAGTGGCGAACCCTGGTCAGAGGTTGAACCTAGAATTAATAGATTTATTGCTGTTTTACAGCAAATGACCGGGAGCGGTCAAGGTATTTGTAATGGTATGTCTAATTGGAAAGCCCAGCAATTAAAAGAGACTCCTTCTGAAGGATGGCTGGGAGGGGTGCATTTTACTATGGATGAAATAGATACCATAGCCGGGGTTTGGCACTATGGTCATGCCGCCCAACCTGAACAATTTGGAGGTGTTTATTTTCCACCCGGAATATCGGTTGGCAATAGCATGGGTAGGGATCACCCTAACAATATTTTTAACATGCTTTGGGAGTATGTAGGGATGCAACGTATACCGGTAGTTATTGAAAGGTCTTCCATTGCCGGTGAGATTTGGACTCACCCAATTGACAAATTTTGGGGTAATATCCAAAGACTTGGAGGAGGATGGGCCAGACTTACTCTAACCATGGATGGTCCTAATTACCGTGAAAATACTTTGGTTCGTTTGCCGATTACTGTATCTTATGAAATAAACGAAGATAATCCTGCAGAACGGGGAAGACAATCATCAGGTCCTAAAACCAGATTTATCTGGAGACCCGGGGTGGGTCACTACTACCGTGGCTATCAAATAGAAGATAATGTTTTCTCAAGGCCAATGTTAAATAACGGGTTGCGTAAACTGGTTGGTTACTCCGAAGAGGAATGGCAACAAATAACACCTCAAAGTAACCTTATTCCGGTAGATTGGTAAAATCCTAAATACTTTTCCACAAAGACTAGATTGTTGTTAATATCCAAAAGTATACCCTTAGATTAGATTGTTATATCAATCCTAACTAACTAACATATCCTCTGTATTTAACTACAGGACATAGGAAAAAACTAGTAAAAAAACCTATGGGACTTAAAATACTTGACAAATAGTATTTTGCTGTGGTAATGTATTTTTACTTATGTTATTTACTCAGAAATTAGTGGCCGGATTAAAACGGGAGAAAAGAAATAGACAAAGAATAGATCTGGTGGCAGAACAGGTTAAAAAGGTTTTAGCAGCTTCCGATCAGCAGTTAATTCTGATGGTCAGGGGGTAAGGTATTAAAAAAGAGCATTACTACCGCAGACGGACTCGAATAGCAATGCCCTTTTTATTAATTTCGAAAACAACTTCAAGAGCAGATAGAAGTTGCTTTCTAAATTAACATTAGAATAAATTTGCAGGGGTTGTCAAGACCCTAAAATAGGCTCGGTTTTGAAAAATTGAAGACAATCTGCCCTCAAAAAGGGCATTTTGGAAAAGCAGGCAGTAGTGGTAATCTGTGTTGGGGATTAGTCTAGGGCAGGGACTAGTCCCCAATAGAGATTATCACCAAAAATTTCTATGATTTTCTTACATTCTTATAACTTGACAATATTCTGACCCTATAGTATAATCTGGCACAAAGCAAATAGTTTATGTTTATAACTAAAAAATTTATTAGAAATTTATTACTGGGTGTTTCTGCCATGGTGCTTTTGGCAGGGGCTCAGCAAGGGGTACTAGGAAATTCCTTTCAGAGAGGTCCTAATTTAGCTTTAGCCAACCCGCCGGTTCAAGGTCCACCAGTACAGGGCCCTCCTGTGCAGGGGCCACCTGTTGAACCTCCTGCTGAATGTCCCTTAACTCCTACTTTAAATGAATGTATCAGTTGCGGACGTGCCAATACTGTATCTATTGATTGTAATGGAAATAGAATAAAAACAGGGGAAACTGATGATGAAGCTTGTAGAACCCCCCAGTGGGGTTGTGCAGTTCCTCCACCGGTTTGTAACTGGACATTTTTAAGAAATGAATGTACCGGTTGTGGTAAAGCCAGAACGGTGCAGCAAGATTGTAA
>CAZKAW010000024.1:0-14357 GCA_964551255.1 uncultured Gammaproteobacteria bacterium
TTGGCTTTACCAAAGAAGATTTCTTCAAAGCTTCTGAAGAAGAGAAAAAAGATATACAGGTTAAATTTTAACTTCGTTTCTGTTAAAATATACACATGGCTACTATAAGGACCTGCTTCGCGCTTCGGTATAAATTATTTTACCTTGCGCTCGCAGAACCTTGCCTTTCTCTATGAAAAACGTTAACACTGCTTGGGATCATGTAGGGTCTAATATTTTAAAAACTTGGTTAATCATGTTTTTCTTTTCCCTCTTTTTTGTGGGAGTGGTGTATGTGATTGCCCGGGGGTTTGGTTATGGTGAAGTAGGGGGTTTGGGAATAGTCGGGTTTGCTTTAATTATGGCAGGGCTGATGAATTTTGTCTCATACTTTTGGTCTGATAAAATTGTCCTTTCTATATCCGGGGCCAAACCCATTGAAAAAAAAGATAACCCCGAAGTTTACCGGATGGTAGAAAATTTGTGTATAGCTGCTGGCTTGCCCTTGCCCAAAATCTACATTATGGAGGAGTCTGCTCCGAATGCTTTTGCAACAGGCAGAGATCCCAAACATGCTGCTATAGCTTTTACTTCCGGGATTTTACAGAAGTTAAACAAACAGGAGTTGGAAGGGGTGACTGCCCATGAACTGTCCCATGTGGGGAATAGGGATACCCTGGTAATGGCAGTGGTGTCAGTTTTGGTGGGGACTATTGCTACATTGTCTGATTTTTTCTTAAGGTCTATGTGGTTTTCTGGGAATAATGACAGGGACAGTAAGGCCGGGGCTATTTATGCTGTTTTAGGTATAGCTGTGGCAATTTTGGCCCCAATTGTGGCCACCCTGATCCAGTTGGCAGTTTCCAGACGCAGGGAGTTTTTGGCAGATGCTTCGGGGGTATTATTAACAAGATATCCTCAGGGGTTGGCTGATGCCTTGCTTAAGATTTCATCTGACAGGGCACCTCTTAGGGCAGCCCACACAGGTACAGCCCATCTTTATATCTCAAATCCGCTGAAAGGAAAAGAGGGCGCAAACTGGTTAGTTAAACTATTCAGCACCCATCCTCCGGTTGAGGAAAGAGTTAAAGCCCTCCGGGAAATGGAAGGAAGGGTTTAAAGAATTATCCTAACCGTTCGGGCTGTAAACCTTGGAATGCTGTTAGTTCTTGTTCACCCTGTCTAAATAGTGTTGCAAATTCGGACAAAGTTCTTTCATCTCCCAGTAAAGCAACTAATTCAGTTCTAACTACTTGAGCCAGACTAGCTGTTTCAATTAAGGCTTTACCTTCTATAATCTCCGGACCTTGTTCAAGAAGGGAAGTTGATCCAAAATGATCTAGGTATGAAACGTGAGCATCAAGAGCCATTCTGGTAAATAGCTGCGCACTTAGTCCTGAACTCAAGTGTTCCATTATAACTTCACGGTAAATGCGGTGAAGTCCTTCTAACCCATCCCAAAAGTCTTTTTGAGCTCTTCTTGCCGTAACTGAAATTCCAGAAAGAGTAACATCAACTCCAATTCTACAATCATTAGTTCTTGTCATTCTATCTGATAATTGGCTAAAGTATTCGGCTGGGCCGAAGCTTTCCGCAACGCGCAGATTTGGCCTAAGAACTTCTTGGTATACTCTATTATGTAACTCTGGGCTATTCGTTACTATCACCAGTCTTGCCAGAGTTAATCTTTGATCAGGAGAAAAGTGTTCACCTGGTAAAGAAATTGTTGCTTTTAGTTTCAACTTGAGATCTCCTCTGGGTTTTCACCATAGGTTGCTACATAATCAGCCACCCACCATCTATCCATCTTATTGTGGTGAGCGGTCGGATCTCCAGTCAATCTTCTATAAGGACGGTTTAATCTAATTGCTTCTTTTTCTACACCTCGGCTTAATTCGGGATCAAAAATTCCCCATTGGTTATTATCAGGATTCAAACCACACTCTACTAAATAAATTTGAGTACCAACCATTCTATGCATTCCAGAAGTTAGTTGTCCTAGTACAGTATCTGCTATATGGAGTTTAAAATGGTCAGTAATTGAGGCTTTTTCCAGGACTCGGTTTAGTTTTCCCATAATGGCTCCTGCCCACTCTGAAGGGACAGGTCTGTTTTCTCCCGGAGAAAAACTTCTTACTCTTATTTTTTGAGACGCACCTTCTTCCAGCAACTCTTCTAACTCAGATGCAGGTAGTTGTCCTATCTGTTTGAGAGTTCTTATAAATTCTTCACCCCACATTCTGGGGGAATCTTCAGGTATACGCATACTAACAGGGAATTATAGGTCATTTCAGTTTAGATGTCAATAGGGTATAATCCCAGAGTAGTATCTAAAATAGTATGAAATTAACTAAAGATCAGGTTAAACATGTAGCCAAGTTGGCTAATTTGGAACTTAAATTAAGGGGTAAAACAGCAGTTTTTATTGACTGGGCTAATGTCTATGGCTGGAGGAAATCATTAAAACAAGAAGTTGACCCTCAAAAACTATACAAATACTTAAAGAACTATAGGGAAATAAAAAAGATTTCATTTTATTATGGTGAAGACAAACACCCTAAATCAAAACAGCTTTTGAGGAAAGCTGTAAAAATAGGCTATCATGTTACTACTAAACCCGTAAAATATATTCAAATTACAGTAGTGGGTGGACAAAAGATTTATCGCCGTAAATGTGATTTTGATATGGAGATTTGCATTGATGTTCACAAGTTTATGAATGAGGGACTGGAAAGTTTTATTTTCTTTTCGGGTGATGGAGATTTTGAACCCCTATATAAATTATTGATTGAAAGAAAAAAACAAGTGATAGTAATTTATTCGCCTGGACATTTGGGAAGAGAAATTTGGAATTTAAAAAGAGGTATTTTCAAGACGGAGATCCAAAAATTAGATGTTTTTTAAAAAAATGTCCCCCGATTGCTCGGGGGCGTGATTGAATACATTATATACTATGAAAATTGATGTTGTCAAGGTAGCAAAACTGGCTAATTTACCTCTTTCCGAGGATGAAGAGGAAAAATATTCCCGGCAGCTTTCTAAAATCTTGGATTATATTGACCAGCTTAATAAGGTAGACACCTCTAAGGTGGAGGCGACTTTTAATGTTACAGCCAATCAAAATGTGATGAGAGAAGATGAGGCTGATAAAAGTTTATCTCAAGCGGAAGCTTTAATGAATGCTCCCAATAAGAGAAATGGTTTTTTTGTCACTAAGGGAGTTTTTAGCAATGAGTAATATAACTTCTCTAACACTACTTCAAACCCTACAAGCCTTAAAAGCCAAAGAATTTTCTGAAGAAGAGCTAAATAAGGCTTATTTAGATAGAATAAACAGTCTTAATGAAAAGTTAAACATTTTTTTAGAAGTTAAAAAAAATACAAGCGGTATTCCTGCGGGGATAAAGGATATAATTTGTACTCAAAATATTAAAACTACAGCCGGGTCTAAAATATTGAGCAATTTTTATCCTCCATTTAATGCAACAGTTGTCGAACGATTGATTAAGCAAGGCATTAGTATTATTGGTAAAACTAATTGTGACGAGTTTGCCATGGGTTCATCAGGAGAAAATTCCGCCTATGGCTCTACCAAAAACCCTTGGGATCCAGCCAAAGTTCCCGGGGGGTCTTCTTCCGGTTCTGCCGCGGCTGTAGCTGCTGACCTGTGTGTATTTTCAATCGGTTCAGATACAGGCGGTTCTATCAGACAACCGGCCTCCCTTTGCGGGGTAGTGGGATTAAAACCAAGCTACGGGAGAGTCTCCAGGTATGGTTTTATTGCCATGGCCTCATCTTTGGATTGTCCGGGTCTTTTTACCAAATCTGTGGCTGATGCCGGATTGATCTTGGATTGGATTTCCGGAATAGATGGGAAGGATAGTAACTGTGTTGAAGATGTCAAAACTCAAAACTCAAAACTCAAAACTGCAACTCAAAACTTAAAAGCTATAAAGGTGGGAGTGCCCGAGGAGTACTTCGGAAAAGGATTAGATCAGGGAGTAGAGAAAGTTATTAAAGAAGCCATAAAAAAACTGGAGGATCTGGGTGCAGAGATTGTTGAGGTTAGCCTACCTAATACAGAATACGGGGTGGCTGTGTACTACATAATCATGGCTTCGGAGGTGTCCTCAAATTTGGCCAGATTTGATGGGATAAGATTTGGATCCGGAAGGGAAGATTTTGGGGCAGAACCTAAGAGACGAATTATGTTAGGAACATTTGCTCTTTCCAGCGGATATTACGATGATTATTTTGCCAAGGCTGCCAAAGTAAGAACTCTAATAAAGAAGGATTTTGAGGAGGCTTTTAAGAAGTGTGATGTAATAGTGGGTCCAGCCTCCCCCACTGCAGCATGGAATTTAGGGGAAAAGGTAGATGATCCTTTAAAGATGTACCTTTCAGATGCTTATACTATCCCTGCATCTTTAGCAGGAATCCCGGGATTATCTGTACCTTGCGGTTTTTCTGAAGGGCTTCCGGTTGGTTTGCAAATTTTAGGAAAGTATATGGATGATGAAATGGTTTTAAATGTAGGTGAAATTTATGAGCAGGCAACTGAGTGGCATTTAAAAAAGCCGGTGATGAGTGTTAAAAAGGAGAATGATTAGTATGCCTTGGTGGAAAATAGAGAAAGAAGACCCGTTTGCTAGGTGGGAAGCAGAGCTTCGCAGCAAGACAGATAGGGTGACTGTGGTAGAACGCCGACTAAACGCGGTTTTAAATTTAATAGTTTCTCCTGCTACTGATAGGGATAGTGGCAAAATAGAACTTGCAGATAGAGGTCATATAGATAGAGTTTTGAGGCGACTTCAGAAAGAGGAATTTGAGTATTTATATTCTACACCGGAGGATTTAGAAGGCGTAGAGGTTGAAGATGATGGTAGAGGGGAAATAAAAATAGTGCTCTGGCGTCAAGAAAATCCAAGTACAGGACAAGAACGTGTCTTAAGTTTTGATCCATATAATCTTGCACAAGTTACATTTTTTAACAATGCCTGTGGAGATATGCTAGGTAGTGTTATTGATGCAGACAAGCAATCCAGAATAGACGCATTAATTGAGCAATGGATGGAGTGATTATGAAACAAAAATACCAACCGGTGATTGGACTTGAAGTCCATGTAGAACTAAATACCAAATCCAAGATGTTTTGCGCTTGCAGCGCTGATTATTTTGGTAAAGAACCCAATACTCATGTTTGCCCGGTTTGTTTAGGTTTACCCGGAGCTTTGCCATATATAAATAGGGAGGCAATTAACAAGTGTATCCAAATTGGACTAGCCTTAAATTGCCAGGTGGCAGAAAAGAGCCTTTTTGAAAGAAAAAATTATTTTTACCCGGATCTTCCTAAAGGTTATCAGATTAGTCAGTATCGGTGGCCATTATGCATAAATGGAAAATTGAAAATTGATAATGGACAAGTAATAAGAATCAATAGAGCCCACCAGGAAGAAGATACCGGCAAATTAACTCATTTAGGCAGCGAGACTCTAATTGACTTTAACCGCTCAGGTGTACCTTTGGTGGAGATTGTGACAGAGCCTGATTTTACCAGTTCTGAACAAGTTAAAGAATATGCTAAAGCGCTGCAGCAGATCTTCCGTTACCTGGAAGTGTCCAACGCTGATATGGAGAGAGGGGATATGAGGCTGGAGGCGAATGTAAGCGTAAAGCGTGAAGGGGAAAGTGGATTACCGAATTATAGAGTAGAACTGAAAAATATAAATTCTTTTAGATTTATGGTGGCAGCTATTCAATATGAAATTAAAAGGCAGACCGAAGCTTTGGAGAAAGGAGAAAAGCTTACACAGGAAACCAGGGGTTGGAATGAGGACAAAAAATGTACATATATTCAAAGATCTAAAGAAGAGGCTCATGATTACCGCTATTTTCCCGAACCGGACCTGCCGGAACTACGAATCAAGCATTTAGAGTCAAAAGTTACCGAAAAAATAAAAGGCAAGTTGCCTCAAGATAAAGTAGATTATTATGCGAAATCTTACGGAATTTCTGAAGCATCCGGAGCAACCATAATAAACATGGGAATGACTTCGTTATTTGAACAAGCAGTGAAATTGGGTCAGGCTCAAGGGGTGGACCCCAAGGGGACAGCCAGCTATATAATTAATCGTAAACCGGATCCATCAACACCACCCCAGGCTATTATCAGCAATATCAAATCTAAAACAACAAATCTTATAAGTGGTGAAGAAGAACTGAAAAGGTTGGCAAAACAGGCTATAGAAGAAAATGCAAAGGCTGTAGAAGACTACAAAAAGGGTAAAGAGGCAGCCCTGCAGGTTTTGGTCGGAGGGGTAATGAGGTTATCAGCAGGTAAAGCCGATACCACCAAACTGACAAATATTTTAGAAGAATTGTTAAAATAGCAGGTTCTTACTAAACTCCTACTTGAAATAACTATACTGGTCAGTGGTAAACTATAAACAACAAAAGATGACGCGGTGAGAGTCATCCCCGCAAAATTTTTGTGTAAAATTATGGGCAGATTTGTTCATCTACACGGTCACAGTGAATACTCTCTTTTAGACGGATTATCTAAAATTCCCCAACTGGTAAAAACTGTAAAAGATTTGGGAATGGAAGCTTTGGCCATTACCGACCACGGAGTAATGTACGGAGCAATTGAATTTTATAAAGCCTGCCGGGAGGCCGGTATAAAACCGATCATAGGGGTGGAGATGTATGTTGCCAAAAGATCCCACAAAGATAAGGAAGGAAAGCTTGATTCCGAACCTTTTCATTTGACAGTTTTGGCTAAAAATTATCAGGGTTACCTTAATCTGATGAAACTAACTACCATCGCCCATATAGAGGGTTATTATTACAGACCCAGAGTTGATAAAAAACTGCTTAAAGAATTTAGCGAGGGATTGATTGCTTTATCAGGATGTCCTTCGGGAGAGTTTATCAGGACCCTGCAAAATGGTGATTTGGAAAAAGCGGCAGAGGTGATTAAAAGTTATCAGAACATTTTCGGTGAGGATAACTTTTATTTAGAGATACAGGCCCATCCTTATCAGGACAGTTTGGATCAAGCCGCCGACGAGTCAGTAAAGGTTGATTTAAAGAGGCTTTTGGAAATTCAAAATCTAACCAAAAAAGCTGTGAAGCAAATATCTGCAAAAACCGGTGCCGGGATGGTAGCCACCAATGATTTTCATTACATAAAAAAAGAAGATGCCGAAGCACAAGATGTCCTGCTTTGTATCCAGACCGGTAAGTTTTTATCTGAAACAGACCGGCTGCGGATGATTGATACTCCGGATTATTTTGTTAAATCGCCCCAACAGATGCTTGAGGATTTTGCTGAGTTTCCGCAGGCTTTGGAGGAAACGGGCAAAGTGGCTGATAAAATTGATATAGAAATTCCCCTGGGTGTCGCTAAATTTCCTCTTTTTCAAACTCAGGAAGGCTTAACCTCCACGCAGTACTTGCGCAATCTAACCTATGAAAAAGCCCAGCAGAAAATCCGGTTAACCAAAGAGATTAAAAATAGACTGGAATTTGAGTTGGGGGTAATTGAAAAGACAAAATATGCAGATTATTTTCTGGTGGTAGCTGATTTTATGGCCTGGGCTCATGAGCGGGGAATAATTACCAACACCAGAGGGTCTGCTGCAGGGTCTTTGGTGCTGTATTGCTTGGGAGTGACCAATTTAAACCCCCTGGATTACCTGCTTCCATTTGAAAGATTTTTAACAGTCTACAGGCCAACTCTCCCCGATATAGATGCCGATATTGCCGATGACAGAAGGGATGAGGTTATAAACTATGTGATGGAAAAATACGGCAGTGACAGGGTAGCCCATATTGTTACTTTTGGAACCATGATGGGCAGAGCAGCCATCAGGGATGTAGGCAGAGTCATGGGGATGGCTTATGGCGAAGTAGACAAAATAGCCAAGTTAATTCCTCCTCCCCATCAGGGGTTTCACAAACCTTTATCCGATGCCATCAGGGAAGTAACAGATCTGGCTCAAATGTACAAAAGCGATCCCCAGGTAAAAAAGCTTTTGGATTTGGCGACTAAAATTGAAGGAACTGTCAGGCATGCCTCTGTTCATGCAGCCGGGATTGTCATTGCCCCTTCAGACATTACCAGTTTTACTCCTTTGCAAAAAGAGGCCAGCGGAGAGAAATTAGTTTCACAATATGACATGTTTGCGGTAGAAGATGCAGGGCTTGTGAAGATGGACCTTCTGGGAATTAGAAATTTATCAATTTTAGGAAAAGCAGTGGAGTTTGTAAGAGAAAACCAGCAAAAAGAAGTGGATTTAAATAAAATCCCCCTGGTTGATAAAAAGGCTTTTGAACTTTTGGCCAGGGGTGATACCATGGGGATTTTCCAACTGGGTTCTTCCGGTATGACCAAATATTTAGTGGAACTTAAGCCTTCTTCAATTGCAGATTTAGCTGCCATGGTAGCTTTATACAGGCCCGGACCGCTGGGAGTAATTCCGGAATATATTGCCAGAAAGAATAATCCTAAACTGATTAAATATTCGGACCCGCGGATGAAAGAATACATGGAGCAGTCACTGGGGCTTTTGGTTTACCAGGAGGATGTTTTATATACGGCTATTAATTTAGCCGGGTATTCCTGGGAAGAGGCGGATAAATTTAGAAAAGCCATGGGTAAGAAAATCCCCTCTGAAATGGTCAAACAAAAGGGCAGATTTGTGGAGGGTTGCGTAGCAAATGGCATGCGACGAGAAAAGGCAGAAAATTTATTTGCCCTAATTGCTCCGTTTGCAGCTTATGGATTTAATAAAGCCCATGCTGCCAGTTATGCCATGGTTGCTTATCAGACAGCTTATATGAAAGCCAATTTTCCGGTGGAGTTTATGGCGGCTGTGATGACCGCAGAATCAGGTGATACGGATAAAATTGCTGCAGCAATTGAAGAGTGCAAAAGGTTGGGGATAGTGGTGCTGCCTCCTGATCTTAACAAATCCGGGATTGGATTTACCTTGGAGGAGTTAAAAAGTTTATCGGAAGAAGAATTGGAAAGACAATTAACCGAAGTGGAGCTGGAGAAGAAAAGCCGGGTGAAACAGGGCATCCGTTTTGGACTTTCAGCCATTAAAAATGTGGGAGAGGGAGCAATTAAGTCTGTTTTAGAAGCTAGAAGAGAGGGATTTTTTGCTTCTTTGTCTGATCTTTGTCAAAGGGTGGATACCAGGTTGGTTAACAGGAAAACTCTGGAAAGTTTAATTAAAGCCGGTGCTTTGGATCATTTAGGCAGCAGGGCTTCCCAGCTTCTAATATTGGACCAGATTTTGGAGCGGTCCCATAAATTAAATAAAAATAAGCTGTCAGGACAATTCAGTTTATTTGATGAAACAGAGGAGGTTAATTTAGCAATTAAACTTCCTGAGGTGGAAGAATTGCCTTTGGAACAGCTTTTGATATTTGAAAAAGATTTATTGGGTTTTTATTTGCATGAGCCTCCATATTTGGCTCTACTACAAAAAGTGGATGAGTTTACAACATGCAAAATCTCTGAAATTTCTGAAGAGAGTATTGGAGCAAGTTTAGTTTTGGGAGGAGTTTTAGTTCAAGTTAAAAAGGTGATTACTAAAAAAAGTGCCAAAGAAATGGCTTTTATCAGAATTTCTGATGGGGTTTCTGATATAGAAGCGGTGGTTTTTCCTACAATATATGATGCCGGTAAAGATTTTCTGATTAAAGATCAGGTGATTCTAACCCACGGCAGGATAGATAAAAGAGAGGAGGAGTTATCACTGGTAATTGAAAATATCACCCCTTTTGATCCAAATAATATCCCCGAGCATTACTTGCAAAAAAGGATAGGCAAGAGTGTGGAAATTTATGTGCCCAAAGGAACCCAAATTTCTGTTCTGCAAAATATTAATAGAACTTTAAGAAATTTCCCCGGAGATATACCGGTCACTTTACTTTTACCAAACGGGGAATCGCAGTTAAGAAGAATGAATCTGCCATTTTCCATAAACCCTGATTCTGATTTGGAGCAGGAAATTAAAAAGCTTCTGGGCTCGGAGGCATTCAAAATTGTGTAAAATAAGTGAAGTTGTGTTAAAATATTAAGCTATGATTTCGGCAAAATTTGGTGAAGAAAATTTACATATTGGTGTTGGTGATAGTGTCCTGGTTCACTCGAAAGTGGTAGAGGGAGAAAAAGTCAGAGTTCAGATTTTTGAAGGAATATTAATTAGAATTAGAGGAAGAGAAGAAAACAAAACCTTCACTGTCAGAAAAATTGGTGCAGCGGGAGTTGGAGTGGAAAGAACCTGGCCTCTAGGCAGCAGAAGTTTAGTCAAGGTAGAAGTTAAAAAAAGGGCTGGTAAGATTAGAAGAAGTAAGCTTTACTACCTCAGAAATTTAACCGGAAAAGAAGCAGTTAGGGTATAAATTCTAATTACAAAAATATGCCCAATAAACAAACCGGAAATTTAGGTGAAGAGCTTGCCTGCCAATATCTTAAGAAACAGGGATATAAAATACTTGAGAGGAATTATTTAATAAGAGGTGGGGAAATAGATATTGTCTGCCGGGAAAAAGATTATTTGGTGTTTGTGGAAGTTAAAACCAGATACTCACACGAGTACGGTTTACCTGCAGAAGCAATTACCCCCTGGAAAATTAAATCACTTTTAAAAACAGCCCTCTTTTATATTCAAAAAACAGGCTGGGGAGAAAGGGGATACAGGTTGGATTTAGTGTCTGTTGATTTTGCAGATGACAGAGAAAGTCCTAAATTAGATTTAATAAAAGACATTACTTCTTTTTAGTATGGTTGCCTTCAACTACAAAAGGAATTTCTTCCCAATCGTGCACCTTTCTTATTTTCTTATTATATTCCCAAACTGTTTTTAAAAGTGAAAAATCAACACCGCTTTTTTTAAACTCTCCCATGATTGCTACCAAATCCTTGGGAAAACACTTGCCTCCAAATCCCCTTTGGGTAGTCACATCCAAATGTGCGTCTGCAATTCTATTATCAGCTGCAGCCATTTTTTTCACTTCCTCATATTTAATGCCGATCTTTTGACAGTAATCATAAAAAAAGTTAGCAAAAGTGACTTTGGTAGAAAGAAAAGCATTGGCAAAATATTTGACTGTCTCTGCAGTAGTAGGGTCGGTTTGGAAAATTTGAGTCCTTGGAAAACGCTGCTTATAAATTACAGCCATCCTTCTTGAAACTAGGTCATTATTGGCTCCAATCACGGTTCTGTCGGCATTTAAAAAATCCTCCAAAAAAGATGCTTCCCTTAAAAATTCCGGATTAAAGCAAAAGTTACTTTTGGGATGTTTTTTTTCAAAAGAAACGGTAGTTCCCGGAGTCACGGTTGATTTGATAACAATAATTTTATCCGTGCCGTCAGTTAAAGCCGCTATTGGGGGCATCATATTTTCCACTACGGATAAGTCTATACCGGTTTCATCTGCTTTCATGGGAGTGGGTAAACAGATGAAAATAAACTCAGATTCCTGAATAACTTTTTGTAGAGGCGTGCTGTCTTTATATTTATCAAAGTAAAGAATTTTATCTTTTCCTCCGGAGGCAATATTAAATCCATTAGCCACAGCCTGCCCCACAAAACCATAACCAATAATGCCAAGGTTGACAGGAACAATGAGCTCTTTACTTAAAGGGGATGCTACAGGTAAATCCACAAAGCAGAGTATAAGCTAAATAAACTTTTTTTTCAACAATTTTTTGGGAAAGATCTTTCTGGCTTGAGAACAAGAACTAATTCCACTATAATTTGTTAATCTGCCGCGTTCGTCTAGTGGCCTAGGACATCGGGCTTTCATCCCGGAAATCACGGGTTCGACTCCCGTACGCGGTACTGGTATGAAGTTTAGGTTCTTATAACAACCTAAACTAATTTTCCTTAAGGAGTGTTATTCTTTGATTGCTACAACTGTTTCTGGGGCAAATTGAATTTTCCAACCTTCTTGTTGTAATAAATCTAGTACCTTTTTATCACCTTCCTTCTCCCAATTCGTTCTAGAAGAACTTCGGTCAAACCTCAAAATAGCACCCTTTTTGGCCACTCGGGTAACAGCGTTTACTACTGCTTCTGTGGTTACGCCATGAGCCCCTGCTCCCCACATAAAGGCTCCTTGAGTGGAGAGTATTGTATCAATGCAATGATCTGGTAATGCGTTCATTGCTGTCCAATCGTCTTTGGTTAATTGAACACCAGGTTTATTTAGATGAATAGGTATTTCCTTATCATAACCAGAATCTATACCTATAAAAGTGGTCTTGGGAAATTTTTGTGAATACTCAAGCAATGCAATTGCTTCACCGCTTCCTAAATCTAATACAGTTCTTCCAGCAGCTAATGCAAAATTTACGCCTCCTGCAATAGGCTTGCTATCTTCACGAGTAATGGTATGGATGGGAGTATCATCAGTAGAGCCAACTAGCCGATATTCATCACTAAAAAGCATACCATTATATGAATCCATGTCCCTATCGGTATCCCAACCACCATCCTTTTTAGAATATCCAATACGATCAAACTTATTAATTGGAATTAAAGTTATCTCTCCTTGTTGTAAATACTTTCTTCCTCTAGGGTAATCCTTTGGTCTATTAAGATAATCTTTAACTGGATCAGATTTTCTAAGAAGGATTGTTAGCTTCTTGCCAAAACTTGGTTCTGAACTGCTATAAGCAAAAGTTTTATTATCTAAATTTTCCATACTACTATCATAACAAATTGGACTTTAGATTGTTGTAGCAATCTAATCTGGTATATTATTTATTACCTCTACAGCTTCTTGCCATCTATTTTCCCCAAAGTTCTGAAAAACATACTGTGAATACTGTTTAAGTTGATCTATTGAAGCTTTCCCGGTTCCAACCAGGATGGCCGGAATATTATCTTCCTTGATCATTTTTCCTGCCACTATTGAATCGTCAATAACAATATAAGTTCCCTTTCCATATTTTTGCTTAGCTTCAGGAATTAAATCCTCTCTTTTAAATGCTCCATTTAATATTCCTGTATCTTTCATAAAAAAATGATCTAATCCTGCAGCTTTAAGCTTTACCTCTGCTCGTATACGAGAATTACCCGTGAGTATTCCCATTATAATATTATCTGGACTTTTAGCCAATGTTTCAAGAAGGTTTCTTACACCTGGTAAAACAATTGGAGGGTATTTTTCAAGAATTTCTCCAACCCCCTCTGCCCAAACCTGATAGGCTTTATTTGGAATTTCTACTTCTTCATCAGAATCCATTTCCTTAATAAACCTTATAACGTCCTCGATAATTGCTTTTTCGGTTTTACCTGTATGGTTAATCATCTCTTCATCAGTATCTATTTGAAACGTCATTTTAAACATCTTCCTGGATCCTTTAGAATCGGCTTCTGCCTTACAACTTAAAAGTGTTTCATCAATATCAAAAAGAATTATTTTCATAATCTAATTATACAGATTCTAACCCCTAATGGTAGTTAACAGCTAAAGTTGGGGTAAAGCTATTCTTCAGCAATACCTTACAAGCTCCAAGTGTAGCCAGAAGCTGATTCCCCTTCGACTAGCTCAGGGTTATAACAATTCTGAATCATTTGAGGTACTTATTTTGAAGAAGATGCTGGAAATCTTTTTTGAATTTTTGTATTTTTGGGTCAATAACTATTCTGCAATATGGCTGGTCAGTATTTCTTAAATAATATTCCTGATGATAATCCTCTGCTTTATAAAAGTTGCTAAAGGGTTCAATTTTGGTGACAATCGGGTCTTTGTATAACTTTTGAGTCTTATTTTTAGATTCTTCAGCCATTTTTTTCTGATTTTCATCATGATAAAAGATAACAGATCTGTATTGGCTGCCAACATCATTTCCTTGTCTGTTTAAAGTGGTTGGATCATGAGCGCTAAAGAATACTTCTAAAAGATTTTGAAAGGTGATAATTTTAGGATCAAAAGTTATCTGAATTACTTCTGCATGACCGGTAGTACCACTGCAAACTGCCTGATAAGTAGGATTGGGAATATTACCTCCACTATATCCTGAGACAATTTGTTCTACACCTTTGAGTTGTTTAAAAATAGCTTCAGTGCACCAAAAGCACCCGGTTCCAAAAATAGCCACCTCTTTCATATTTTCATTATACTCCTTTGTGAATTTGGGCTAAATTTAGTAGAATAAAGCTTGAGATTTAGAAAATTGAATAAATGATTTAAATTTGGCCCGATAGCTCAACGGTAGAGCAGTGCCCTTTTAAGGCATTGGTTCAGGGTTCGAATCCCTGTCGGGTCACATTCAAGCTAATACTCAAGGATCTTCTATTTCTATACATCTCCTCCATAAAAACTAGGTATATTTGTTAAGGAAATTAGTTTTG
>CAZKAW010000025.1:0-12662 GCA_964551255.1 uncultured Gammaproteobacteria bacterium
TTAATATGATTCATCAACTCTCATTTCGGGAGTATTCTTACGTGAGGCATAACGGTGGATAAGGGACTGTTATAATTGTGAAGTTATGGTAAATAAAGATTTAAAAGTACTGTCTTTCTCAGTAATTTATGAGGAGGCTCCTGAAGGGGGATATACGGCTTATGTACCATCTTTACAGGGCTGTCACACTCAAGGAGAAACTATAGAAGAAACTGAAAAAAATATTAAAGAGGCTATTGAACTTTATCTGGAAAGTTTAATGCATCACAAAGAAAAAATCCCACAAGAAGGAAGAATCCTTCAAGGTAAAGTCGAAGTTTCATATAATATAATTTAGTGAAATCAGTTCCGGCCTTAAATTCCAGAAAAGTTATAAAAACCCTAAAGAAACTCGGCTTTGTAGAAGACCGACAAAAAGGTTCTATCTAATTTTGGTAAATTTAACTACCAACCGCAGAACCGTTGTACCAATTCATTCCGGAAAAACTATTAAAAAACCTCTTTTAAAATCCGTTATTGAAGATGATGCTGGTATTTCAATAGAAGAATTTCTTGCTGCTTTATAGCTCAGGCCATATAGGCAGCAGGGGGAATGGGGATAGTTTTTTGTCTGACGGGTTTTGGAGGCTGGATTAAAGCCATCTTTAAGACTTCATCCATATGACGCACAAAAACAAATTTTAAATCTTTTTGTACATAATCCGGAATATCTTCCAAATCTTTCTCATTATCAGCAGGAGCAATGACGGTTTTTACTCCGGCTCTGTGAGCAGCCAATACCTTTTCCTTAAAGCCTCCAATTTCTAAAACTCTTCCCCTAAGTGTCACCTCTCCGGTCATAGCCACCTCTTTACGTGCAGGAATCTTGGTAAAAGCAGAGACTATGGCTGTTGTTAAAGCAATCCCGGCAGAAGGTCCGTCTTTAGGGATTGCCCCTTCCGGCACATGGACATGTACATCCGCTTTTTGGAAAAATCTCTCGGACAAACCTAAAGAAGCCCAGTGAGCCCTGACATACGACATAGCTGCCTGGCCTGATTCTTTCATCACATCACCCAGTTGTCCTGTCAAAAGTAAACCCCCTTTTCCGGGCATTAATGTTACTTCAATAAACAATACCTCACCTCCGGCCTCAGTCACGGACAAACCTGTAGACATACCAATTTCATCCTGTTTCTCTGCCAAAATGGGCAAAAACTTGATTGGTCCTAAAAACCCATGAATATCTTCCAGTTTAATAATAAACTTTTTAACCTTTCCGTTCGCCTCAGCTACCTTTCTGGCCACTTTTCTGATCACTGCCGAAAGTTCCCTTTCCAAATTACGAACGCCGGCCTCTCTGGTATAACCTCTGATCACTTCACGAATAGTGTCATCCTCAAATTCTATCTGGCTATCTTTCAAACCGTGATTTTCTATCTGTTTTGGAAGTAAAAACTTTTGGGCGATATGAAATTTTTCATCCTCAGTATAGCCCGGATAACGAATTACCTCCAGTCTGTCGCGAAGAGCAGGAGGAACCGTATCTAAAATATTGGCAGTAGTAATAAACATTACGTTTGAAAGATCATAGGGAACTTCCAAATAATGATCGGAGAAACTCTCGTTTTGCTCAGGATCCAAAGCTTCCAGCAAAGCAGCCGAAGGATCTCCCCTGTAATCTATACCAATTTTGTCAATTTCATCTAACATAAAGACTGGGTTGTTGCTTCCTGCCTGTTTAACCCCCTGAATAATCCTCCCTGGCATACTGCCTACATATGTTCTTCTGTGACCCCTGATTTCCGCCTCATCCCTGATTCCTCCCAGTGACACCTTGACAAATTTGCGGCCTAAAGCCCGGGCAATTGATTTACCAATGGAAGTTTTTCCCACCCCCGGAGGCCCTACAAAACAAAGAATCGGTCCTTTCATCTTGCCCGCCAGTTTATGAACTGCCAAAAACTCCACTATTCTTTCTTTAACCTTTTTTAATCCGTAATGGTCCTCATCTAAAATTCCTTCTGCTTTTTTCAAATCAACCCTTTCTCCATTAGTTAGCCTCCAGGGAAGATCTGTCAGCCATTCCAGATAATTTCTAATGTAGCCTGCCTCAGGATTGTAAGAAGACATTTTGGCCAGCCTACCCAGCTCCTTTCTGGCTCTGGCTAAAACCTCTTGTGGCATACCGCTTTTTTTGATTTTCAGTTCAAATTCATGGATTTCCTGATGTTCTCCGTCTCCTCCCCCCAGTTCCTCTTCAATGCTTTTCATCTGCTCTCTTAAGATCGCCTCCTTCGTAATCTTGGAAACCCTTTCTTGAGTTTGAGAGGAGATTTTCTGGGAAATTTCCATAATTCTGATCTCTTTGGCCAAAAGCTCCGATAATCTTTGCAACCTCTCTGCAGCAGAAACCATTTCCAAAATTTGTTGTTTGTCTATAGTTTTAAAATCTATGGATTGAGCCACGGAGTTTACCAGTTGGTTTGGGTCATCACTATAGGTAAAAAGGGACCAGTTGGCAAAATTACTCTGATCAAAAAAGGGGTTTCCGCCAAGCTCCAAAAATCTTTTGACCTGCTCTCTGACAGTCCTTACCAAAGCTTCTGTTTGCTCGCTTTTTTCATACAGCTCGGGAACTTCCTCTATCTCTGCTTCCAGGTAAGGCTCTGTTTTAGTAAAGCTTTTCAAATATACGCGGCTTAATCCTTCTGCCTGCAAGGTATACTCACCTTCCGGATTTTTAACTACTCTTCTGATTAGACAAACAGTTCCGACTTTATATAAATCTTTGTCTGCAGGATCCTCAATTTTACTGTTTTTTTGGGTGACGAATACAATCAATTTGTCTGAATTCCAGGCCACATCTAAAGCCGCCTTAGATTTGGGCCTGCCGGAAATTATGGGCACGGAGTTGCCTGGAAAAATAACAGTGTCTCTTAATGGACCTACTGGCATTGTTGGTTTAAGCGTAGCCGGAGAAGATAAATTGGGTTTTATAAAATCTGACATATAGCTATTTTTAGCAGTTTAACATTCCGAGTGCTAAAAGTCAATACCCTTCTTGGCTAAAATCCCTTTCTGAAATGGATGTTTTACTTCCCGCATCTCTGTTACCAAATCAGCCCGTTGAATCAGCATTTTCGGAGCATGATGGCCTGTTAATACTAAATCCAGTCTAGCAGGTTTTGTATTAATAAGATGTAATGTCTTCGTAAGAGGTAGTACGCCTGAGGAAACTGCCCCTACAATCTCATCAGCCACCACTATATCCCATTTATCGGATAAAACCTCCTTGTATAGTAAGTCGAAAGCCTCTGAAGCAGCTTTTCGGTGCTCTTTTTTACTTATTTTACTGCCTAAAATACCCAAAAATCCCTTACCACCCTGAATAATTTTGACTTCGGGAGCCAGTTTCTTAATTCCCTTAAGTTCCCCTGTAAACCAAGCTTTGCCAAATTGAACTATTAAGCACCTTTTTTTATATCCCGCAGCCCTTAAAATGAGCCCCAAAGCAGCAGTAGTTTTCCCCTTCCCTTCACCTGTATAAACAATAGCTAAACCTTTTTCTCTATTCATGAGCACATTCTAGCAAAACTCCATTCACGTGTACTTCCACCCTTGGGGTGGAATAGGTTGACACCTGCGGATTTTTAGTATATGCTAGGATCAAATGCCTTCTAGAATTGTTCCCCTTGTCAATAATTATTTTTATCATATCTATAATCGCGGGAGTGAGAAAAAACCAATATTTGGCAGCAGAAAAGATCATCAAAGATTTATAAAAACAATGAACTACTACCAATTTCTAGGCCCAAAGCCTAAATTCTCCCATTTCTCTCAATTTCAAAAATTCAAACCAGACCCTTCTAAAAAGATTGTGGATATTGTCTGTTATTGCTTAATGCCCAATCATTTTCATTTTTTGCTAAAACAGCTTGTAGATGGAGGAATTACAGAATTTGTAGGCAAGCTAAGTAATAGTTACACTAAATACTACAATACTAAACACAATAGAGTAGGACCACTTTTGCAGGGTGAATTTAAATCTGTCCTTATAGAAAAAGACGAACAACTCATTCATATCTCACGTTATATTCACTTAAACCCGCGGGTTTCTCTCGTAACAAAAGACTTAGATAATTATGAGTGGTCTTCTTATAAAGAATATTTAGCTCAGACTGGTGGATTTTGTGCAAAACAGGAAATTTTAAATTTTTTTAAAAATCCAAAGGCATATCAGCAATTTGTCTTAGACCAGATTGATTATGGGGAAAGATTGGAACAAATTAAGCATCAAGTATTAGAAGAGATTTGAGCCGACACCCTGAGCCGACACCCTTTGAGCCGACACCCTTGGGGTGGAAAGCTAGAATTTCTTTTTATTCAGTGGATAGTTTTCGTATTGAAGCAGTAACTGTATATGCATCGGGTAAAACACAAACTTTCCCATTTCGTACTCCAACTCATGGGCTAACTGCTAGGGGGGCTTTCTTTATCATTAGGCGTATTATATGCATTTTAACACATACTATAGCCGCAGGAGTGACATTTTTTACAGCCTTCTTCCATTACAAAAGAGGCTGAACCACACTCCGGACAAAGATCTACATTGGAGGAAAGAAACTGGAAACTGGAAACTGGATCAGAAACAGAACTTATTTCTCCACTTGTCAAGTTCAGAGGGACTTGTTCAGAAACTTCCGAATTACCATTTATAGCCAAATCTTCTGCCAAAATTTTAGCTATAGCATCAGCCAAACTCATAACCCTGTTTTTACCAAACCCTACATGTGAGTCTCCTCCAATCCCTTTTAGCTGGTTAACAATCTTTTGGGCTACTGCCTTTGGATCTGTCTCTTTTGCTCCTCTTGCCAAACGCAATGAAAGAGATACTAACCTTCCCATAGCCTCTGCATCCGCCATGGTATGCATTCCGGCCCTGCCTACTGTGACAAATACCTCAAATGGTTGATCTTCTTCATCCCTGTTAATAGTAATGAAAGCTTCTCCCACGGGAGTGGCAATTTTGTAAGTCCTACCCCGTAAAATCATCGGTCTTTCAGCTACAGGTGCTTTAGGATTGTCAGTTTGCAGCTCCTGAGAGGAGTCGAGCTTTAAAGAGGAAGAAACATTAAGTACCTGGGTAGCCTTGGAACCATCACGGTAGATAGTTATCCCGTCGCAACCTGTCTGCCAGGCCGTAAGATAAGCGGTTTTAACATCATCCCGGGTAGCAGAATTTGGTAAATTAATTGTTTTGGAAACTCCGTTATCCGTATATTTCTGAAAAGAGGCTTGCATCTTAACATGCAAAACAGGATCAATCTCCGGAGCGGTTATAAAGACTTTCTGCCATTTTTCCGGCACTTTCTCCAAATCTTTTACTGATCCGTGTTCCATCACCTTTTGAGCTAAATTCTCACTCCAAAACCCTTCTCTTTGGGCAATTTCCATGAAAGTTTTATTGGCAATAGTCAAAAATCTGTACTCATCACCGGCAGCCTTGGCTTTATGAATATAAGCCAGAGCAAACACCGGCTCAATCCCGGAAGAACAATCTCCAATAATAGAGATGGTGCCTGTGGGAGCAATGGTCGTGACTGTAGAATTTCTGACCGGCTTACCGGTTCCATAGGCGGAAGAAACAGGTCTTTCTTTGAAAGAAGTTGAGTTTTTATCCGCATAAATGGAATTAACCCAGTTGGGAAAAGGTCCACGAACCTCAGCTAACTCTTCCGATATCTGGTGGCCTTCTTCATTGACAAACTTCATCACTTTTTCACCAAGCTCAAGTGCCTGATCAGAGTTATAAGGAATTCCCAACTTAAATAACATATCTGCCCAGCCCATTACCCCCAGTCCTATTCTTCTGTTATTTCTGACCTCATCGTAAATTTGTTTTAAAGTATAAGGATTTGTTTGAACTACATTGTCCAAAAAGTGGACAGCTTTCCTGGTTACTTCTCTTAATCCCTCCCAATTCACATCTGACCCGTCCTCCAGCACAAATTTACCCAAGTTAATTGATCCCAAATTACAAGCATCCCAAGGAGCCAAGGGCTGTTCACCGCAGGGATTAGTTGATTCAATAGTTTCCAGCTCGGGAACCGGGTTGGCAGGTGAAGTATTAATTCTGTCAATAAAAATCAGTCCAGGATCGCCGGTATGCCAGGCTCTTTCAATAATTTCATCAAAAACCTCCTTGGCATTTAGTTTACCAACTATCTCACCATTATGGGGGGCAATTAGTTCATAATCTTCGCCTTTTTGCAAAGCCTCCATAAACTTATTGGTCACTGCTACCGAGATATTAAAATTGGCAATCTGTTTATCCAAAAGCAGGGTTTTTAAGTAACTGCGGGCAGAATCATCCGACAAAAGAGGAGCAATCGAGTTGTAAACAGGTTTGTTTAAATCATCCAGCTCTGCTTTGCACCTGATAAACTCTAAAATATCCGGATGGTCAATTCTTAAAATCCCCATATTGGCTCCCCTTCTTGTCCCCCCCTGCTTGATAGATTCTGTAGCGGCGTTGAATACTCTTAGAAATGAGACAGGCCCAGATGCAACCCCGCCGGTAGTTCGGACAATCGACCCCGCGGGTCGAAGGCGGGAGAAAGCAAATCCGGTTCCTCCTCCTGTTTGATGGATTAAAGCTGCATACTTTACAGAATCAAAAATCTCGGTTAGAGAATCTCCAACGGGAAGGACAAAACAGGCAGAATATTGCAGACCATTTCGTTTGCCGGCATTCATAATGGTGGGGGAATTGGGCAAGAATTCTTGTCTTACCATCATAGAGTAAAACTCCTCGGCAATTTTTTGAACCTGGACAGGGGAAACCTTAAAGTCAAAATCACCTGAGGCAATATCGAAAGCAATGTGCCAAAATCTCTCTGCCACAGTTTCTACTACTTCTAAACTCCCACCCTTAAGTAAATATCTTTCCTGTAAAATCTTATTGGAGGCTTCGGAAAACGAAGGCTCGGGCAAACCGGAGGGAATGGGGGGAATTTTTTTGTACCTGGGAATAAATCGGCTTTCAAAGGTTCGACTGTTTATGTCTGCTCCATTACCCAATCCATTCGTTTTTCTAGGCCTACTCACTCCAGGGAATGTAACCACCTGTAATATCTCCTTGTTTTTTCCTTGTGTCTTTTTCATAATCTTATAACGTCTCCAGCTCTCTTCTAAAATCTCTCGGGTCGGAAAAGGTCCTATAAACACTGGCAAAACGCAAATAGGCAACAGAATCTATTCTTTTTAACTCACTCAGCATCCATTTACCCAGTGTCTGAGAAGGAATTTCCTGAATCTTCCTGTTTCTAATCCGGCCCTCTATTCTATCAAGTATCCCGGAAATCCTGTCAACCCCCGGTCTTTTTTCCAAAGCTTTCATTAAGCCTCTTTCCAGTTTTTCCCTGACAAAGGCTTCTTTTCTGCCGTCTTTTTTAATTACCGTGGTCTCTACTTGGGCCAAAGTCTCATAGGTTGTATATCTCCTGTTGCACTTTAAACACTCTCTTCTGCGTCTTATTTCCCCCCGAGAGTCTACCCCCCTTTTATCAATTACTTTGCTGACGGGACTTTGACAAAATGGACATTTCATTGCTTTACAGAAAATCTAAAAAGAGCATAACATATTGATATGATAATCTGTCAATACACAATATATTGTGTAAAGTAAGTAAGTATCAAGTAAATTTATTGTTTCATAAAATACCCGGCAGCCCTTCGGTCTGAGCCCTCAGGGTCGAAGACTTGCTGCGGGGTCACAAAACGAAACAAGAACTTTCGCTTTGCGATACCGCGTCAGCTTGCTGCGCGGTAGTTCATTTAAGTTTATTAAATGAATAATCCAGCAGGTTTCTGGCTTCGTCTCTTCTATCATATGAACCCAATAATACTCCAATTACTTCATGACTATTTTTCTTTGCCAAAGTGATTAAAGTTAACCCTGCCTCAGGGGTATAGCCTGTCTTAAAGCCTACTACCCCCGGGTAAGTAGTCAGTAGGTTAATTCCCGAATACATATCATAATCCTGGTGGTTTTCGGTTCGAGGCAAGTAGACATGTTCTGTTTTAGAAATTTCCACCACTTGGGGGTAATGACGGATTAAATATCTGGTTAAAACAGCCAAATCATAGGCTGTGGAGTAAGAATTATTATCATCCTCATCTAAACCGGTGGGGTTGGCAAAAAAAGTATCCTTCATCCCAAGCTGTAAAGCCTTGCTGTTCATCAATTTAATAAACTCACCCCTGCTGCCCGTAGTCCCTTCGGCAATCACCTCTGCCCCGTCATTAGCAGAAATTAGAAATACGCCGAACAGTAATTCTTTTAGAGTTAACTTTTCCCCCTCAGTAAGCAGCATCTTATCCGGCTCCATTTGAACTGCTCTTTGGGATACCTCATATTGATCCTCTAAATTTTTACGTTCTAAGGCTATTAAAGCCGTCATTACTTTAACCAAAGAAGCGATGGGCAGCCTTTGATACATGTTCTTAGAATAAAGTATTTGCCCGCTTTGGCTATCAATAAAAAGAGCACTTTGAGCACTAATAAAGGGGGCATTCGCCTGAATTCCTAAAACTTGCGATGGAAACCATTGATTAATCCCCAAGCCTTTGCCTTTTTCTAAAAAAGGAGAAATAAGCTTTAAAGGGGCGCTGTTGGAAGCTCTGATAAAAGCTAAAAGCAGCAGTAAAACTAAGGGAAAAACCAAAAAGGGGATAATTTTCCTCATTCCTGCCATCTTACCCAATTTCCCCCTTGACGTCCAGAGTAAAACTCATTCAGAATATGATTAGGACATCTTAATGCTGCACCGCCTTCTGCCACTGCTTTTGTTAATAGCCCTCACTATTTTCGGAATATTCAATTTCCAGACACTTCGAAGAACCATTGTTTATAAACTACACATTTCCGGTGATACCACCACTTCCTGTTGCACAGTTGAGCAGGCATTAAAATCCGACGGCCGGTTTGATGAAGATGCCAAAGTGGCTATCTTTAACAGCCAGGTAATTGATTATCCTAAAACTTCTCTGGCATACAGTTATTCCAAAGCTATGGCAGAGCAACCCAATCCTGATCAGGCAGTTTTAGGCACCACCAATGCCGCCGGTGAAGAAAAATGGATTGAGGTCTCTCTGGATGAACAAAGACTGAGAGCTTGGGAAGGCAATAAACTGATAATGGAGTTTCCCATATCTTCCGGTCTTTGGGCACCTACCCCCAAAGGTACTTTTAATATCTGGTATAAAACCAGATCACAAACCATGAGCGGCGGATCTCAAGCTTTAGGCACCTATTATAATTTGCCCAATGTGCCAAACAACATGTTTTTTTATAAAGGCTATGCTGTTCACGGCGCTTACTGGCATAACAACTTCGGTCACCCTATGAGCCACGGCTGTGTCAATTCTCCTTTGGCTTCAGCTGCCCAGCTTTTTGCCTGGTCCGGGCCGGTAGTACCGGAAGGCCAGAGAACAGTTAGGGCCACGGCAGAAAACCCGGGCACCAGAGTTTATATCCACTAACCCTCATGAATATTGGAAGTTACCTGATGGGGAACTTTGGATAGATGTTCGGCCACTCTTAAGGCTGTTTTTGCTCCCTCACCTGCAGCAATTACAATCTGTTCCCCCCATTTATCATTGACATCCCCGGCTGCATAAATTCCGGGCACAGAAGTTGCCCCGTAATCATCCACCTCAATCTCTCCCTGGTCATTTTTGTCCGTTAATTTATCAAAGGAGGTAGAGGGAGTCCAGCCAATCTCTACAAACACCCCTGAAACAGTCAAGATTTGTTCCTGTCCACTTTGCTTATCTTTTACCTTGACTGCGCCCACTGCCTGATCTCCTAAAATCTCCAAAGCCGCATGATTGTTTAAAACTTTAACTTTTGGTGAATCGGCGACGTTTTTGAGTAAAATTTCATCACCTCTTAAAGTCTCGGTAATATTGATAATTGTTACAGTTCTTGCCACCTTCAGCAAAGAAAAGGCAGCATCCAAAGCAGAATTTCCTCCTCCCACCACAACCACATCCTTATCTTTATAAAAAGGCGCATCACAGGTGGCGCAAGTTGCAACTCCCCTTCCCAAAAGCTCCTTTTCTCCCGGAATTCCCAGCATCTTGGGAATTCGCCCGGAAGCAATAATTATTGTTCTGCCGTGATAATTTATCCCTTCGGCAGTTGTAACCGTGAAATCAGGATCTGCTCCACTCAAGTTTGCTACTTCTTCTCCTTCTTTTATCCAAAGCCCCTTATTTTCAAACGCCGTCAGCTCTTCTCTGAATTTTTTAGCCAGATCTGCTCCGGTAATCATGGTAAATCCGGGGTAATTTTCTACATCTCCGGAGAGGGCTGCCTGGCCGCCGATATTTTTAGTCACCATTAAAACTTTCAAATTTTTTCTGACAGCATAAATTGCTGCAGTTATCCCGGCAGCTCCGCCGCCAATAATAATGGTGTCAAAAATTTCCAGCTCCACATAATTATGTTAACATAATTTTATGTCCTTAAAAGACGATTTACAAGAGATTATTGCAGGGGAGGTCGTTGATGATAGTGAAAATCTAACTAAATACAGTAAAGACGCTTCTATTTTTGAAATCCAACCCCGGCTAATAGTTTTTCCCAAGGATACGGAAGATGTAAAAACTGTGGTAAGGTTTGCTTCAGAAAACAATTTATCAATTACGCCCCGCTCCGGGGGCACCGACATGACCGGAGGAGCAATTGGAGAAGGAATTATTTTAGATGTGAGTAAGTACTTAAATCGGCTGATTAAGGTAAGCGAGGATTCTACCATTGTTCAACCGGGGATGTTTTATAAACATTTCGAAGCAGAGACTTTAAAGCAAGGACTGTTACTGCCAACTTATCCTGCATCCAGAGAAATCTGCACGGTGGGAGGAATGATTGCCACCAATGCCGGAGGAGAGCTGGAACTGACATATGGACCAATTAATAAATATTTAAAATCTGTTAAAGTAATTTTAACTGACGGCAATGAATATGCCTTTCAATCCATCAATCAGGCTCAATTGAATAAAAAAATTGCTCAAAGTGATTTTGAGGGACAAATTTACTCAAATATTTATAATTTAATTAAAGAAAATAAACAACTGATTCAAAACGCCTGTCCAAAAACTTCTAAAAACTCCACCGGTTTTGATCTTTGGGATGTTTGGTCTGCTTCCGGAGAATTTGATCTAAGCAAACTGATCATAGGTTCTCAAGGAACTTTGGGAATTATTACCCGGGCAGAATTTAGACTGATAAAACCCAAAAAACATCAAGTTTTACTGGTTATTTTCCTTCCTGATCTTTCACAGTTGGATAAAGTGGTGGAAAAAGTTTTAGAGTATAAACCGGAAGCTTTTGAATGTTTTGATGATCAAACTCTACATTTAGCCTTAGATCATGCTTGGGATCTGTCCAAAAATTTCAAGCACAGCAATAGAATTTTAGCTTATTTTGGTTTACTTGCTGATAAAAAACTTGATTTGCCCAGTTTGGTACTTTTGGCAAATTTTACCTCAGATTCCCCGAACGAAGCCTTACAAAAAGCCCGGCAGGCCAAAGTAAATTTGAGCTCTTTTAACCTGCAGATGGAAATTAAAACTTCTCTCAAAGATCAGGAAAAATACTGGCTGATCAGACACAAAAGCTTCGGGCTGCTAATGAAATATTCTCAAGGACTAAAAGCTTCCTCTTTTATCGATGATATTATTGTCAAACCCCAGTATTTACCTGAATTTTTACCAAAACTTAATGATCTGATCGCCCCTTATAAAGATAAGATGGTTTATACTTTGGCCGGCCACATAGGAGATGGAAATTTTCATATTATTCCCCTCATGGATTTATCCAAAGAAGACGTAAGAGCTGTTGTTCCAGAGCTGATGGAAAAAGTTTTTGAACTGGTATTTGAATATAAAGGATCAATGTCTGCAGAGCACAATGACGGGCTGATCAGAGGGCCATACCTGCCAAAGATGTACGGAGAAGAAGTTTACCAACTGTTTAAAAAAGTCAAGGAAATTTTTGATCCGAAAAATATCTTTAACCCCCACAAAAAAGTTGATGCCACTTTTGAATATTCTTTAGCTCACTTAGTCAAAGGTTAAATTTCTTTCGCCACAATTTTGGAATGTTGTTTAAGTTTTTCCTGCATTTGATGGTAGGTTAAAAGACCTGCCTGGGGACCAACCTGTTCTACCACCGAAGCCCCGTTAGCTGCTCCCCATCTCATGGCTCCCTCAAGAGACTGCCCATAAAATAACCCTGCTAAAGTACCTGTGGCATAAGCATCCCCGGACCCTGTCATCTCCACCAGCTCAGCGGGAAATATTCCCAGTTTATAATACTTTTGTCCATCATAACCATAAGACCCTTCTCCTCCGTCTGTTATTACTGCCATCCTGGGCCCCAAATCTGCCAAGGATTTTAATAATTTCTTAATGGGAATCGACTCATCCAACCCTAAAATTCTTTTTGCTTCCTCTAAATTAACTATCAAAAGTTCTGTCAATGAAAGCAGTCTGGGGTTTTTCTTAACCCCTGCTTTCATCTGGTAGGTCCCGGGATTATACAAAAGCTTGGCTCTGTTTCTTTCCAGGTGCTGAGTTAACTCATTAACTATATTAGTCTGAGTAAAAGAGGG
>CAZKAW010000026.1:0-11660 GCA_964551255.1 uncultured Gammaproteobacteria bacterium
GCCGTGACCCAAAAAGGATTTGCCAAATTTATGCTATACTCTATGTACCGAATGAGCCTTGTGGTGAAAGTACCCATTCGACTCACTTCGTTCACTCAGCACAAGTCCTCCGACTCCGGCGGGACAGGCCTTACGTTTTGCGTCAGCAAAAGGAAAGCTCCGCTTACTGTTAGGGGGCCCTTCACTGAGTTTACCGAAGCGCTCAGGTCATCGACATCTTCTCTCTGTGCTTCTTCAACCAGAACTTTTATTCTTTCGTTTCTGGTTTTCCTCTGAAGTATCATAGTAGCATTTATAGCCTAATCTATTACATAGCCATCCAAAAGATATTCCAGCACTACCTGAAGTAACTTCATATAATTCATCTCCTGGTTCTATAACGCCTATTTCCTCAAGCTTTCTTAGTGTTTCAATATTAAACTCTCTATTTTTAAGTGGCTTTTAAAATCATAAAGTTGTAAAATAAGATCAGCGTGCTCAAATAGGTCCGAGCTGATTACGGCCACCAACTCCATAGCGCCGGAGTGGCTCAGTGGTAGAGCGTTGCTTTCGTAAAGCATAGATCGTGGGTTCGATTCCCACCTCCGGCTCTAGGGTATAATAAACTGTATGAACAAAAAAAATTTTATTAGCTTTTTTCTTATAATTCTCCTGTTTAATCTGCTTTTCCCCTCACAGACCTATGCTTATTTAGACCCAGGGACTGGCAGTTATTTCTTTCAAATTCTTCTAGCCACTATTTTGGGTGGAATATTTACCGTTAAACTCTTCTTTAATAGAATAGTAAATTATCTAAAGAATTTTTTATCTAAGGATGCAAACAAAGAATCTTCTGCTAAATGAACCTCTCCTAAGTTCATTTCGCGATCCCAGTGGAATAGTGTTTAGAAAAGATGGGGTTATATATCGCAAGATAGCTTCATCTTATCTGGATAACTACAACCTATTAGTCAATTCTGGACTCTATGACTCTTTGATAAAAGATAATTTGTTAATCCCTCACCAAGAAGTTGAAAATACGCTCATTAAACCTAAAATTATTCCATTCATCTCATACCCTTACGAATGGAGTTTCAGTCAGCTAAAACATGCAGCGCTGCTAACTTTGCAAATCCAAAAAGTAGCTCTTGAATATGGCATGACTTTAAAAGACAGCAGTGCTTATAATATCCAATTTCTCAGGGGAAAACCAATTTTAATTGATACCTTATCATTTAAAAAATATGAGGAAGGACAGCCTTGGGTGGGATATAAGCAATTCTGCCAGCATTTCCTCGCACCCCTAGTCTTAATGTGTTACAAAGATATCAGATTAAATCAGTTACTTCGTATATACATAGACGGAATACCTTTAGATTTGACAAGCTCTCTGCTACCTCTTAATACCTATTTAAATCTTTCACTGCTCACACATATCCATTTGCATGCTAAAGGAATAAAACGTTATTCAAATCATCAGAGGAAGAATGACAACTTAAAAGTTAATAAATTGCCTTTATTAGGGTTGATTGACAACCTGGAATCAATAGTTAAAAGTCTAAATTATAAATTTACCAGCTCTCAATGGGGCAACTATTACTCTGATACTAATTATACTAAGCAGGGCTTTGAGCACAAAAAGCAAGTAGTGGAAAAATTACTCAAAATTATTAAGCCCAAGACAGTTTGGGATTTGGGCGCAAATACAGGAGTGTTTAGTAGAATTGCCAGCAGTATGAAGATAAATACAATATCATTTGATAGTGACCCTGAAACAGTTGAGAAAAATTACCTGCAACTCTTGAAAGATAAAGAGACAAATATCTTACCTTTAGTTGTAGATTTAACTAATCCCAGTCCTGCTATTGGCTGGGAAAATAAAGAAAGAGAATCCTTAGAGCAGCGAGGTCCCGCTGATACAGTTTTAGCTCTTGCTTTAATTCATCATCTGGCAATCTCAAATAATCTGCCATTAAATAAAATAGCAGAATTTTTCAAAAATATTTGCAAGTCAGCAGTTATAGAATTTGTGCCAAAATCTGATTCTAATGTTAGTAGGATGCTTTCAGTCAGGGAAGATATTTTTAATGACTACACAGAAGAAAACTTTGTTTTGGAATTTAAAAAGCTATTTTTTATAAAGCAGTCTATCAGGATTAAGGACTCTCATAGAACTCTTTTTTTAATGCAAAGGAAATAGTAGACTAATTGAATGCTAAAAATACTTTCTCAAAAAAAAATCAACTTGAATTATCTGCATCCATTGCTGTTTGCAATATACCCTCTATTGGCTTTCTATACCTCCAACATGGAAAAGTTAAAATTTACCAGAATTGTCCAGCCATTGGAGATTAGTATAGTTTTTACCATTGGGCTTTGGCTTCTGTTAAATACCCTAATTAGAAATAAATATAAGACAAGCTTTCTGGTAACTTACTGTTTGGTCTTATTTTTCTCTTATGGTCATGTATATAACGCACTGGAATGGTTACTCACTATAAATACAGATGGTGAAAGTAACATTGGTCTTTTTTCTGTATGGTCAATCCTCATGTTGGTTGGAGGATTTATTATAGTAAAATGGCGTAAAGATTTGACAGGAATTACCAAGTTAATTAGTAAAATAGGTATTTTCCTGATTATTTTATCAGTTATTCAAATTCTCTATTTTAACCTAAAATTTAACAAAATTTTATCCTCTAATCCTTTGACTGCGGAAATTGCTGAAGTGCTTGATTTAGAAGACGAGGACACATCTTCAGATACCACTGGCTTACCTGACATTTACTATATTATCTTAGATGGCTATGCCAGCAATGAAAGTCTAAAAGACAACTATGGCTTTGATAACAAAGAATTTACCTCCTTTTTGGAAGATAAGGGTTTTAAGGTAGCTTCTGATGCCCGAAGTAACTATGCTTTAACTTTCCTATCATTAACATCCTCGTTAAACATGAAATACCTTAATTACCTGACTGATGTAGTGGGTGAAAACTCCACAAATACTATTGTTCCTTCTGAGATGATCAAAAATAATGAGGTATTAAATTTCCTTAAAACAAAAGGTTATCAGATCGTACATTTTGCTTCTGGATGGAGAGTAACCAATCGTAACAAATTTGCGGATCTAAATATTTATTGTGTCAGAAACAATGATTACACCACTGTCTTACTTTTAACTACCATGCTTAGACCTTTTGAGAATATGTATTCGTTACAAAGTCAAAGAGAAAGAGTTTTATGTACTTTTTCCAGATTAGCAAGTATTAGAGAAGAAACAGAAGGACCACTTTTTATTTTTGCCCATATTATTTCTCCACATCCCCCTTTTGTATTTGGTGAAAACGGAGAAGTTGTTAATGATCCTAAACTTAATAAAGCTAATAATATAGAATCTTTTGCAAATAAAGAGGCTTATACCAATCAATTAAAATTTATCAACAAAAAAGCTAAGGAATTAGTGGAAAAGTTAACTGCTGAGAAAGATGAGCTACCAATCATAATCATACAAGCAGATCATGGTTCGGCTGCAACAGGAGGAATGGAAGAATATAACCCAGCTTTAATCCAGGAAAGAATGAGACCTTTTGTTGCTACATACCTGCCTGGCAAAAATAATTTCATTCCTGATTCACTAACCCCAGTTAATATATTTAGATTAATTTTTAATAATTACTTTAATACTAAACATCAGATATTGGATAACAAGGTATACTTTTCCACCTATGGTAAACCCTATAAATTTGTTGATGTAACCGAAACAGTCTGGAAACTGCTTCCTAAGTGATTTTTGAGTAGTTGAAGTTGGAAAACTAGAAGTTTAGCCTCTTCAGAGTTATCATTAAATAGGTTTTGGAGTCCGACCCTAATACCGACTCCCGCTCCCAACTAATTTTTAGAATTTTATCTGGGGATATTTAAGACTTGTCCTGGGAAGATTAAATCCGGGTTGGGTATATTGTTTACCCGGGCGAGGTTTTGATAAGCCAGGATATCTCCATAAGCCCTGGCAGCGATAGTTGACAGCCAATCCCCCTCCACCACCGTATAAGTTGTGCCGGTAATTGCCGGCCCCCAATCAGTAGTGCTTGATTCGGTTACTGCTGGTGTTGGAGTTTGGGGCTGCTCACCAGGCGGGGTTGTTTCTGCAGCCGGGGGAGTAGGGGATGAGGGAGTTTCTGCCAGTTTGGGGATTTCCAAAACCTGACCAACTACAATAGTGTTACTGTCTGTTAAATTATTGGATTTGACCAATTCCTCGAACTTAAATCCATCCTCATAATATTTTACAGCAATAAGGAAAAGTGTATCCCCTTCTTTCACAGTATATTTACCGGGTAATTTGTCAGGGGTGACATCTTCCTGCTGGGTCTGGTCAGTAGTTTGAGAAGGACCAAGTTCAGACTGTGGCTTATTAAAATAGTTAAAAACCAAAATTCCTACCACTAAAACAATCAGAGCTCCCAGTATTAAACTTAACCTGGATTGGTTAGACTTAAGGTCTGTTTCTATTTTCTCCAAATATGTTTTGGAGTTTTTGACATCTTTGTTAGTTGAAGGTATTCTTGCCATTTTTTGAGGCAGTTTAGGAGCAGTTTTTTCTTAACACCTTTTTAACCCATAAGAAAAGGTTTGTCAAGGGGGCAAATGCGGGCAAAAATTGGGGCAACTAGTTTAAGCAGCCAACTCTATGATTTTATTGGCGACCCTTATGGCAGCTTGACCATCCGATCTCCAAGCTTGCATTTTTGAACCTAAATCTGCCCTAAAATTTTGATCAAATAGGACTCTTTCCAATACTTTTGCCATGTCACTCTTTCTGCTTACCAAGGGGCTGGTGCCATCCTCAATTACCGGCACTTTTAACCTCACCATTATTCCATACCTTTTGATGATTTCCTCTTATGGCAATGCTTATTACCGGAACTCCCCACGCGGCAGCCTGCAAAGCGGTGGCAGACCTTTCATTCACAACCAGATCTGAAGCGGCAATTATTCTATTGACATCTCTTTCAACGTTTCTTCCAGCATCAATATATCTTTTACTAAAGGGTTTCAAAATATTATCATAAGTTTCTTTTGGACTGTCATCTCTGGGATGTAATCTGACTGCTAATCGGTAATTTTCGAGCTTTAAAGCCTCTAAACCTTTCAGTAATACCTGTAAGGACTCTACCGTTGCTCCGGTTACTTGTCCAAACCAGGTTATTAATATCTCATCAGTTTGAACTCCAAATTGTCTCCTAACCTCTTCTCTTATTTGGGTTTTGTCCGCATGAGCTACTTTATCCAGTGTTGGTGCCCCACTCACTATAATTCTATCTTCAGGAAAGCCAGGAAGAGAATCTAAATTTGCTCCTTTTGCCCAGTCATTCATTACAAAAAGGTAGTCCGGTTCTGTATCCTTTGATCTTGTAAAGATATTTCCTAGCTCAGAGAAATAAGCTCCTGGATAATCTTCAACTGCAAAAACTTTAACTCCTCTTGAATGAGCGGTTGAATTGAGAGCCATCTCAATTGAAGGGATGCCTGACATGCCAGTTAAAACAACATGACCTCTCATCCTTTTAATTCTTAGCATTGGGTCAAAAGGGCGAGCTGGATGAAATCTAGGTTCAAAAATTCTAAGCTCATCTTCTCCTCGTTCACTTGCCATAATAAAAACATCTGAAGATCTTCTTAAGAGTTCATTTAACACAGGAATGATAGCATTTGCCTCACCGGTATCTCTCAAACCCGCCAGGACTCTAAACCTATGACTGCCCTTTAGGAGATCTGCAATTTTCCAGTATAAGTTGGTAGCTTTAAAATTGGGATCAATTATTCCAAATCTTTCGGGAGATAAATTGCTCATGTATTTTAAAATTATATCAAAAGCAGAGGTGAAAGTCAACCTATAGTACTAAAAGTTTAATATATCAATATAAAAATTTACAAAAAATGAGGATTTATTTTTAACCTATTTTTTTAAACGCAAATGAAGCAAATGCTTCTACTGAAGGCACATTTTGTAAATCTGGATGAGTGTCTACTACTCGTTGAAGAGCTCTATCAACAATAGATTGTTTTTGTTCAGGGATTAAACCATCAAATGGGGGATTATTAAACATTGCCCACATTCTGGGACCAACCCTTAAGGTATCCATTAAACTCTCTATGCTTTTAGGAACAACAGTTAATAAATAAGGCTGATTGTTTGGGGTGGGAACAAGTTCAAATCCAAAGGCCGCTAACCTTTTTTGAAGAAATTTAAAGTTAAACATAAATTCTCTTGGTTTTTGTTCTGGTCCTGTCCACTCAATTCCATCCTCTTGAGCTGTTTGTTGAATAGAAGACATCAATTTAGCATGAAGCGGATGCTCTAAAACATGAATATCATTTATTCTTCGACCATTAAAAGTTCTATCTTCAAAATCAAACTGTGTTCCTGTGGAATCAAAAAATAGCATTCCATTTGGTTTTAATACTCTTTCTATTTCCACCAAGGATGCATCATCTTGGGCAAACCAGTGCCAGGAATTGCAAGCATAAATTCTATCTGCAATTCCGGAAGCTAAGGGAATAGCTTGAGCTCTTCCTTGCAGTAATTTTATTCTGTTTCTGTAACTCATGGATTTAATTCTTACCTCTTCGATATACGCTCTGGCGCCTTCTGAAATTGAGGGATCCAAAGATACACCCTCACCAAATTTATATCTGGCTATTTGAAGAAAATCTGCACTTTGATCCACACATATAATTGTCATAAAGTCAGGTCTTAAGGCAGCTAAAATTGCTGTTGAATTACCTGTACCGCCTCCGAGTTCAACAACTCTCATACTATGGTTTGTTATAAGATCCCTGCCAACTAGAGCAGTGGTGCCAATTTCATATAATCTGGGTGCGCCTGATGATGCTTTTTCGTAACCTGAAACATAACTGGCATTAAATGGATTATTATTTGGTTTAGCTTCAGTCATTAATTAAGAATACTATATAAAAGGTAAAAAATCAACTATAGGTTGATAACTAGCTTCAAATTTGTTATAATTACTCTTTATGGCAGAACAAATTTCAGCTTTTGACCCTTCAAAAGTAAACATTATTACAACCACCTTCTATCGTAGATGGGTTTCTGGACAGCTGCAATGGAAACCTGGTGACGAAGTTACTCCTGAAGTTGTTGATAAAGTTCGTGGAGATTTAGCAATCCAAATGATTTCAGCAGCATCTGAAAAAGGGGTTAGCACTATTGTAGTGGATGGTATTAATAACCGACCATTTCGGCAAGCTCTGGAAAGACAGAATGTTTTTATTTTTGATGAAATAGAAAAAGGAACTAGTCCAAGCAGACAGCAAGGGTTTACGATTGCTCAAACAATGCTTGATTCAGTAGCAAATCTTTGGGTTGAACCAGAAAAAGTATCAATCGCTGAAGATTGCTTTGATCCTTTACTAGCTCCTCTGTTTACAGGAGAGGCAGATATAGTTATCCCTTCACGCAATTCCGATTCTTTTTCAACTTATCCTGATTTTCAATCTGATATTGAGCAGGAAAGCAACAGGCTTTGGAATGATTTGCTTAAAGTTGAGGGAATTTTACCTTATGAGCATCCTGGATTTGATAACTGGTTTGGTCCTCGTGCCTGGCAAAGAAACATAACAGGATTATTTTTAAGAAAATATAAATCTACAGACCCTGATGCTAGCTTGATAAAACCAGAAGAATATGGTAATGCACTTCACTTCCCACTAATTACCGCCCTTTTAGAGGGTAAAAAAGTATTAAGCGTACCAGTCCCATTCAGGTATCCAGAAATACAAAAAGCTATAGAACAAGACAGTCCAGAATTTAGAGCTAAAAGAAAATACCAGCAAGCTTCTATTTTAGAAACAACTAAAGAGTATCTTGCACTCGTTCGTGGTGAAGAGAGTAGGTTAGCTCTAATAGCTTAAATGTTTTCATTTAGATATAAACTGAAATCCAATTAAGAATCGTCTGACAAGATTCGAACACTTTTAGCTTCAAAATTGCAAAGTTCTAGTAGATTATCAAAAATTCGTGCCTATGCGGGTTCAAGGGTGAAAATATTGAACACCTATTCAGTAGCTTAATTTACCAATACAGAACTTTACAACAATTAAGGATTTTGACTAAGCCCTATAGTTAGAATATAATATCTGCGTGGAATTACTTATCGGAGCACACGACCCTGAAGGTAGGATGAGCGATCAAATTCCTAATCTAGAACGGACAATGCAACTTTTTGATGCTGCAATCGCGAGCGTTACTACAGTTTCTGTTGCTGAAACAGGAAATAAACTAATGGAATTAGGAGCAAAAGTTATACCAGGAAGCACAAATCCTCACGAAACACAATTAGGTTTATTAAAAGCCTCGGTTTTACCTGCCTTTTCAATTGCTTTAGATAAGTTGTTACATATGCAAAGATTCTTCCCAGAAGAATTAGAGGCAGTCTCTCGCCTTTCACCGAGTGGCTTTATATTATTTGGCAGAACTGAAAGAGCTTTTAGTACTTGTCCGCCTTCCTGGACAGTAAATGAAGCTAGAGCCAATAAACTAATTGCAGAATTAATGGGTTTACCAGAAATTGATATTGCTCCTGGGGTATTTGCAGCAGATAGGCCAAGTGTGGACTTGCTAAAAGAAAAAACTCCTTTGAGAAACTGGGAATGCTTAGTTGAAATGCCTGCGGATATTGTGCTTGCTGGTTTACCTTTTAGATATGTTAGTTTAGAGGGATTAGAGTGGGAGGATCCTGATAGATATCAAGTAGAAATTCAGGAGGAAGGATTTGAAGTGTGGAAGACAAGATTATACGATTCGCCTGCAGAATGGAACAAAAGAAGAAATGAATTAAGAGGGTATTTAGAAGCGATTAGGAGATTTAGAGCCAGGCATGGATTACCGATTTTACAACCACCTTTTATAAATGGCATTTAACAGAAGCGCCTGAGGTGACTAGAATACTTTTAGCTTCAAAATTTATAGATCTACTAATTTATGTTTTTTAATAAAGGCTCTACCTGACCCCGATTTAAAGTATTTTTCTAGCTCAAAAGCAGAATATTTGCTTTGAAGAGCTAAATAGCCTACTAATTTAACTGGTAATAAACTCTTAGTAGAAAAGACTTCTCCTTTATTATGTCTCTGTAATCTTTCTTTCAAATTACTTGTAGATCCTGTATATATTTTGCCATTTCTACAAAGGAGAAAATAGACATAGTACATGTAAATTTATTATACTAGAAAAATCCGCTTTCGCTCGACTTACTGCGGGTTTACCCGCCGTAGTCGAGCTTCAGCGAGACGAAGGCGGGACCGACGGGAATCGAACCCGCTATCTTCTCCGTGACAGGGAGACGTGATGACCGGTTCACTACGGTCCCGGATGGGTAGGTGTATTATATGTGATATATTAACCCTATGCAAACCTCAAATGCTCAAATAGCCAAACTTTTAAGGTCTGTGGCGGCTGCGTACCAGATTAAAAAATTTGGTAATATCTTTCAAATCAGGGCTTATGAAAATGCCGCAGATTCGATTGAGCATTCCACTTCTGAGATAAAAGACCTTTGGGAAGAAGGCAGGCTGGATGAAATCCCGGGCTTAGGAGAAAGTCTGAGAAGTTATCTGGATGAACTTTTTAAAACAGGAAAAGTAAAACATTTTGAATCTGTCATGAAAAATATTCCGGAAGTAGTATTTGACCTTTTGGATATTCCCGGAATAGGCCCACAAACAGCCACTAAGCTTGCCAAATTAGATGTTAGCAGCCTGGATGATTTGAAAAGGAAGATTAAGTCCGGTGAACTGGTGGAAAAAAGTTTTTCAGCCAAAGTAGCCCAAACCGTTATGTTGGGCCTAATGGAGATTGCCAGCAGATCTGGTAGAATACTGCTGCCTTACGCTTCCCAGCAGGCCAAAAGAGTGGTGGACTACCTCAAAAAAAGCCCCGATGTAAAAGATGTCCACCCTTTGGGCTCACTGCGAAGAATGGTGGCCACAGTCGGGGATTTGGATTTTTCTGCTTCATCTGATCATCCGGCAAAAGTAGTGGAATATTTCACCAAGATGCCTGGAGTAGCCAGGGTGGTGGATCAGGGTGAAAGCAAGGCTACAGTAGTTCTTCAAAGCGGTTTACAGCTGGATTTATTAGTGGGAAAGCCGCAGTCATATGGTGCTCTGCTACAGCATTTTACAGGCTCAAAGGCCCACAATATTAAGTTAAGAGAGTTAGGAAATAAAATGGGGTTCTCCCTTTCGGAACGGACTAAGGCCAGGACAGAGGATGAGTTTTACAAATTACTGGGGATGAATACTCCACCCCCGGAGATAAGAGAGGATACCGGTGAAATAGAAGCTGCGCTGAAACATAATCTGCCTGACCTGGTTACATTACAGGATATTAAGGGTGATCTGCATACCCACTCTAATTATCCGTTTGAACACCCTTCACATGGGCCCGGAGCAGACCCGATTGAGGAGATGATAGCCAAGGCTAAAAAGCTGGGATATGAATATATTGGAATTTCTGATCATCCTCCTGGACATGGGTCTGTTAATAAAGAAGCTATGTTCAAAGCAATAGAAAAGAGGACAAAAGTTATTCAATCCTTAAAACAGGGTACAAAAAGTATTCGAGTACTAAATGGTCTCGAAATAGACATACTTCCTGATGGCAGTTTGAGCGTACCGGATGAGGCTTTGGCTACTTTAGATTATGTGATAGCCGGAATTCACTCCGGGCACCGCGGATCCAAAGAAATTATTACCAAAAGATTGATGTCGGCTTTGGCAAATCCTCATATAGATGGTATTTCCCATCCTACCAACAGGCTTCTTAATGAAAGGGAGTCTTCAGAGGCTGACTGGGAAGCAATTTTTAGGTTTTGTGCTAAGAACAATAAACTTTTGGAGATTAATGGTTACCCAAACAGGCTGGATTTAAGGGATGATCTGGTAAGAGTTGCTTTAAAATACGGGGTGAAGTTTATTATAGACACAGATGCCCATGCTTTTTTGCAGATGGATAATATGTTATATGGGGTGTCGGTGGCAAGAAGGGGATGGGTTACCAAAAAAGATGTGGTAAATACCTGGGACTGGACAAAGTTTGCAGAATGGTTTAAGATTACAAAGTAATGGATCCTATATTGATAATTGGTGGAATAGTTGGAATACTGCTTTTTTGGGTGCTTTTTACCTATAACTCCCTGGTGACTCTAAGGAACAGAGTCAGGGAGGCCTGGTCACAGATTGATGTCCAGCTAAAAAGACGGGCTTCTTTAATCCCCAATCTGGTTGAAGCTGTTAAAGGATATGCCAAACATGAGAAAGAGCTTTTGGAAAATGTTACCAAAGCCAGGGCAGCCATGGTTGGGGCTGGGACCCCGCATGAGAAGGCTGCAGCCAATGATCTTTTAAGCGGGATGCTAAAGAACCTGTTTGCTGTGGCAGAGGCCTACCCCCAGCTTAGGGCTTCTGAAAATTTCAAACAGCTTCAGGATGAGATTTCCGATACGGAAACCAAAGTGGCAGCCTCCAGGCAGTTTTACAACACCAATGTGCTGGATTTAAACAACTCCCTGGAAACTGTTCCTTCTGCCTGGGTAGGTGCCATGTTTGGCTTTACCAAAGAAGATTTCTTCAAAGCTTCTGAAGAAGAGAAAAAAGATAT
>CAZKAW010000027.1:0-11169 GCA_964551255.1 uncultured Gammaproteobacteria bacterium
AAATGATGTGATCAAACGCCATCGCGGATCACTTAAGGTCAAATCCAAATTAAATCGGGGAACCACAGTTATAGTGATATTACCCAGAATAAAGCTATGAGTAGTGAAGCAATCATACGCTTAACTCGGGAGATGGCGGAGGTTAGGAGTATTCCGTATTTACCCCACTACGGCCCGGCGAATATCGAATATCCTTATCGGACTCTGGCACAATTTGTGATAAGTCTGGCTGACCGTTTGAAGGCGCAGCCTAGCCAAGTTCCATCAGAACCTACAGTTTTAGCGGTAATCGGTCTACCCGGTTCCGGTAAAACCATGTACACAAAAAAAATAGGGCGATTTTTGAATCCCTACTTACAACAAGACATAACGGAAGTTAACTGGGAGCAAGATGGTAGGAAACGAGCTAAACTGGCTGGAAAAGTGACCACCCCCTTGGACCAACCGTTTAAGCAGGAGGAGTTAAAAGCTTCAGGTGAAGAACTGGGAGCAGCTACAAGGGAACATTTACTGCGAAGGGAGTCTGTCATAGTGGAGGTGCCGGGTGTAGCTAATGCTTTGGTGTCTCATGAAGGATTGGGTGAAGAACACTGGTTGGGTAGGGAATTGGGAGGCAGATTTCTGAGGGATTTACTTCTTAAACAAGGCCTGTTAGAGGGGTTAGAGTACGAACTCAGTATAGCGGGTTTTTTGGGAGGACCCCTACTCCGACATATTCTGGTTTATTTTCGGGATGAGCTTTCCCAAACGAGGGATTTAGGAGAAGCCGGGCACATAGCATATATTTACGGAAAGATAAGGGAAGACCGTCCTCTTAGGAGAGAAGAATACAAAGCTTTAGGAGGAGGAGCTAATTTAGGACAGATTCTGGTTATGGAGCAAGCAGTAAATAAGTTAAGGGATCATCTCAGATCTCAAGGATTAATTGAACAACCAAATTTTCATCATTTTATTTTCGCAACCCCGGAAGAGCTACGTGCGATCATGGGAACAGAAGAATTATTACTCTCTTATAATTACTGGAGTTACGGCACAGTTATGGAGCATATACTTTCCACAGCCAGGATGCCCCTTGATCGTGTTTTTTTAGGATATAACAATCCTGCCATATCCGAGTTAAATATACCTGATGTCGGTGCGCTGATTTCTCGTATCAGGGAGAAAAGAGCCTTGTTAACATTAAAAGAGGCAATAAGTAGAAGACAAAGAAATTTACCTACTCCTTAATCATATACCCAAATCCTCTGACGGAGCGGAGGAGCTTTTTTGGGGTCTCACCATCAATTTTCTTTCTCAAATATCCCATATACACATCCACCACTCTGGTTTCAATATCCTGAGAATATAACCAGACTCTGTTTAAAATCATATCCCGGGTTAAGATTCTGCCTTTATTATGCATTAAATATTCCAGCAGTTTAAACTCTTGGGGTGTAAGTTGAATTGGTCTGCCTCCTCTTTTAATCTCCAAAGTCTGGCTGTTAAGTTCCAAATCAGCCACTTTCAGTTTTTGGTCCCGATTGTTTTGGCTGCGAAGCCTGGCTTTAATTCTGGCCAACAGCTCATCTGCCACAAAGGGTTTGGTCATATAATCATCCGCCCCCAAGTTTAATCCCTGAACCATATCAGAGATACTGTCTTTGGCAGTTAAGATAATAACCGGCAGTTGGGGATATTTTTTTCTAATCTCCATACAGACTGCCTCGCCTGTCATATTTGGCAAACCTAAGTCTAAAATCACCAGATCCGGAGGAAGTTTGACAATCGTGTTTAAAGCAGCAATACCATCACTTACTGCCTGGGCGGAAAATTCATTATCCAAAAGCAGTTCTTTTAAATATTTTTGCAGGCCGATGTCGTCTTCAACAATAAGTATTTTGCTTACCATGGTTCTTACACAATTCGGGGAAATTATAACAAGGAAACTTTCCTAACTCAATACAAAATGGGTGTTTATTACTGATTTCTTACAAATAAATACATTACTTAGTCTTGCCCGTTTCTTACCCTATTTTTGTTGATTTATAATTTTGCAAAAGTAAACTTACGGTTGCGTCATACAGACGGATCAGGTTTGAGGGTAGGAAGTGACCTTAAAGGTTGTTACCGAGAAGTATTTCGGGGAAGCGACTAGACATATCTAGGCTTAAATTTTATTTCCTGATACTTCCCGGGCCTACCCTTCATCTGATTTTTTTACTTAATTCTTACCTCTTTTTGTTTGAGTTTTAATGTTCAAACACTAATCTTACAAAGAGCATAAGAAAGATCTTTATGATAAACGCCATCAGAAGTTTAATTTATTATCTGATAATTCTTGTTACTGCTCCCACAGAGTAACTATGAAAGTAACAAAAATTATTGGTAAAATTTTTGGGAAAGAAGTTTATACACTTCCGCGGCCAAATGGAGTATATGAGAAAAGGGTTTCCTTGCAAGTTTATAAAGAAGAGGAGAGTTCTCTTACTAACATTTTGTCAAATTTAATTAAGATAAAAGCTGTTAAAAGTTTAGGAAAGGTCATCTTTGTATGAATCTCATCCGTGCTTCTCCCCTGCAAGCTTAATTTTATTTTCTTTAGTTAAACTTTTTATTTGTCCTTCTCTTTTAAGTGCTTCTGATTGGGTATCAAAATCTTCTGAATAAATTAATTTATTTACTTTATGGGATCTGGTATACCTGCCGCCTTTGCCTGTTTTGTGCTCTAAAAATCTTTTTTTAAATTATTGGAAGCCCCGGTATAAAGACTTCCATCTTCACAAAGAAGAATATAAACCCGCCACATTTAAATCATTATATGCTACAATGTAATCGGAGAAGGTGCATAATCTCCAGGCAGGGAGTTCAACTCTCCCCCCGCAACACAGTTGTCCTATAGTTGACTTCTCCTCCTCACGCCAGTATAATATTTTATAGTTATGTCTATATCGCAAGCTGAATCAGGAAAACAATTTGAGCATATTGGTATTACCGGAGCTGCTGGTCATATTGGCTCTGTATTAAGAGAAGGGTTACTCTATGAGTACCATGTAAGAGCATTTACTTTAGAACCGGCACCCTTTCCTTCTACAGTTGTAGATTTATCAGAAGCAGAGAAAGTTGTAGGTGTATTTGATGGTTTGGATGCAGTAATTCATTTAGCAGCAGATCCCAGTCCGTTCGCTTCTTGGGAAAGCTTAGATAGAAATAATATCCGTGCTACTTATAATGTATTTGAAGAATGTAGAAGAGCAGGAGTTAGGCGGGTAGTTTTCGCTTCAACTAACCATGTCCAAAATGGCAATACCATGCTTGACACCCCGGAAACCTTGGATCCTGATAAAAAGGTGTTGATGAAGCTTTCTGATCCACCTAACCCGGATTCGCTTTATGCAATATCAAAGTTGTATGGTGAAAACTTAGGAAAGTTGTACAGCGAGCAGCATGGCTTAGAATTTGTGGGCCTTCGTATTGGAGCAACTTTTCCTGCAGATGATCCAACAACATTTGTTGGGACTATTTCAGAAGACTATATAAGAGCTATGTTTTTAAGTAAGAGGGATTGCTTAGAGGCTTTTAGAAGAGCTTTAAAGGTAGACAGACTCTTTATGCTTGCATATGCAGTTAGTAGGAATGACCGTAGAGTATTTGATTTAGAAGAAACGGAAAGAATTCTTGGATTTCATTCTGTTGATAATGCAGAGGATTATTTTAGAAGAATTAAATAGGTTCTAACAGCATCCCACCCCTTTGGGATAAAATATAGGAGTGAACTTCTATTATGTTTATGTGCTCCAAAGCCTAAAGACAAATTGGATTTATGTAGACTCTACCTCAGACTTAAGAAAAAGATTTAAAAAACTTGCGAAATCCGTTATAATCCGTTATAATCTGCTATAGTTAAATTAACACTTAACATTATGGTAAAAAACACTAAATTCGATAAGAGATTAGCCAATATACCTCCTGAAATATTTCTTAAAATAGCTCAGATTGATGAGTTAAAGGGTGCTTGGACCGGTGGAGCTAACTTAAATCCCCAACTGTTGGGCAGACTAAAAAGAGCAGTTCTAATTACATCAACTGGAGCTTCAACAAGGATTGAAGGGGTAAGATTATCAGATGAAGATGTAGATGATCTAATGAAAGGTTTAGCTATGCAAAAATTTACAGACAGGGATAAACAGGAAGTTCAGGGTTACTTTGAACTACTCCAAATCATTTTTGATTCGTGGGATCATATTAGGTTTAGTGAGAATACCATTAAGCACCTACACCAAGAGCTTCTAAAGTATGTCGAAAAAGACCAGGATCACAGGGGCAAATATAAAGCCACTGATAATAAGGTTGAAATGGTTGATGAAAAGGGCCGAAGAGTTGGAGTCATTTTTGATACTACTCCGGCTTACTTAACTCCAAAACAGATGCAGGAGTTGGTTGAGTGGACTAAATATGCTTTGGAGGCTAAATTGTCTCATCCTCTAATTATTGTTGGTAATTTTTTAGTGGAATATCTAAATATTCACCCTTTTAAAGATGGAAACGGACGCTTGTCTAGGATTTTAACTAATTTATTGCTTTTGCAAGCAGGCTATCTTTATATGCCTTATGTTTCCCATGAGAAGTTAATTGAGGACCAAAAACCACAGTATTATTTAGCTCTCCGAAAAAGCCAGAAAACCTTTAAAAAGGGTTCTGGGGATATTGCTCCTTGGCTTGAGTTCTTTTTAAGTTTAATTTTAGTTCAATCCAAAGAAGCTATTAGTTTAATGTCCCAAGAATTTATAGAGGATATTTTATCTAATAGACAAATAGCTGTATGGCAATACTTACAAAGCGTGGATGAAGCTACACCTAAGGAAACAGCTAAGGAAACTAAAGTCGCTTACGCAACAGTTCGCCAAACACTCTCAAAACTACTTGATCTAAAGAAAATCGAAAGAATAGGCATGGGTAGAAGCTCCCGTTATAGAAAGATTTAAGGTTTTTTTAAATAACTGGAATGGCTTGTTGGGGGTTTACCCGGGAGTAGAGGGCGTCAAAATTGGCAATACCGGTAGAGCTGGAAACTGCACAAATCCCGGTCTACCCCGACTCTGGATCAGCCTGAGGCAACTCCTGATACCAGGACAACTATGCATTATGAGTTGCTTTATTTAATCGAATAAGTTTATTTAAGACGGTTGTCGATTTTCGAATTCATCTTGAATCTTTCCAACCAGACTCTCGATTATATCCTCCATTGTCACGAGTCCGGCTGTTTTACCGTTTTTACTCTGGACAATTGCCATATGGATACTTTTTCTTCTCATCTCAAGTAAAACTTCATCAACTTTTTTACTTTCAGAGATTTTAATAATCTGTCTGACTATTTTAAGCTCTGAGAATTTTTTATCTTCTGTTAATTTTAAAGCCTCCCGGTAGATATCTTTTACATGGACAAACCCTAATGCATTATTTATTGAAAGTTTAAAAATAGGGAAGCGGCTGTGAGGATGTCTGCTGATAATTTTGACAGCTTCTTTAAGAGTTGTTTCCAAATCAAAAGCTATAATTTTTGAGGGATGAACCATGATTTGTTTTACAGGTATATCTCCCAACCTAAATGCTTTTATGGCCATCTCTGCTTCGTCTTTGGGAATTACCCCTTTTTCTTCACTTTGGCTTAGTATCATTTTTATCTCTTCCTCTGAGTGAACAAGTTCACGGCCACTCGGGGGTTTTAAGCCGATTGTCTTAATTACCAGATTCCCGGCCCCGTTTAAAATCCAAATAAAAGGTTTAAAAAGAGTGGCAAAAGCAGTTAACGGAATAATGATAAATAGGGAAGTGGATTCTGCCCTTTGTAAGGCAACAGTTTTTGGGGCCAGTTCCCCCAAAACTATATGTAAGAAAGTGATGAATGAAAAGGCCAGAGCAACTGATAGAGAATGGGCCGTAATAAATGCAGCCTTCTCGGGGAGGAAGTTTTGCAAAGAAGGTTGTAAAAAAGAAGCAACAGCCGGTTCTCCGACCCACCCCAGGCTCAAAGAAGCCACGGTTATCCCAAGTTGGGTGGCCGAAATATAGCTGTCCAGATTATCCAAAGCCTTTTGGACTAACTTGGCGGCCGCGTTGCCTTTATTAACCAGCTCATCAATCCGGGTTTTTCGAACTCCTACTAAAGCAAACTCGGCAGCCACAAAAAAGCCGTTTAGAAAAACCAGTAAAATGACTAAAATAAGCTGAAACGCAAAATCCATTTATGTGAACCTATCTTTTCCTGTAGACTTCATCATGAGTGTCAATATCAAAGAAATAAATAGTTTCATTTTCCTCATATAGCATTCTGTATCCTTTATCAATAGAAATACTCCAAATATTTAAATTATCACGTCTTTTAATTTTATGGAGACGGAGTGATTTATGACGAGGGTTATTTATAAACAAATATAACTGTTTCTGAATTCTATTGTATAAACTGGTATCTTTAAGTTGAATTTCTTTTAGTTTCTTATCTACATCAGTACTAAATTTGAGAGATTTCACAGATTTTTAAAGAATTTATCTAACCCCTCTTTATTATTAATTGTTATAGCTTTATCTTTCTCCGCCAAAGCCTTTTTTAGAGCCTTTTCAGATTTATCAGAGAGTTCAAAAGTAGGGTAATCCATATCTTCAACATCCTTAATGATTAAATGTTTTACATAAGCTGCAATAGGCATGCCGAACTTTTGGGCCTTGCTTTCCAGGAAATCCTTTAAAGCTAGAGGTAAGTTTAATTTGATTTGAGCTTGTTGAGTAATCATGAAGCTATTATATCACCAATTTAAGGACTTTTCAAGGACTTAAATATTACTAAGCTTTTATTCCCACCATTGTCATTAGGAGATCTTCTTTACCGGTGTTAGTAACTCCGTGTTTTTCCCCGGGTTCAACTACTACACACACTCCTACAGTCAATTCGTATCTTTTGTTGTTAATTATAATTACACCTTCACCACTTTCTACATTAAATATTTCATACATGTCAGGATGGATATGTGCGTCTGCTATTTGCCCAAGCGTAAGTTTTGCTCTAGAAAATTGTGTTAAATGAGGAATCTGTCCATTGGCAATAAGAACTTTCTTTTTAATCTTTGGATTATGAGACACCCCAACTTCCTCGATATCTTTCAATGAAATGTATTTCATTACTTGGCTATATTAAGGCTTATTTTAGATTGACACAAGAGATGAAGCAAGCTACAATAAACAATGCTCTTTCAAATATCGCGGGGAAGTGTAACGGCTGCACAGGAGGCTCATAATCTCCAGGCAGCGGGTTCGACTCCCGCCCCCGCAACCACGAACCACTCGCTTCGTTCGGGTTCATGGCTTCTATAAAAGGGAAATGATAGTGGAGATGCCTGCCAGGATCATGATGATGGTAACAAACCAGCCCAAAAGTACAGTTACCCTACCATTTACCCACCTGCCCATAATTTTTTGATTACTGCTTAATAAAACTATTAAAACTAAAATCACCGGAGAAATTAACCCGTTTAAAATAGCAGAATAAATTAAAGCCTTAATAGGATCAAAACCCAAAAAATTTATGGCCAGTCCAATTGCGGTTGAAAGAATAATTACTCCATAAAAAGCATTAGCTTCTTTAAGCTTTCTATACAGCCCAAATTTCCAGCCAAAGCTTTCCGAGAGGGCATAGGAGGCTGATCCTGCTAAAATAGGCACAGCCAAAAGCCCGGTGCCAATAATCCCGATTGCAAAAAGCAGATAAGCCTGCTCGCCGGCAATTGGCCTTAAGGCTTCAGCTGCCTCGGCAGCAGAAGTAATATTGGTAATGCCGCCTGTAAAAAGAGTGGCAGCACAGGCTGCAATGATAAAAAACATCACCACATTGGATAAAAACATCCCTGACCAGACATCCATTCTCATATTTTTAACCTCCTTGGGGGTAGTTTCCACCTGCCTAAGTTTTAAAGTAGTTTTCCCCCCTAAAATCTGTTCTTCTACCTCCTGAGAGGTTTGCCAGAAAAATAAATAAGGCGAGATGGTGGTTCCCAAAATAGCCGTGATAATAAAAATTTGATCTTTGGAAAAAGTTATAGTAGGGATAACAGCTTTTTGTAAAAGTTCATTCCAGTTTAAATTAACACTGACAGCAGAAAAAACGTAAGATAAAAGCACCAAAGCCAGCCATTTTAAGTATTTGGCATACTTTTCATAAGTGGTAAAAATCTGCAAAGCTAAAGAAAGGATGGTATAGCCTAATATCAGGGTAGTAAAGTTAAAATTGGGGTTTAAAAGTTGAGTGGCTTTGGCCATGGCTCCCAAATCTGCCCCAATATTTATGGAATTGGCAAAAAACAGCAAAAAGGTGGCAAAAAGCAGAACTTTTCTGGAGTAATAAGCCCTGATATTGGCAGCCAAACCTCTGCCTGTCACGAGCCCAATCCTAGCACACATTTCCTGAATAACCGCCATCAGGGGAAAAGTAACCAGGGCAGTCCAAAGCAGGTTGAACCCATAGGCCGCTCCTGCTTGAGAATAGGTAGTAATGCCGGAAGGGTCATCATCTGCAGCTCCTGTGGTCAGCCCCGGGCCCAAAGACTTCCAATAAGCTTTGGCGTGACCTAACTGTTTTCTAGTAACTATAGTCCGACTTAAGTATTTAGAGGTATCAATTGTTTTATCTAAAAGATCAGCTGGAGCCCCGGCCACTTTTTCCAGTAACTTATCATCCAAAAACATATGCTAAGTTTAAGAGTAGACCAGAAACTTTGCCCAAGTCAAGCAGGAGGAGGGAGCTTATGATAAAATTCAACTGCGGCAGGGTAGCTCAGTTGGTTAGAGCGTGGCACTCATAACGCCAAGGTCGTGGGTTCGATCCCCGCCCCTGCTACCGAAGGTGTATAGTTAAATTATGAAGTTAATAGTTTTAGCTGGCGGTGAGGGTAAAAGGATGTGGCCGATTGCTACTGACAAGTGTTTAATTCCCTTTTTGGGAAAGCCCCTTTTATATCATAACCTGAAAAAGCTTATCCAACTGCAACCAGATGAAGTAATTATAGTTTCCAACCCTCAAAGCAGGGATAAAATCAGTCAAATTATGGCCGATCTAAGCATCAAAGGTACAATTGTCCTTCAAACCAAACCTTCCGGCATGGCAGATGCTCTTTTATCAGCCAAAGATTTAATAGAGGGAGAGATTTTGGTGGTAAATGCGGAAGATATAGTGGAGGCTCAGGCTTTTTCAGGATTAATGGAGGTAAGTAAAGAAGCTGAGGCAGCTTTTGTGGGGGTAAAAGTTAAAAAATATTTTCCCGGTGGATATTTAAGGGTTGAAGGCGAGAGGGTAAGGGGGATAGTGGAGAAACCAGGGGAGGGAAACGAGCCATCTGATCTAGTTAAGCTGGTAGTTGACTATTTTAAAGACGGGAAGAAACTTTTGGAATATCTTCAAAAAACTACCTCAGATAAAGATGATGTGTATGAGGTAGCTTTAAATCAGATGATGAGCGGTGAGGTTGAGGTGAAGCTTTTGGAATACAATGGTGTTTGGGTTCCTTTAAAATATCCGTGGCAGATTTTAGATATAACAGCTCACTTTTTAGGCGGTATTGAACACAATATTTCCCCTAGGTCAAATGTCTCTGAAAAGGCCATTATTTCCGGAAAAGTGGTAATAGAAGAAGGGGCAAAAGTGTTTGAAGGAGCTGTAATTAAAGGGCCATGTTACATTGGCAAAAATTGCATTGTGGGAAATAATTCTATGGTTAGAGAATCTGATCTGGAAGAAAGCTGTGTAACTGGTTTTAACTGCGATATCACCAGAAGTTACATTGGAGATAACTCATGGTTTCATACTAATTATGTGGGAGATAGTGTAATAGAAGGAGATTTTGGTATGGGATCAGGGGCAGTTTTAGCTAATTTACGCTTAGATGATCACACCATCAGAGTAAAAGTTGGGGACCCTTCGACAAGCTCAGGGCAGGTGGACCTGGTTGATTCAGACAGGCATAAGCTGGGGCTTATTGCCGGAAAAGGATCAAGAGTGGGGGTAAATGCTTCAACAATGCCGGGGGTAAAGGTGGGTAAAAATTCTCTGGTAGGTCCGGGGGTAACTTTGTATGAGGATGTTAGTGACAATAAAAAGATTTTAGTTAAACAAGAATATGAAGTTTCAGATCATACCCCGGTTTTAACCAGTTATGATCAGTTTAGGGAAAAGAGTTAAATTTGACTTCGGACCCATAGTATGATATTCTTGTCTCTCATGCCAGAAATAGTTGACATTTCAAAAGCCGTACAAGACCTCATGAGGATTCAAAGCAACCCTGAGAGGTTGTCTATTCTATTATCTTTATTCCCAGCGGAAGCTTTAAGATTTCCTCAACTCTGTGAAAAGGTAGGAGATCTACGAAATACTCGTACTCCCGGTTCAACGATATCTCATCTATCATTGGAACTCATAAACAAGGATCTGGTAGTAAAAAATGCTCTAGAATACAGGTTGTCTCCTCTTGGGAGGGAATCAGTCGAAGCGTATCAGGAGTACACAGGAAAAGTTATTCCTACTTTGGTAGAGGCTGTCATGGAGGTAGCCAGTGGACAATTAGGTGTTGAAGGTTGGGAGGAAGAACTGAAAAGTAAACTCATGACACCGACATCTTATCGTCCTGCACCCGCCCTTCTTAGGGTTATGGAGGTTCAAAGTCATCCTCATAAAATGAGAATACTGACAGTTTTATCGGATAAAAATAATCATAGTTTATCCGTTTCTGAACTTGGGACAATTTTTAAAGAACCCGATGATGAAAGGGGATTTCCAAGGTCAACTGCCTCAAATTATGTTACTGAACTGGAGAGAGCTTTAGTGGTAAAGCGGATCGCTAAGGGATCAATTTTATTAACTCCTGTGGGTGAAGTTTCACTGAGAGCCTTTCTTACTTACCAAGATCGAATCAGGCAACCTATGTTTGAAGCAGCACAACAGAGGCTGGTAAGGGAGTTTGGAATAGCGACAAACTCAAGGCAAACAACTTTTTAAAAACTTGACCACAACTAGTTTACATAATTGTAGTTGACAAAGGTATATACCTTGTATATACTATTGATTGTATGAATACTGCGGCAATATACATAAAAACAGACCCAAAAGTGAAAGCACAAGCCCAAAAGGTAGCAAAAGCGCTAGGATTTAGT
>CAZKAW010000028.1:0-11118 GCA_964551255.1 uncultured Gammaproteobacteria bacterium
ATTGTTCCAACAAGAAACCCATTTTTTACAAGTAAAATTTAGCAGAAGTCAGGAGTAAGGAGCAGTTGCAGGATATTATAAACAGCCAAAAATCAATCACGGTTACAGATACCCCCACAGGCTTTTTGCGGGTCAGAAAATTTCCCGGAGGCCAGGAGTTGTCTATGGTAAGCCCCGGTGAGGAGTATCCTATGATCCAAAGACAATCAGACTGGACTCAAATAGTCCTGGGAGATGGCACCTTAGGCTGGGTTTCCGACCGATATATCAAATAACTTTAATTGCCAAGTTGTAGAGATGGTGAATCAGGGCTGCCAAACCCACCTGACTTAGGACATTTAGTGTCCCAACCAGGTGTCATTCCGAGGGAGTCTTCGACCGAGGAATCTTCCAAGGCAGGATTAAATAATCTCTTTATATAAATCTTTAAGTTCAGGATTAAATTTAACAATTAGCTCATCCTTCTTTTTTCTTGACCAGGTTTTAATTTGTTTCTCTCTTTCTATGGCTGAGGAAGGATCTTCAAATATTTCATAATACAAGAGGTCATGAAGGGAATATTTCTTACTAAAACCATCTGCTAAATTATTCTTATGCTCGTACACTCTTTTTACTAAATTACTGGTTATTCCAGTATAGAGAGTAGTTCTCCTGAAGTTGCTTAAAATGTAGACATAATAATATTTGGAAGGCATGTAAACCATTATAGTGGAAGATTGCCACACCCGCCCAATAAGGCGGGTTCGCAATGACAATTCTAAGATTTAGTGTCCCGAAAATGATCAATTTGAACCTAGCTTAATCAAGCTATCCTAAGTCAGGAAATACCTTTAATTGCCAAGTTGTAGAGATGGTGAATCAGGGCTGCCAAACCCACTCCTGCAACAATTAACCATTTTGATCTTAGAACCGAAAGTAACATTATTATCATTGTCAAACTATGAAGAGTGGTAGTTAAAATTAATCTGGTAATGAGAGTGAAAAGGTCTCCGTTTAGAGAAATATTTAAAATATATAGAACTGTCTCAGACAGCGAAAAGGTGAAAGCGCTAACCAGAATGCTTTTAATGTATACGGCCCTTGGGGGTGGTTCTACTTGCGATGAAGCTATGTTGTTTACAGTAAAAAGCACAAAAAAAGCCTTGGCTACTTCCTCAACTAAATACGGATAAGGCAGTAAAATCTCAACCGGCCAAAGTATAAAGGGTAAAAAGGCAGCAATCAATGAGATAGAATAACGCATTTATTCCGTTTATTCTCTACCCTTGTTATCTTTGTTAAATGATTTCCTAAGCTCTCTGATAGCTTCTCCCAGACCTCTGGCAAACTCAGGCAGCTTCTTGCCACCAAAAATTAACAGTATTACTGCAGTAATTAGTAATATTTCAGTCAGGCCAATATCTTTAAACACAAGTTTTACCTCCTCTCTTTAAGACATCATAACAAATGAGACTTTAAAATGTATTTATTTAATAATAAGGTTACTTCAAAAAGAAGTGCAAGTGGCAAAAATAAAAGCACGAGTGACAGAAGATCTGTGGGTGGTAGCAAAGCTGCGAAAATAAGCGATAAACCGTAAACAAAAAAGCGTTGTTTAGCAAAAATCTGGTACTTAATGATTTTAAATCTCATCAAGACAGTAAGAATGACCGGAAACTGGAAAGCTATCCCCATCAAAGTAGCTGTTGTTAATATTTGTGAAAGCAGCAGGCTGACATCTATAAAATTACCAATATTAAGTTCAACTGATTTTTGATAAAAGACAACCATCACATATTTCATTATCAAGATTCCAAAGCTAAAACCAACCACAAAAAGCATTAAACCAATTGGTAAAAGAGTTAGAATAGCTTTGTACTCAGCCGGTTTGAGGGCCGGTTTAATAAAGCCTAGAATTTGGATTACTAAAAGTGGCAAAATGGCTACCACCCCCAAAAGCAAGGCAGAATTTACTGCCAAAGTCAAAAATTGGAAAGGAGAAGTAAAAACAATGTTTAGTCCCCGCAGGTCAAATATCCTAAGCACAAAACGTACGATATTTTCATAATATAAAAAACCTAAAACTGCACAGATTAAAAAGATGGCCAGGGTAAAAAGCAGCCTTTTTCTGAGTTCGGAAAAAAAGGGAGAATACTTAATATATGCCTGATCCATTTTTAGGTTTTCTGTTTAGGCTCCTTAAAATTGAGAGTTTTATTGATACCCTCTTCTGTTTCATCCATGGCAGTTTCAAGTTCCTTTTTGGCTTTCTTAAGCTCCTTACTTGTTTTCCCCAACCCCCTGGCAAATTCTCTCAACCTTTTACTGCCAAAAATAAGTAAAATCCCTAAGGCAATAATAAGAATCTCCGGGGAGCTTAAATTAAACATTCTATCTCAATACTAAATCAGCTACTTCAAAGAAGCAAGGGTAGCTCTGGTTTTGATATCCTTAAGAATCTTGGCGGCAGATCCTGCAGTTCCTATATGGCCGGCAATTACCTCTTCCCAGACAGAATCGGCAATATTGGCTAAATCGGAGTTAGTAATAGCCACACCGGTGGTGAGGGAGCTGGAGGAGAGGATAGATTTGACAGTGACCTGGTAGTTTCCCAAGACGCTCACAAAAGGGCTGGATTCATCGTCGGTAATAAGATTTCCCACCACCGTCAAAGTATGGTCAGCCTCATGTGGCCTGATCCTCCAGCCATATCTTAATATGATATAAGGAGAAATCTTCTGCCCGCCTCCAATCGACTGCCCGCCAATAGCCAGTAGGGGAAATCTGAACCTGTTAAGTAGCGGGTCTGCTAACCAATCTTCTTTGGCGTCCGAATATATATCTGCCACCACATCAATTTCGGTCACCCCTGGATTGAGAATTAATAATTTATTATTAGTATCGTAAGACAATTTTTGAGCCATAACTTGTCCGTCTTTCAAGCATCAGGCTATTTTAATTTTAGATTCATATCGCAAGCTCATTTGAGCTTATCCCAAAAACTTGATTTAGATTTTTTTCTCCTCTCTTCAACTTTAGTTTGTAATTCATTTTCTAAAAACTTTTTTGGTCCTTCCGCAGCAGACAGTTCTTCAGCCTCGTCTTTTAAAACTTTATTCCACTGGCTGTGGATGCTGGAAGTTCGTCTCACCGCCACTAAAGGAGATTTTTCATCAACATCCCAGGTTTTAGCAAATTTATCCCATCCTCCAAAATCATCCTGTGACTCCAGATGTTCTCTGACCTTATAAACATACTGCATGATACCTTCAGCTTCTTTGTCTGCTTTAGCGCCACCTTGAGCCTCGGTTTGAAGCCTAAAACAGATGTATCTAATATTGCGTCTGGTTAAGTTTTCCATATTAAGTTGGGTTGGAGTAATTCCTCTCATCGTTAGCAGTCACAGTAATAGTTTGTCCGGAGGTGGCAGTGATAGTGGCAGTAGCGATGGTCCATTCTGCGCCCGGCAATCCCTGGGCAACCACAGTTACTGCCGCGTCACTGTTTGCAGTACGGCCGCCTTGGGCATTGTTGGTATAATCAAAATCCCAGGCAATACTGGCAGCGGTAATTTGTCCGGTAATGTCTGCTCCGGAGTTGTTGTCAACAATGACTGCGTTGGCTGTGTCAAAATTCCCGGCTGGATTGGTAGTAAAATACATGGTGTATTTGGTATTTGAATCTGTTTCATCAACCAGGTTTTGCGAGAACTCCAGCGTTCCGGAAGCGACAGTCGGGAACGGGCGCTCGGTGGAGGTAATTGGCACAAACTCGGAATTTAATCCGCCGCCGCCGACAGTAATATCACGGTGGATAATGTTATTGGTAGAAGCAGAGCTGAACCCTCTTAAAAGTACTCCCCCTTTGGGCTTTAAAGTATCACCAACGTATTCAACCAGTGGAACAGCAATATTTCCTTTAACAGTACCAAAGCCTCTTTGGTTTAATGACGTCGTATCATTGGCGTTGATATCAGTCGTCTTACGCAGCTGCCTCATAGCCCAGTCATAAACTTGGCGGTCGGTAGCGTTATTACAGGTAATTACCCGATTGAAAGCATAATAAACCCCGTTAATTGACTCCTCACCGTTATAAGATTCCCAGTCGGTAATGCCGGTATCGGACGCTGTAGTAGTGCCGCCGCCTGCCGAAGTGCCCCCTGCCGGAGTAAAAAACCAGCGGTTGGTGCTGTCTTTTACCACCCGTCCGGCTTCATACACTTGGCCCGAAGCATAAGTGGTAAATCCGCTGCCTTTTAAGTAATTGATCTTCATCCCGTTATAGGGAGGATTTGCGCTATCAATAGTGGCGTCACTATCTGTTGTCTTAAGGTCAGTGGAGTTGGACAAAGGCAAACGGTAAAGAACCGGTTCCAAAGCGGAAATGCCCTGTTCGGAAAGCAAGTTGTATTCAGAGTAAAGTTTTCCCTGAATACGGAGGAAGGCTTTCAGGTAACCGGTAACTCCGGTGATTTCAACTGCCTCGTTAACATTGCCTGTTTTGTCAAAGTTTGATGTTGTTCCGGCAAACCCCGATGTTTGTAAATAGTATCCCTGGTCACCTGTGGCATCAAAGCTGCCTAAGGAGATAATACCCGCATACTGATCACCTGATATTTCCGTCCAACCTGCATCCCTTACTAACTGTCTAGTCTGTGCATCCGCCCAATCCCAGCCATTCTGGAATTGGCCGTCGGTTTTCGTAAACATCTTAATGGGGAATTTGAACTTATTTAGAGTAGCGTCTGTTTTCCACTCTTCTTTCAGGAATGAGTAGACAGCCTGAAGTGTTACACCGGAGGTGGAACCTGGTGCTGTATCATTAAGGTTACCGGCAACAAGAAGTTGAACTGTTTTTGTTCCAGTATTAATAACAACTTCCGTATTTTGAGTTAATGAATCCGGATCAACTAATTTTGCCATATTTTTCAGTTCTACCTAAATCTGTCAATTTAAAAGAGGAGAAAAAAGCTCTTGTTAGAGTATCAAAAATATAACCGCTTGATATGGCAGTTTTGGCATCCATTATTAGGCCTTATCACCAAAATAACACAATATTTTTTATCTTGTAAAGAGGCAACTTATTAGGGGTTCAACCCCTAATTTACCTTTAATTTTTATGGATTACTATAGAAGGGGTCTGTATCCAGCTGGACTGTTAAGGTGGCATTGCTGGAAAGCAGGGCGTAATTGTTAACAGTCTTTGGCTGGTATCCTGCCACATTCAAAATATTAATATAAGTGACGGTGCCTGCGCCGGAAGAATAGGAATAGCTGGTAGTGCCGTCAATCACATTATCTTCCGTAAAAAGGACGGTCTCGTCCGATGCTTTAACTACGGTGACCTCGCAGTTTTGGGTAACGGCATTCCCTTCCGCATCAACAATATTAATAGTCAAGACAGCCGAAGCTTCAAAAGAAGTTGTCCCGCCGCCGGTATTTATATATGTAGTTGGATTGGAGCCATTTTGGATTTGGATTGTGACCAAACCGGAGCTGGAGTTTTCAATATCATAACTGTTTCCGGAAAAAGTCAGGTTGTCAAAGGTGTAGGTGCCGGCAGCTGTGATTTTGATAGCCCGGTTGCAGTTAATGAATTTACAGTTAGTCACCTTACTGTTTATCTCGGCCGGGGAGTTGATCACTAAGGCAGACCCGCCGGAGACAGGGGAACCTGTTTTAACATTTTGAAAGGTGCAGCCGTCTATTAAGGCGCCACTAGCGGTGACATCCCCAAAATTGCTTAAGGTGCAGGACCTCAGTTCGGAGGAGCTGTTTAAGGAGGCCCTTCTCAGTTCGGAAAACGAGCATGCATAAGCTGTAAAGACGGTATTTGAAGCGTCGGCAGTTAGGGTCCAGACCGAATGGTTGGTGCCGGATAAATCTCCTGCCCCTTTAATGGTCAAACCGTCGGAAGCTAAGCCCCCGGCATAATTTCCCATTTGGACGGTGGTGTTAAAAGAAGCAGCCCCCGAAAGCTTAATTTCATAAAAAGTGGTTGCCACCGGGAAGTTTTTGCAAACCACAGTTTGGTTTGTGTCTTTAAAATAAGTTAGGGCGGATTGGCCGGTGGTGCCAAAATTTAGCTTCCCGGCCAGGTAATACACATCCGAGACGTTGGTTAAGACCCCCCAGGCGTTGGCCTGGGCGCTGTCAGCGGAAAAGATATCGGCTAAAGCTACCGGTGACCCGGCTGTGCCGTCGTTGATAATTAAGCCTGTGCCATACCTTAAGGCATCCCACATAATATTCCTGGTATTGGTGGCAATAGTAGAAATGGTTTTGACGCGCAGTCCAATCCGCTGTATTGAAGCCAGGTTTGGTGTCCCCAAAGCCAGGGTCGGGGTGGAGTTAGGATCAACCACATAACAGATCCAGCCGCCTGTTTTAATGCCGTTGTTGCCGTTAACATACCACTGTTTACTGTTGTTGGGGCCGTTACTGGGGCTGGTGCCTGTTAAAGACATGCTGGCATCGGAGCAGACAAATACCGCCTGCCCGCCGTTAGCTATGCTGTCGGTTGAGGCGGTGCAGGTATTCTGCATCCATAAAAAGACATGTTTGCCGGCATGGGTGGTGGTAAAGTCCAGCCCCCCTGCAGCCGCCCCTGCCCAGCCGGAGGTATTGGTATTCCTGCCCTGGATGCAAAAAGTGCCCTGGATACGGGGGTCGTCAACTGCCGCCGGAGCGGTAGACCAGGTACCTACTGTGGCCCAGTTGGTGGTGGCATCAGCCGGGTCAATAGTGGTAAGGTCCGTGGTAATGGTGCCGGGCATATTCTCCTAATATACCAAAGTTTTTGACGGGCAGTCTACAGATAATCCTCAAGCACTAAATATAATTTAGGGGTTCAACCCCTGAAATTTCCTTTAGTGATCAATCAATAGTTAGATGCTTAAGCTTTTCTAACTCCCTTGAATAGTCTATTTGATCCTGATGAAACTTTTCAAAACTCTCCAAAGAAGAAAAACAAGAAAGAATTTCACTCTTTGAACAAGGTAAATCAGTTTCTTTTCCCAAATAATCAGAATAGCTTGACCACTGATAACTGTCTAAAGCTTTTGTTAAATTTGATGCCACAGGGTTTAAGTGGATATACCTAACTATATGAGTAAGTAAATTACTCTTAATTACCGGAACAGCCTTATAGCGACCTTGCATTAATCCTCCTTCTCTTTCGTATTTCTGATTAAAATAAAGAGTATAGGCATTAGCTATCTGTTTCATTAATTTAGAAATACCGTTTTTTGTTTTTTGTTTCAAAAGCAGATGAAAGTGATTGGGCATTAAGCAATATGCTGTTAATTTCACCTCTTCAGATAGATTCTTGCTATACAGACGCAGAGGAAGATCGGGATATTTTTTTAATACCTGATCAAGAGGATGGAGATAAATGAATAGATAAGTTTGAAAAAAACGGTAATCTTTACTGTCTAAAAAAATATTTCTTTTTTCAACACCTCTATTAAACACATGATAATAAGAGTCTTCAGTAAAGTTTCTGACTACATATTTAGACGGCATAAAAATACTTTTAAATTTTAAATTATATCATCTTCCTCTTTGGATTCATCTGGAATATTATAGGGGTCTTTGGTAAGACTTTGGTGGGCTTGGCCAGCTAATCCCATCAGGAGAAAAGCCACAGTTGGAATAAGCAGTATCACGGCAGCCAGGGTTAAAGAAAGAGACCATTCTAAAGGTATCACTCTGGAAACCGTGGCTACGGCTTGTAAAGTATAAAGTTGTGTTAAAGCAGATAATAAAAACAGTGCTCCCCCCTTAACAAGCTTGTTTAAGTTAAAAAAAGAAAGGAGCCAGAGAGGAATAATAAAAAGTGCGATTGACTTCATTATAATGGAGGTAGATGTAAAAGGATATTTCACCATAATTTGTGGGTCAAAAAAGTGGTAAGGGGTGGCTAGTTTAATCATTAGAGGATTTACAATAGCATCAAGAACATATGCCAATATCAGAAGTCCTGCCATAAAAATTACAATATATTCCTTTTTCATTTTCTTAAAGTATAATTTTTTTTATCTTAAGGTTCAAGTTTGCTTTAAGAAGCTCCAAATATTGCATCAAAGTAACCATAGGGACTCAAGGTAGCTCTATTAGGCCATTCTGTTGAAAAATCACTATCACCGGTTTTCTTCTTATAATAACGGTAATCCCCAGTGTCAGAATCTTCCTTCATTATGAACCAATCACCATCTTTATTAACAAAACCATAATAAGCGGGAGAAGAATCATCAAGCTGGTTGATTTTATAGCCATCAGTGGGAGTTTTAATTGCCGGGTCAATCTGTGTCCCGCTTCTATCTTTAATCGCCACAGTTCCCGGACCAGGTACACTGCCAAAGAAAGCTGCTTCCGCCCTTTTGGCAAAAATAGAAAAGAGGAAAAGAGCAAAACCTGCTGAACTGGCTGCTTTCAGAAATTGTCTGCGGTTTACATCTAGTTTGGGAGACCTTTGTGTTAACTGCTCAGGCTTCGAAACTACCAAAGGTACCCTCAAAACCTGTCTTCCTGGCATCACCCGAAGTATAAAATAAACCGTCATTGGTAAAAAGATAGCCGCGCTAATTAGCTGAGAGACGTTTCTTGCCCCTATCAGTCCTATCAAACTCATGATGGCAGTAACAATAAAGCTACAGTACAAAAGTATTGTTACAAGCAACCTGCTTTGAGGATATTTCAAACTGGTAAAAACAAAATATAAGGTGACCGGCAGAAACAGTAAAAACGAAAGCATATTCACCATTACTGCTGAAGCAGCACCCAGGGTGATAAAAATAGTTAGAATCAAACAGTAGTAAAATAGAGCTTTTTTCAACATATCCTACGGCGCATTATCACTTAGCTCTTTGAAAAATCTGCTACTTACCCAACCCGTCTTTTCTGTTTTAGGCATCATGATTTGATACCAAACATCTTCTTTTTTAAAATACCTGTAGGCTTTGCCAAACTCTGCTTTACCAATAGGCTTTGATGAAGCTGATTTAGCTTCGTAAATATCAATATTCTGCCACTTACTATCACTAATAGTTATAAACCCCAATGAGACCTGAGGGCTGGGGCTAGTCTCTTGTGTTTGGCCCAAAACCTGCTGAGATTTAGAGGCAGAATCTTTTTTGATTTCTTCAAGTTCGCTTAAAAGCAGTTTGGCTGACTCCTGATATTGGGCTAATTTTTCCAGTTCCTTCTCTATTTTGTCAGTTGCTAAGACAACTTTCCGGCTATTTTCTGCTGTCACTCTCACCTGATAAAGCAAAAGAGCCGTCAGTAAAGTAACTACCAAAGCTATGTACACCACTAATAACTTGCGCAACTTCACCATAACTATATAGTAATGTAAACCCCAAACCCCAGTCAACTTTTCCCGAGTTTATGAGGTTTGTCCTCTGTCTGACCTCATCCAAGAGTGGAGGTACTTTGGCTTAAGCAGGGGTTTATATTAATTAATGACTGTTGTGGGCGGTAATGGTGTCGAACCATTCACCTCTTACTTATCAGATAAGCGCTCTACCGCTGAGCTAACCGCCCATTCTAGTGTATTTTACGTTCTTTTAGCAGATAAGACAAGACGGGTTGAGTGAGTCTCCTTCCAAAATCTTACTAATTCTTCTGCCAAATCCACTGCTTTACCTAAAGAATCTAAATCTTTAATATTGATAATTGGTGTATCCGCACCAATATTTTTTTCAACCAGATTCTTAGGTGTCACACCTGTTGTGTCTGCTGTCACTACTAATAATGGGTTATAAACCATCATTGCAGCCATAGCTTTGGGGAAATCTACTCCCCATATTAATTGATGACGGAATACACCCATGGCCTGATTGGGAGTTCTAATTCTTCTATTGGCCATAGCAGAATAGACTATCACCGCAGGATCAGGCGGGCTGAATACTTCAGCAGTTAAATAAGGCTCTACTACAGTATTAAGTAAGTACTGTTCATATCTAAGCATCCGTGAATGAAAAGCAGTTTTTAACTGTTCCAAATAAATGAAACGCACAGGTCTTTCGGCTTCAGGATGTCTTTGTGTGGCGAAAATTCTGGAGAGAGCACTCTGGACAGCTTTAATTTCAACCCCTTCTGGTGCATGCAGGGAAAAAACTGCTTCCATTGGACTATTCCGGTTAGCTAATCTTATCTTTGTTCTTTTACCCAACTCTCTCTGTATCTCTTCTACCGGTAAACGCAAATGGGCCATATCAAGATTAACTCCAGCCAGCATAAAACGGATCCCGGATTCTACCGGCTTACTGGTTATTCTTTCTCTTTCCCCCAGCATCCATGCCATGATATTGGGATTTGTTATTCCGGCTTCTATGAAACTTGCCATCTCACCTACACTGTGACCGGTTAAGAAAAGTCCAAACGGATCCCGTGTTACCTTCCCGTCAAACACATAGGGGAGTTTTGATCTTAAACGCTCTAAAAAGGCATTATGGACTGCAACCGACATTACCACTGAGGCAATTTGTCTACCATATTCTAAACTTTGGGTAGGATTTAACCCTAAAGCATGATCAAAAAGCACCACATGACCGGCAAAAACTGGATCACACAACAAATTAGTCTCAGGTAAATCTCTGGTTTTACCTGTTTGAGGATTACTGATTAGAGCGATCATTGGTCGTTCTATCGAGGTTGACGACATAGGGGCATATTTTAACATAATCCGACAAACTATGAGATAAGATGAGCACTAGGGTTTGTTTGAATTCAATTTCGTGGTAAGATATGCCAAGCTGGCGCAATGGTGAAGAGGAAACACGGGTGTCTGCAAAACATCTATGCGCGGGTTCGATTCCCGCTTGCGCCTCAAATTCTCAAACAAAAAAGCCCCTTTCCGGGGGCTTTTTTATACTTCGACAGGCTCAGTATAATCCTGAGTGCAGTCGAAGGATTAATACCAAAAGAGTGGTGGGGATGAAGTTTAATCTCCTAGACTTTAAGAGATCATGTTCCATCAGACATTTTCGTCCGCCATTCAACGGACATTTGTCCGGTCGTGAGACCGAGACTGGATCAAACTGCTGCTACCTGTCGCCTGAGGCGACTTAAGGAATCATGCAATTTGAACAAAACTCCAGAAAGGAGGTGATCCATCCCCAGCTTCGGCTAGGGA
>CAZKAW010000029.1:0-5754 GCA_964551255.1 uncultured Gammaproteobacteria bacterium
TTGTTTAGATAAGAATAGGCATCTTTTCCCAGGATTCTGAGCACAATTTCTTTAATCTGGCCCAGCTTTCCTTCGGAACGGTCTAACTCTTCTATTCCCCAGTCCTTACTTTGAGCAAATTTGGTATACATCCTGAGTAAATCCCCGGCAAAAATGCCTGCCTCATCTCCTCCCGCAGCTGATCTGATTTCCAAAATGGCAATATTTAGGTTTACACCCGGAAGGTGTAAGATTGAGTTTGTGTCTTCAGCTGGCAGCTGGGACATGGGGGTAGAGACTGATTGTTCCAGCTCGAGTTTTTGCCTTTCCAGGTCTGCTATTTCAGCCCGGGCAAGTCCGGACAGCTCCGGATCTGCAAGCAGCTTCTTACTTTCCTCAATCTTTTTATTAATCTCCTCTAACTGTTGTTTAAGATAATCCATGATTTTAGGATAAGAGTACCATGATACTTTTATCTGCTTATCCTAACTGGCTGCTTGTTTTCTAGCCTGCATTAGCAGTTCTTTCAGAGAGGGGCGCTCGGTTTTCTTTTTTTCGACTTTGGATTTTCTGGCTTCCAAAATTCTCTTTCGCTCAATCTGTTTAACTTTGGAAGTCTCCACCTTTTTAACAAACCTGTCCACCTGGCCTAAGGTATCGACAAATTTTTGCTGACCGGTAAAAAACGGGTGACAGTTGGAACAAATTTCCACGCGAATTTCCGGCAAAGTTGAACCGGTTGTAAAGGTATTCCCGCAAGCGCAAGTGACTTTGGCCTTCGGGTTCCAGTTCGGATGAATATCAGCTTTCACAGTGAAAGACAGTATAACAGGATGAGCTCCAATTTTCAAACCCTGTGGGCCTTGTGGTGTCTATAATGGATTTTTTTGGCCAGAGTCCCAAGATATGCTCCCACTGCAATCATTGAAGCTCCAATTAAGAAAGTAGTGGATAATTTTTCTTCTAAAATACTGACAGCCAAAAGTGTGGCTATCAAGGGCTCAACGTACTGGAAAAGATCTGCTGCTATCACTGAAGTTTTAGACAAGCCCCATTCAAACAAAAAATAAGCAGAAATAGAAGAAAGCAGAGTCATATAAGTTAAGCCCAACAGCCCTAAAATGGTAATTTGACCGGGCCAGGAGGGATTTTTTAAATATTCTGCTGCAGCCGGAATAAACATGGTGAGGGTTCCTACCATAAATGCTATGGCGGTAACTACCAGGGAAGAATATTTAGGCAGTATGGTTTTGGAAATACTTGCTCCCACTACCCAGCAAACAGAAGCAGCCACAATAAAAACATTACCTATTAAGCTTTGGGTAGACAAGCTGCCGGTGAGAAGTTCAGGCAGGCCTATGATGACTAAAGCCCCCAAAAGACCCAGGATAATTCCTCCTAAATTAAAAAGGATAATTTTTTCTTTTAAAAACCACCAGCCCGAAAGAGTGGACAAAAGGGGAATAACCAGGGTTAGAACAGAAGCATTTATGGCAGTAGTTTTTTGGATACCTTCAAAAAAAAAGCTGATGTTTAAAGTAATCATGAAGATCCCAACAGCAATCAGTTTGGGAAGATCTGCTTTCTCAATCTCCTTAATTTTTTTGGTTTGGGCAAAGAAAAAAGGGGCCAAAAAAAGGGAGGCCAAAGCAAACCTTAAAAAAGCCAGACTCATCGGGGGAAACTCCTGCAGGGTAATTTTAGCAATTACAAAATTCCCTCCCCAGATCAGATGGGCCAGTATTAAAGCAATATAAGGCCATGGTTTAGTTAATATTTGTGAGGACACAATATTTAAGAATAGAGGATTTCCAGTAGTCTGTCCAATCCGAATGAAAAGCCTACAGCCGGAATATCTTTTTTAGCAAAGGAGCCAATTAAATTATCATATCTTCCACCGCCACCAACTGAACCTCCACCATAACCTTCAATTTCTGCTTCAATGATCATTCCTGTATAATAATCAAGACCTCTTGCAAGAGTTGGAGAAAATTCATATTTGTCTTCTGTCACGCCTAAATCCCCCAAAGCTTTAAAAATATCCTGTAAATTCGAAGTAGGTTGATAAGATTCAATCTCCTGTAAAAAGTAAGTTGCTTGCTCTTGGGTGTATCCCGACTTGATCAGTTCATCCACTACACCTTCCCGTCCAATTTTTTTGATTTTATCAATTATCCTGATAATTCCAGGCAGTTTATCCTCAGTTGTGGCAGTTCTGGTTACCAGTTGAGAGAAAATACTCCTGTCATTAATTAAAATTTTAAAACTGCTTATTCCTAAAGCCTCCATAGATTTAACAGCACAAGCTATAATGGTGGCATCTTCTCCGGGATTGTCTGATCCCACTGAGTCAAAATCAAATTGGGTAAATTCCCTAAATCGCCCCTTTTGGGGGTTTTCACCGCGGAAAACCTGACCTATTTGATAGCGGCGGAATGGGAATTTTGGATTGTAAGTTGCTACATACCTTGCTAAGGGAACTGTTAAATCATAACGCAAAGCTAACTTTCTCCCGCCTCTGTCTGTAAACTTATAAATCAGCCGTTCTTCTTCCCCATATTTTCCCTCTAAAGTTTCGGCAAACTCAATGGTGGGGGTTTCAATTGGGACAAATCCATATTCCTCCAAGACCTGGACAATTTTGCCAATAACCTCCCGTCTCCTCTTTGCTTGCTCAGGAGCAATATCCCTAAATCCTTTTGGCGTTGGCGGTGCTTTAATCATTACTTTCTCCTATCTTAACAACTTTGGCCGAAACAGTAAACCTGCTATGTGTTATTTGTACCTAGTTTGGCCGGGGCTTTGAGGAAAATATTATTTTCCAGCCGGGAAGAATCTTGTCTGACCACTGCAATTCCTTCTACCACATCAATTTTTTGATCCTGATTTGACACAGTCACTTCCCGGGAAATAGCTGCTACCTCCAATTCTATAACTGTGGCTGCTTGAGGCAGCTGAAAAGAAAGAGAGGTTGTTTCACCTCGGCTTTGCCAAGCCATAATTTTACCTTCATCTTCTGCAATTTCGCCAATTTTTTCCTTCCAGTTTTGCTTAACCGGTGCATCTAATTCCAATTTTTCCACCTCATCTCCCAAGTAATCTCCGGCATTGGCAATGTGATCAAAAGGCAAGCCTGCCAAGGTATAAGCTTTAATGGTATTAACATACTGGCTATAATCTCTGGAAGTTGTTTTGATCTTAAAAGACCTGGCTCTGGTAGGAGAGTAATTTTGGGAATTAATAACTTGAATGGTATTTTTACCCATAAAGTGTATTCTACAATCTTGTTTTTCTTTTTTCAAAGTTGTAGATTAGTTTAAGCATGGTAAAGTGCGCAATTATTCTGGCAGGAGGAAAAGGGGAAAGACTCAGGCCCTATACTAATGACAGGCCCAAGGTAATGGTGGAGGTAGCCGGCAAACCAATCTTGGCCTGGCAGGTGGAGTGGTTGAAGTCTCAAGGTATCGGTAAATTTGTTTTTACTGTCAGTTATAAATATGAGGTGGTTCAGCGGTATTTTGGGGACGGATCCAAGTTTGGGATTGAAGTGGATTATTCTATTGAAGAAATTCCCTTAGGAAGAGGAGGAGGAATAAAGAAAGCTTTTCAAAACCCTCTTACTAAAAATGAATCCGATGTAGTAGTTTGCAACGGGGATATTATCACCAAACTAAATCTGACGGAGATGATTAAGGCTCATCTGAGTCAGAAAGCTTTAATTACCCTGCTTTTGGTGCCGTACGTTTCCCGATGGGGAGTGGTTAAAGTAGATAAGCAAAATCATGTCACCGGTTTTGAAGAAAAACCGAAACTGCCTTATTGGATAAACGGAGGAATTTATGTTTTTAATAAAGAGATAGAACCCTTGCTGCCTGAAGTGGGAGATCATGAAAAAGAAACTTTTCCCAAGATCGCTAAAGAAAGATTCTTGGGTTTTAAAGACGGAGGTTTTTGGAGGGCTGTGGATGTAGTTAAAGATAAATCAGAAGTAGAACAATTTTTAAGTGTAGGCAAGGAGGACTTTAGTTAATCTTCTTTTGAGCAGAAGAAGTGGCAGTTTTTGTCTTTAAAATTCCACCCTGAGGAATAGCATAGACAAAATCAGCTTCAAAAACCTCACCTTTTTTACTGCCGGTTATAATCACAAAGTTATTAATTTTAACTTTTTGGGAAACTCCAGAAACAGCTATATTTTTTAAATTCTTACTTTTTAGGGTAACCAATTTGTTCGAAACAGACACAATTTGACCCCTAAGATAAGTTTTTTGAGCAGCCGGTTGGGGTATTAAAACTATTTTTCTGGCTGTTAAAACTCCTGTTTCATCTACATCTCCCAAAGCCGCTACAAGATCATCCTCGGCCAGAGTGCGCAGTCCTTTTGTAAAAAGGGTGTCCTTATTTATGTTGACTATTTTTGGTCCGCTTTTGGTAGCCAGGGTAAGGGAAGTTTGGGATTTGGTAGTAATTTTGCCTGTATAAGCTTTATCTTTTAACTTTCTGTTAATCTCCGTTTTTAATATGGCAGCCTTGGAAGCAATTTCTTTTTTCAACTCCTCAAGCTTAGACTTTATACTTGAGGATGGAGTTGATTCTGCAGCTTTTGCAGAAGGAGCTATAATTGTTATAAAAATTATAATAATTATAATTGTTATATTCTTCATATTTTCTCCTTTGAATAATACACTGTTCTTTCTGCTTCCTTGATATCTCCAGTGGTGTCAAACACAACAACGGTAATGTTATTGACCCCCTCACCTAAATCTAAAAGTGTGGAAAATGAACCGTCAGCTTTGGATTTTACTACCAGATTTTGGGAATCGGTAAAAATTAAAACTTCTTTAGCAGGGGTAGCATGCCCGGATATTAAAATGGAATCCTGAAAAGTTAGAGTCATATTTTCCGGATCATCCAAATCCAGTTTTAAAGTTTTGGGAAGAGTGGTGACGGGTCCATTTAAAAAGGGATTGGCAGGCTTTTGGTATTGAATATTTAAAATGTAATAAAGACCCAGTAAAAACAGCAGTCCTGAAAAAAGAATAGCAATCTGGGAAAAGATAAAGTATTTGGTAGACAGCCTTTTCTTCACGTCCTCAACTATAATCCATCTCTTGCTGCTGCGTCAACGTTTATGTTAATATCGGCCCTATGGACATTTATTGGGGTGGTCAGGCTTTATTTAAGTTAAAAGGCAAAAACGCCCAGGTAGTAATTGATCCATTTGATCCGCAGTTTACCGGATTGAAACTTCCCAAAGATTTAGCAGCAGATATAGTTTTATCAACTCACGACCACGGCGATCACAATAATGTCAGGGCGGTAGCGGGTCCTGCCGGCGCAAAACCGATGGTATTTAAAGAGCCCGGGGAATATGAGGTAGCAGGAGTAGTTGTTAGCGGCATAAGTAGCTTTCACGACGACAGCCAAGGTTCTCAAAGAGGTAAAAACACCATTTTTCATTTGATGTTAGACTTTCTTAACATTGTTCATTTGGGAGATTTGGGTCAGTCTAAACTAACCGAGGAACAGGTTGCTCAAATAGGGGAGGCAGATGTTTTGCTTATTCCGGTAGGCTCCGTTTATACGATTGACAGTAAAAAGGCTTCTGACATAGTTTCCCAGCTTGAACCAAAAATCATTATCCCCATGCATTACAAAACAGAAGGACTTAAATTTGAGCTGGAAGGGGTGGAGGGATTTTTAAAAGAGATGGGAGCAGAGAATGTCATGCCTCAACCTAAGTTATCTATTAGCAAAGAAAAACTGCCGGAAGAACCA
>CAZKAW010000029.1:5854-10300 GCA_964551255.1 uncultured Gammaproteobacteria bacterium
AAACTTCCGCCTCAAAATATAGAAGCTGAACAATCCTTATTAGGATCACTTCTTATTGATAAGGACTCCATTGTCAGAATTTCTGAAATTTTACACCCTTCCAACTTTTACCGCAGCGAACAACATGGCCCGATTTTTGAGGCTGTTCAAGCCTTGTTTGAAAGAAGAGAACCGATAGATTTGGTGACAGTGACGGAAGAGTTAAAGAGAAAGGGTTTTTACGACAAGGTTGGCGGATCTGCCTATCTTACTACTTTGATTAACATTGTGCCAACTGCTGCTCATATAGAGCATTATGCCAAAATTATCAAAGATCACGCTGTCAGAAGAAACTTAATAGCTCAAGCTACCAGACTTATTGAAAAAGCTTACGATGAGACGGAAGAGGTCAGTGAACTTTTAGAAGGAGCAGAGGCCGGTATATTTGCCATTTCCCAGGAACATGTCAGCCGTGATTTTTTACCAATCAAAGACGCCCTGACACAGTCTTTTGACAGATTGGATGAGTTGCAAAAATCTTCCGGAAAATTACGGGGAGTCCCTACGGGTTTTAAGGATTTGGATAATAAACTGGCCGGCATGCAGAATTCCAACCTGTTGATTTTAGCTTCCCGTCCGGGCCAGGGAAAAACTTCTATGGCTTTAAACATAGCCCAATATGTGGCTGTTTCGGCAGGACTTCCGGTGGGAATTTTTTCTCTGGAAATGAGCCAGGAGGAGTTGGTAGACAGATTGTTGGTGGCTCAAGCGGATATTGACGCCTGGAAGCTGAAAACCGGCAGATTAGACGAGAGAGATTTTGACAAACTGTCTTTGGCCATGGGAGAGCTGGCAGAAGCCCCTATTTTTATTGATGATACGCCGGGAATTACCATTTCCGAAATGAGGACCAAAGCCAGAAGGTTACAAGTGGAACACGGGTTACAATTTTTAATTGTGGATTATTTGCAGCTGATTCGTGGGAGGAATTTGGAAAATAGGGTCCAGGAGGTATCTGAGATTTCCCAAAACCTGAAGAATTTGGCCAGAGAATTAAAAATTCCGATGCTGGCTATTTCGCAGCTAAACCGTTCAGTGGAAGCCAGGGGATCCAGAAAGCCTCAACTGGCAGATCTTCGGGAATCGGGAGCCATAGAGCAGGATGCGGATGTGGTCATGTTTATTTATAGAGAAGATCCGGAGAAGCCGGAACAGGTGATTTTGGATATTCAAAAACACAGAAATGGTCCAATAGGGGAAATTGCCTTAATCTTTAGAGCAGACAGAACCAAGTTCTATGGTATGGAAAAAACCAGAACTGCAACCAGCAAGCCTGTAGAAAAAGAAGCCAAAGATCTCCCCAAAGCTGCATAAAAGTGCCGGGGGAGGGATTTGAACCCTCACGAGGTTGCCCTCAATAGTTTTTGAGACTATCCTGTATACCGTTCCAGCACCCCGGCTTGCATGGACATTTTAGCACAAATTAGGTAAACTCTCCCTTATGAAAAAGAATGTAAAGCTTCCTGCTCATGTTAAACCTGAGCGATATAAGATCATGCTCAAGCCTGACCTTAAAAATTTTACATTTGAAGGTGAGGAAACTATTTATCTTATTTTGGAAAAAGCTACTAGAGAAATTATTCTGCACTCCGTGGATTTAATTTTAGAAAGTGATGGAGCAAAGGTAAGTTATGACAAAAAAGCGGAAACTGCTAAATTAACCTTTCCAAAAACTATCCTTGCAGGTAAACATGAGTTAAAGCTTAAATTTAAAGGGATTTTGACTGATAAGATGAGGGGTTTTTACAGAAGCAAGTATGGAGAGAAGTATTTAGCCCTCACCCAATTCGAAGCAACAGATGCCAGGCGGGCTTTTCCCTGTTTTGATGAGCCCTCCCAAAAAGCTATTTTTGATGTCACTTTGATGATTCCCGGTCATTTAAGAGCTATTTCAAACACTATTGAATCAAATATTAGGGAACACGAGTCAGGATACAAAATTGTGGAATTTGAACCAACTCCAAAAATGTCCACCTATCTTTTGGCCTTTATTGTGGGGGAGTTTGAATATATAGAAGGGGAAAGCGTTAAGGGGAAAGGGGGAAGAAAAATCACAGTTAGAGTATTTACCACTCCGGGAAAGAAAGAACAGGCAAGGTTTGCTTTGGATGTGGCCATAAAGTGTATGGATTTTTATGAAAAATACTTTGATATTCCTTACCCCTTGCCTGTTTTGGACATGATTGCCATTCCTGATTTTGCTGCAAACGCCATGGAAAACTGGGGAGCTGTTGCATACCGTGAATCTGCTATTTTCGTTACTGAAGGGTATACCTCTACCCAAAATAAACAGTGGGTAGCCATGGTAATTGCCCATGAATTGGCTCATCAGTGGTTTGGGAATTTGGTAACTATGGAATGGTGGACTCATCTTTGGTTAAATGAAGGTTTTGCTTCATTTATAGAGTATTTAGCCATAGATCACATCTTTCCTGAGTGGGACATTTGGACCCAATTTGTAGGAACAGAACTGGCAGATGCATTTTCTTTAGATGCTTTGAAAAATACCCACCCGATTGAAGTAGAAGTGGGTCATCCTGCAGAAATTTCAGAGATTTTTGACAGGGTGTCATACTCCAAAGGGGCTTCAGTTTTAAGGATGCTCTGGAAGTATTTAGGGGAAAAAGATTTTCAAAAAGGGCTGCAACACTACCTAAAAAAGCATGCCTATGGGAACGCGGAAACAGAGGACCTTTGGAAAGCCTTGGAAGAAGTGTCTGGTAAAAAGGTGGGTAAAATTATGGCTAACTGGACAAGTAGGCCGGGGCATCCTGTAATTAGGGCACAGGGTTTAGGGTCTAGGGTAAAGTTAACACAGGAAAGATTTTTTTCAAGTCCAATTTCTAAAAGGGAAACTAAAGACAAAACAATCTGGAGTATTCCACTGAATGGCCAATTAATGGACAAAAAAACAGCTTCCCACATCGGAAGTGGGAAGCTAAATGTGGGTGAAGTAAGTTTGGTGAGGATTGATTATCCGCATGAGTATCTTAAAAGGCTGGAGGAGGATGTAAAGGGTGGAAAATTTTCTGCTCCGGATAGGTTAGGACTTATAAGGGATTCTTTTGATTTGGCACAGTCCGGTAACTCTCCCACAACTTTGGCGTTAGAGCTAGCTAAAAGTTATATAAAAGAGGAGGATTACACTGTTTGGAATGAATTAACCGGAAAAATAGCAAAACTTAATTCTCTTTTAGTTTATGAAGATTTTTATACTAATTTCCAAAAGTATGGGCAAGAGATTTATAAAGGGATTGCCCAAAAAATGAGCTGGGAAAAGAAAAAGGGAGAAAAGCATACGGATGCACTACTTCGAGGAATGGTTTTGAATATGTTAGGAGGATTTGGGGATAAAGAGATAATTTCAAAAGCCTTCACGCTATTCAGTAATGCTACGTCTAGTCATCCTGAGCGTATCGAAGGATCTCAAGATTTAAAATCTAGAGATTTCTCGCTAATTGCTCGGAATGACAAAAACATTATAGACCCTGATCTTAGGGGAGTAGTTTACAACTTAGTAGCAGAAAATGGGGGAAGCAAAGAGTGGAATACGATGCTTAAGATGTATAAAGAAGAGGATAATCAGCAGGAGAAAGAAAGACTAGGAAGAGCTTTAGGCAAGTTTAAATCTAAGACTTTGCTTTCTAAAACTCTAGATTTTTCTATCTCTAAATACGTGAGATTCCAAAATACTTTAGGAATAATAGCCTCGGTTTGGCACAATCCCGAAGGCAGATATTTAGCCTGGGAATTTGTTAAAAAAGAGTGGAAACTCTTAAAAGAAAGATATGCAGGAGGACACTACTTTACCAGAGTTTTCCAGCCGGCAGGGGAGTTTACCAAAGTTTCTGATGCATTAGATTTGGAAAAGTTTGTCCGCAAAAATCCTGTTCCGGAAGCCCAAAGAACCGTTGCCCAGGCTTTGGAAAGAATTTATTCAAATGCAGATTGGTTAAAAAGGGATAGAAAGGGAATAAAAAAGTTTTTAGAAAAATTAGAGTCTGAAAGGGTTTAAAAATCCGCAGGTGTCGGCTCATTCCACCCCAAGGGTGGAAGTTAGGGTGGAAGTTACCCCACTATCTCTATCGGCCTTCAATCTAGCCACCAGTTCTGGAGGAAGATTCTTTAAGTTATCATAACGATCTTCAGCCATATTCTTATTATATTTTAGCACATTTTATGCTAAAATTCATAAATTATGGCATTGAATGTGAATGATTTAAGAAACGGCACTTTTTTTAGGGAAGGGAAAGAGATTTTTTTGGTTTTAAATTATGAACATATGAAAACCGGACGTGGTTCCGGAAATATCAAACTTAAAGCTAGAAATATTAGAAGCGGAGCAGTGACTGAAAAATCCTTTATAACAGGAGCCCGGGTGGATGAGGCAAATGTAGAAAAGAAAAA
>CAZKAW010000030.1:0-7047 GCA_964551255.1 uncultured Gammaproteobacteria bacterium
GGATTGAACATAACTTAATCTTATGTTAGCATCAAATATATATGAAAAAGTATATCCCCTCCGTAATAGAACCTAAGTGGCAGAAAAAGTGGACAGAGGATAAGCTATATATTACTAAACAGGATTCAAACAAACCCAAAAAATATATCCTGGATATGTTTCCCTACCCTTCAGCAGCAACAATGCATGTAGGTCATTTAGAAGGATACGTAGGAACAGATATTATTTCAAGATATGAAAGAATGAAAGGTAACGGGGTGCTTCATCCGATGGGATGGGATTCTTTTGGATTGCCAGCTGAAAACTATGCCATTAAAACAGGAATACATCCAAATGAGTCTACTCATAAAAACATAGAGACTTTTAAGCGTCAGTTAAATATTACAGGTTTATCTTACGATTGGAACAGGGAAATTGATACCAGTAGTTCCCAGTTTTACAAATGGACTCAATGGTTGTTTATTTTGATGTTTAAACAAGGTTTAGCTTATAAAAAAGAAGCTGATGTTAACTGGTGTCCTTCATGTCAGACAGTTCTGGCTAATGAACAGGTTGTCGAAGGGGCATGCGACCGATGCTCCGATAGAGTGATGCAGAAGCAATTGGACCAATGGTTTTTGAAGATTACGGATTATGCTGATAGATTAATATCTGGTTTAGACCATATTGATTGGCTGGAAGAGGTGAAGGTACAGCAGAAGAATTGGATCGGCAGATCAGAAGGGATGAAATTGAAGTTTGACGACATCGAGGTATTTACAACCAGGCCGGATACGGTGCATGGAGCAACATTTATTGCGTTAGCTTCTGATAATAAGGATGGGAAAGAAACAAAAGAGAAATGGGGAGAGTTTACCGGAAAATATGTGACTAATCCTGCGACAGGCAAAAAGATTCCGGTGTGGGAAGTAAATTATGTAACTAAGGATTATGGAACAGGGGCGATTATGGGAGTGCCGGCACATGACGAACGGGATTTCGAGTTTGCAAAGAAATATGGTTTGGAAATATTAAAAATGAAATCAGAAGATAAGTGGTGGAAAGAAGCTGAAAAAAGAGGCTGGGGGCAAAAGGAAGTACGTTATCATCTTCGTGATTGGTTAATTTCTCGTCAGCGTTATTGGGGTACGCCAATTCCGATGATCTATTGCCAGAAGTGTGCCTGGCAGCCTGTACCGGAAAAAGATTTACCCGTAGAATTGCCAACAGATGTTGATTTTAGGCCAACAGGCAAGTCGCCAATTGCGAGGTCCAAATCATTTCAAGAGAATGTAGTCTGTCCGAATTGTAACGGAAAAGCAAAAAGAGAAGTAGATACTATGGATACTTACGTTGACTCTTCGTGGTACTTTATCCGCTTTGTAGATAGCAGCAACATTAAGGAGTTTGCAAGTCAAAAGGCTATTCGTGATTGGCTGCCTGTAGAAGTTTATGTTGGGGGAGGGCATGTAGTTCAGCATTTGCTTTTTGCCAGATTCTTCTGGAAGGTGTTATTTGACGCAGGGTTAATTGATAAGTCTTTGGGAGATGAGCCCTTCTTGAAATTGCGGGCGCCTGGTTGGATATTGGGACCGGATTCAAGAAAGATGAGTAAGAGGTGGGGTAATGTAGTTACTCCGGATGATGTTATTCCCCAATATGGTGCTGATGCAATGAGACTTTATGAGATGTTCATGGGCCCGTTTGAAGTTATGAAACCCTCGAATCTTACCGGCGTTGAGGGAGTTTATAGATTCCTTCAGCGAATCTGGGGGCTACAGGATAAGGTTACAGGGGACAGGGTACAGGTTGCAGATGATTTAAGAATAATGCATAAGACTATTAAGAAAGTAGGAGATGATATTGAAGCAATTAAGTTTAATACTGCAGTAGCCTCTCTTATGGAGTGGTTAAATCATTTATTAAGGAAAGAAAAAGTAAGTAAAGAAGAATATAAAACCTTTCTTCTGCTGCTGGCGCCTTTTGCTCCTCATATGACTGAAGAGTTATTTCAACTTTTTAGTCACCCTGAGCGACCGAAGGAAGTCGAAGAGTCTATTCATCAGCAGTCCTGGCCGGAGTTTGATAATAAATATCTGGAGGAGGAGGAAATTTCCATCCCTGTTCAAATTAACGGTAAGGTTCGGGATATTTTACTGATTGCAAAAGATACAGTAGGTAACAGAAAGGTTGTAGAAAAAGAAGCTCTTAGCAATATAAAGGTGCAGAAATTTTTAGAAGGAAAAAGCGTGAAAAAGATAGTCTATGTCCCGGGGAAAATAATTAATATCGTAATTTAACAGTCTTTTTAGTAGATTGCTAAAAAAATTTATAGTTAGTTTGGATTGTTAAAACAACATAATCTCAAAAAGGCCTTAAACCCGGTAAGATTTGTATTAAGGGGTTGTAAATTTTCGGTAAGAGTAGTATAGTGATTTTTGTTATGGCTGCTTTCTACCGCGATAACAATTGGCTTTTATCCCGCCTTGATGATCTCTGGTCCAAATATTTTCCCGATGTAGAACAGGTAAACCCGATTTTTGTCAGATTTGGCAGATACTCCAAATACCGCTTGGGTTCTATTAAGCTCAGCCGGAAAAGCGGTAAAAGTTATATCACAATCACCTCTATGTTTAAAAATCAAAAAATTCCTACCGGGGTAGTTGATCACACTCTGGCTCATGAGCTGGTTCACTATGCCCATGGTTTTTCTTCCCAAAGAACCAGGCTTCATAAATATCCCCATGCCGGCGGAATAGTTCAAAAAGAGATGGAAAAAAGAGGCATGGTGTGTCTAACTAGAGCCTATAAGGATTGGATTAGGCGCTATCGCATTCAATTATCCAAACATGTCTGAATTCTTCCAAAAATTGGAAAGATTCAAATTACCCATAGGTTTGTCTGCAGTAGGGTTAGTCCTAATAATTGGGGGAGTATTTGCTTCCGGGTTGAATAATCAAAAACCCAAAACCTTTCCTAAAGAAAGTTTGGTTGAAGATCAAAAGACAATCTCGGTAGATGTTTCAGGAGCTGTCATTGAGCCCGGTGTTTACCGGCTTAAAGAAGGGTCCAGAATAGAGGAGGCGGTTAAGGCTGCAGGAGGATTTAGCCAGAATGCCAATACTGAATATATATCAAAATATTTAAATATGGCACAAAAGATCTCAGATGGGAGTAAAATTTATGTTCCAAGCCAGGGGGAAAATGAGGCTAATGTTCAAACCGGCCAGGTTTCCGGAGTCAGTACTCAGGCCAAAATTAACATTAACACAGCCTCCCAGTCAGAGCTGGAGGCTTTGCCGGGGATCGGGCCGGTCACAGCTTCCAAGATTATCTCTGACCGTCCCTATCAAAAGATAGAGGAGCTAATCAGCAAAAAAGTAGTCAGCAGATCAGTTTACGACAAAATTAAAGATTCCCTTACCCTCTATTGAACTAATGAAAGAATGCAGGAATAAACTCCCCTTTGTTTTGGCTATCATTTTATATATATTGATATATTTAGTAAGGTTGCAGCAGAGTGGATGGGAACCTCATCTTGATTTATTTCCTCAACTAAGACAGTATTTGGATACTAAAATAGCTTATTTTCTTCCTTCTCCCCAGGCAGAACTTCTTTCCGGAATCCTCCTGGGTAATAAGAAAGATTTGCCTGCAGATTTAAAATTAGCCCTGAGAGACACTTCAACTTTACATATTGTTGTTGTATCGGGACAAAACTTAAGTTTATTGGCCGGTATATTCCTAAGGACAGCAGGCTTTTTGAAAAGAAAGTTGGCAGTATGCCTAACAATAATCGTTATTTTGGGATTCGTAATGCTGACTGGAGGGCAGACCCCGATTTTAAGAGCAGCAATTATGGCTATTTTGTCATATCTGGCTCAGATTTATGGCAGACAGTATGATGGTTTTTGGACCTTGATAACAGTGGCAGGTTTGATGCTGCTTATTAATCCTGCCTGGATAACAGATTTATCTTTTCAACTCTCTTTTCTGGCCACTTTTGGGGTGGTGGTTATTTCTCCCATCCTGGCTGAATTCCTTAAGAAGATCCCGCTCTTTTTGAGAGAAAACCTGGTTGTGACGTTTTCAGCACAGCTGATGGTTACGCCTGTAATTATCCAAAACTTTCATCAATTATCTTTAGTCAGTATCCCAACCAACCTGTTTCTTCTTTGGAGCATCCCTTACATTATGAGTGGAGGATTAGTTTTACTGGTTTTGGGAAGCATATCTGCTATTTTTGGGCAGGTTGTGGCTTTTGCTTTACAAGTTATTCTCACCTATTTTATCTATGTGGTTTCCTTTTTTGCTTCTTTACCTTTTGCCTGGGAATATATGGGGGAGCAAAACTGGCCGGTTTGGATAGGATATTATTTTCTGTTAGCCGGAATCCTTTGGTTTATGTTATCATTAAAATATGATCAAACAGAAAATTCTGACAGACCTTAAACGGGTAACTTTAGATCTAGGTTTTCCAACAACTGATATAGTTTGTAGTATTCCAAAAAATCCTGGCTTCGGGGACTACAGTACGAATTTGGCCCTACAACTTGCTAAACTAAAAGTGGACAAAGTTAAGCAGACTCCGGTGGAAATTGCTAATCAAATAATAAGTCGTTTAAGCAACTTAAGTTGCTTAAACAAAGTAGAAAATAAGGGCGGGGGATTTATAAACTTTTTCGTTAAACCGGAATACTTAGCAGAGGATTTAACAGAAATTCTACAACAAGGCAAGGAATTTGGAAAAGCAAATACCTTTAAAGACAAAAAAGCCAGGGTAGAATTTGTTTCAGCCAACCCTACCGGGCCTTTGCACATTGGTAATGCCCGGGGAGGGCCTATAGGCGATGTCATAGCCAATGTTTTAGAAGCTGGCGGGTATGAGGTTTTAAGGGAATACATTCATAATGATGTAGGAGAGCAGGTGAAGGCCTTGGGAGCTACCATTAAGGCTAAATATCATGATAATTTGAGTTCGGATAATCAATATCAGGGTGAGTATGTAGGGGAATTAGTTGAAAAATTGGGTAAGGAAATAGAATCTAAACCTGATGGGGAAGTGGGGAAACTGGCTGTAGATTTAATGTATAAGGATATCATGGCTGATATTCATGCCATGGGGATTAAATTTGATCTGGTAGTTAAGGAATCAGAACTTAGGGAACAAGCCCCCCAAATTATTAAGGAGCTTCGGAATGCAGGAGTAATTAAAGAAAAAGATGGAGCCTTGTGGCTGGCACCCAATGATGAGTTTTTAAAAGACAGGGAAACGGTTATTCAAAAATCCGACCAGGGATATACTTATTTTACCTCTGACATTGTTTATCACAAGCGGAAATTTGAATCAGGGGCAGACCTGATTATAGATGTATTTGGCAGTAACCATCATGGTCATGTACCCCGGCTTCAGGCTGCAGTTTCAGCTTTAGGGTTTGACACGAATAGATTAAAAGTAATTCTTTATCAGTATGTAAGAGTAAAAAGAGGGGAAGAGGTTTTAAAAATGAGCAAAAGGGCCGGTAATTTTATTACAGCCGGGGAGGTTATGGATGAAGTGGGAGTTGATGCTTTCCGTTTTTATCTGCTTAAATTTGCTCCTCAAACTCACATGGATTTTGATTTGGAGCTTGTTAAGCAACAGTCAGCAAATAATCCTGTTTATTATGTACAATATGCTCACGCCAGGATGTTCAGCATCTTATCTAAAGCAGAGATACAAGGTGGGCAAACTCATCTAGATTTACTGATTAATCCCAAAGAGACTATGTTAATTAAACACCTGCTGTCTTATCCGGATTTAATGACAGAATTAGCCTCGAATTTACAAGTTCATCAGTTAACTGAATATGTAATAACTCTGGCTGATTATTTCCATAAATTCTATGAAGTTTGTCCGGTTTTATCGGCTGAAAGCCCCCGGTTAGTAAATGCCAGATTGGTTTTAGTTAAGGTATCTAAAATCACACTTGCTAATGCTTTAGGCCTGCTGGGGGTTTCAGCGCCGGAGAAGATGTAAGGATCCGATATGTTTGGAAAAAAACATAAAGGTAGAAGATCTACTAATATAGTGTTTGTTATATTCAGACTGGCATTAAGCCTGGTGATGTTTGGAGTGCTTTTAGTGGGAGTTTACTCTGCTTATAAACACTTTTCCGGCCTTGATCCTTTAAAGTTAGACCCTCAGGCTGTTGTTTCCAACCTGCTAAAAGCCAAGACCCCCCGGCAATTTTTATCTGTCCTTTCCTCACTGAAACTTACTCAAGGATTTTCAGATCAGATGCTGGGCCAGTCTCAAAAGCCGGCAGAAGAGCAAACAGTACAAAATCCTGCCAAACAAATTACCAATTCTCCTTTGGCTTTTAAATTTTTGCTTTTTGCAGATTCCCACAATGATAATGTTAATTTAAAAAAAGCCCTGACTCAGGCTAAGCAAGATTATCCTGACCTTAAATTTATTATCGGGCTGGGGGATTATACTGATGTGGGGACTTTAGAAGAGTTGAGAAGGGCAAAAAATGAACTGGATAATTCTGGTTTGAGATATTTTTTAATTATGGGAGACCATGATCTTTGGGACTGCAGAAACAGAAGTTTGCCTCCCGATTGTAATTTTACTGATGTTTTTGGTCCCAGGTATCAGTCATTTGAATTTGATAATTTCTTTTTTCTGCTTTTGGATAACAGTGATAATTACCTGGGATTGGGAATGGAGCAAATTGAATGGATCAGTACTCAGCTGCAAAAGGCCAAAGATGAAGGGAAGGTGAAAGGAAAGAAGACTGTTTTGGCTTTTATTCACGAGCCTTTGTATCACCCCTCTTCCGATCATGCCATGGGCAGGGTGGAAAAAAACTTAAAATCACAGGCCAAAAGTTTGATTTTTGAGCTTAAAGAGGCGGGGGTGAAAGAGGTTTTTTCCGGAGATATTCACTACTTCAGTCAGTATGAAGAGCCGGAAACTAAGCTCACTATGTATACGGTGGGAGCAGTTACTGTCGAAAGGAATCCTCAAGCCCCCAGGTTTGCTGTGGTTTCGGTATTTGAGGACGGATCTACCAAAGTAGG
>CAZKAW010000030.1:7057-10055 GCA_964551255.1 uncultured Gammaproteobacteria bacterium
GTAGAGATAAGGTAGGTCTTTAATATAATTGTTATAACCATTATAATTGTTATACTAAAAGCTACCATGTTACAGAAAACACTAATAATTATTAAGCCTGATGGGGTGGAGAAAGAGCTGACAGAAGAAATAATCCGCCGATACGGCGCTGCAGGACTGAAAGTGGTTAAAAGAAAAGATATGATGGCGCCTCTTGAGATAGTTGAAAAACACTATCCAATGGATTCTGACTATCTTCGTTCGATTGGAGAAAAAACTATTGCTGCTGGACAAAAAGTAAAATCTGCTGAAGATCAGGGCAGAAAAGTGGTAACTTGGCTTCGAAAGTTTATCACTTCCGGCCCAATTGTGGTTTTACTTTTAGAAGGGGAAAATGCGGTAGTGGTTGCCCGAAAGATCACCGGCTTTACAGACCCTGCACAAGCAGAAAAGGGCACTATCAGAGGGGATCTGGGGACAGACTCCATACTTAAGGCTAACAGGGAAGAGAGGCCTGCCTATAACCTGGTTCATGCCTCAGGTTCCCCTGAAGAAGCCCAAAAAGAAATCAACCTCTGGTTTGGCTCCTGAATCCTAATTCAAAATAAGACGAGCTTGTTGCTTCACAATAATGCAGATTACCCGCAGAATTATGTCTTTTGAGGCTAATTTTGGATTTGCATTAAAGAAAAGTTTGTGTTAATATACTTTTATCACGATGAGAGGACTACCAAAGGCGGACCTTGTTCCCCGCGGGAATGCCTCTCTTTTTATTACTTCCTTGGTGTAACTTTAAGCTTTTCCTTTAAAGGAGATACAACTACGATATATTGGGTAAACTTCTTGAGAAGAGAGGAGTATCTTTTATTTGGGGTAATAATTTTTAAAAGCTTGCCCTTTTCCTCTAGGTATTCTATCAAACAATGAAAATCTCCATCGCCAGAGACAATGATGGCCTTATCATAGTTTTTGTATTCAATCATAGCATGTAGAACCAGTTCAGCGTCTACATTTCCTTTAACTTTTACACGATTTTTATTTTCTCTAAGTTCAAGCGTAGGTTTAAATATGCAAATATAGCCGACTGACTGTAGATATGTATAGAGCATTTGATTTCCTCGGATAAAACCTATAAATAAAAATGTTTTCTTGACATTGTATTTGGTGATTAAATATTGACGGAACTTACCAAAATCCAACTTCCAACCCAGAGAACGAACTCCCAAGTTTAGGTTCTGGCTATCAATGAAGGCATAATTTTCTTGTTTGGTTTTCATCCAGATTATTTTACCATTTTTTTATCCATTTTTTATCAAAAAAGTTAACAAAGATTAACATTTCCGCTATTTTGGCAGGATATGATCTTGGGTACAATGACTACATTTTGGGTCTGAAGGAAGGTTTAAATGCTATGAAGTTTAATGAACAAACAGGAGAAAAAGTACCGGATTATAAGCAAAGCTTGATTCCTCGTAAACTCGGAATTAGAACTAGGTTAGAATTCCACCGTATTTTAGGAAAGCTATTGGGGTTTTAAATAATCAGTCCCTCACTCTATTTTTTGAATTATGCTAAAATTTATCTGATATGGCAGGAAGCGAAGTACCAACCTCAGAATCTAAACACGAGTCATCACCTTTAGAAGTGATCGAGCAAGAAATTCGTGAGGAAGAAGAAAGAAGGATGGGAATATGGACAAAGATTTATGAAGGATTATCTGGTGAGGATCAAGAATACCTTTTTAGATCCGCCTTGAGTGTTATAGATAAGTTTTTAGGTCATTATCCTGACAAACTACCAGACATTGTATTGCTTCCTGAAATTTCAGCCAGACCATTATTTTATCTATTAAATCCAGTCATAAAAGCAGTCTGCGAAGAAAGACAATTAAAACCACCGACATTTATTTATTTCCAAACCCATAAAGGATATGAAATGAGTTTAATCGATGAAGATGGTAGAGAAATACTGACATCTGTAAAAGAGTTGAGAAGAATGATGGACTTCTCTGAGGAGTCAGACCCCGTGTTACAAGATTACTTAAGATCTGAAATTGAAACAAGAGAGGGTCGGCTGGAAAAAGCAAGGAAACTGAGGAATCTTATGAAAAGAAGAGCTGGTGAGATTATGAATTACTCTAGAAAAATCGGAATAACCGATCCCAGTATCGTCATATTTGATGATTATGTAACAGAGCAACATAGTAGCATAGATGAAGTTAGGCTTGCGTTTGGTTCAAATATTCCTGCTTATTGTTTACTCCAAGCTAGAGATGTAGTATTTCCTGAAAATCTACAAATTTTTACGGGTATGGAAGATCCATATGGAACTACTGAGATTGCAACTTCTCAAGGATTTAACTATAGAAGTAAAAATGAAGGAAATCGACATGCAGTTGGTGTAGACAAAGATGAAAATAGCCTTTATGTGAAGAATTCACCCTCCAGAAATAGAGTCTCTATGCAAAACTTAAGGATAGGATTACAAAGTATTGGTCAAAGGATTGCCCAAAAGTTATAAACTAAATCTTTACTGTTTCTCTACCAGCTTTTAAAAACGTAAAATCCTTCTGTTAAAATCTAATTATGGATGAACAAGAGCTAGGTTTCACTAAACTTAAATATATTTTATATGCCAGAAAGTCTACTGACTAAATAATTGGCTTGCCAAATTTTATTAAGTTTTCTTTTTTCTTTCTTCTCCAGCCTTTAATTTGAACCTCTCTTTTACGTGTTTCCCGTAGAGAAGAAAATGTTTCAGTGTAAACTATATTGAAGGTTCTGTTCCGTTTAGTAAATTCAGCACCGTCACCAGATTTATGTCTAGCAACTCGTCTCTTTAAGTTATTTGTTAGTCCAACGTATAAATGATTTTTAGGCCCTTGGAGAATATAAAGATAATAAGTTTGAGCTTCGACAAGCTCAGCTCCCTTCGACTTTAGAGTCATTTAGTCATTATACTTTAAAAGGAGTCGTTAGACCCTGAGCGAGGTCAATTTATTGACCGAGTCGAAGGGTCG
>CAZKAW010000031.1:0-9988 GCA_964551255.1 uncultured Gammaproteobacteria bacterium
TCCAGTTTATTGTCCCTTTAATTCTTCTTGGAGGGATAATTGTCGGGGTGTATCTGGTGACCAGCGGTCCGTTAAAGCTTTTTCCCAAAGCTTCCGTTTCCTCACCCATTGATGATAATGGTCTGGTTGGATATTGGAAATTTGATGAAGGGACCGGCAACACTTCAGCTGATGCAAGCGGTAACAACAGGACAGCCTCTTTTAACACCACCACTGCTTGGGATACCGGACTGAGCGGCCAGGCGACAAGATTTAACGGTTCCGATAGCCTGGTTTCCTTGCCGTTAAATCTAAATACTTCCGGCCAAACAGCCGTTAAAAATCCCTCTTCAGTCTCTTTGTGGTTTAAACCAAACCAGGATTTAAGGACTACTCCCCAGGGAATTCTAAGCAGCGACTCATTTGATAGCTGTGGGTCTTTAAGGATTGAATCAAACTCTAACAAACTATATCTTAGCCAACGATGCTATGGCTTTCCCTATATTGATATAACCGGTGACAACTGGGTTAACCAGTGGGTCCATCTGGTGGTGACAATTGACTCCACAGGCCAGAAAGCTTATATAAATGGTGATTACAGGCCCCTGATATCCCACGGCAGCCAAAATATCAACTGGCTGATTGCCACCATTGGCAGAAGAAATTCCGGAGGCTCTTATTTATTTTTTGACGGACTGGTTGATGAAGTCAGGGTTTATAATAGGGTTCTTAACATGGCTGAAGTCCAGCAACTTTATAACCTTGGTGTGATTAGTACTCCTACACCCACACCCCAAGCCTCAAAAAGGGTATTTGTCACCAGCACTACTTACAGCGGGAATTTAGGTGGTTTATCTGGGGCAGATGCTAAGTGCCAGGATAGAGCCAATGCAGCCAGTTTGGGTGGAACTTGGAAAGCCTGGTTATCTGATAGTAATACCTCTGTATCTTCTCGCTTTAATCAATCAACCTTGCCCTATAAGTTGATTAGTGGGACTACCATTGCCAATAATTGGACAGATTTGACTGACGGAACTTTACAAAGCACCATTGATGTGACCGAATTAGGAACTCAGACTGCAGGGTGGTATATATGGACATACACCCAAATTGATGGTTCCAGCATGATAGCTCAAAATTCCTACAACTGCCATAATTGGACAACTGCTGGAAGTGCGGCTACGAATGATCTAGGTATAGTTGGAAATAATGGCTACACAAATAGTGGTTGGACCTCAACCATTTTAAATCCTGGCTGTAATGGATTCTACCAAGCGAGTACACCCACAATACACCTCTACTGTTTTGAACAGTAAAACTTCACAATTCTTCTTGACAGGTCTCATTTTTCAGTTTCTACTTTAGAAAGTTAGAATTTTAGAATATGCAACAAGTAACTATTAAACCACTGGCGAAAGGACAAATTACCATTCCTGTTTCTTTCAGGAGGCAGTTAAATATCAAAAGCGATACTTTATTTCAAGCTCAATTAAGGAAAGATGGAATATTTTTAAAGCCAGTTAATTTAGCATGGAAGGAAAAATATCAGGGAATGTGAGTTTGCCAGCAATAAATGTTACTGACAAGCAAACTATGAAGATTTTAAATTAAATCTGTCTTTCGTTTTTCTTGCGCATTTCTTAATAATTTCTTACCTAATCAGGTTATTTTGAAGGGGGTATGTCAAAATTGTTGGTCAAGCCAAAGCAGCGCTCTGTTTTTGCAAGTGACCGGGTAATAAGCAGTAAAGCCATTTTAGATGCCATAGCTAATGGAATTACTATTCAAGATAAACAGGGAAAACTGATATATGTTAATCGGGCTGCAGCCTTAATGGCAGGTTTTACTTCAGCCTTCCAGATGTTAAAAAATCCCAGTGCCTGGATGGAGAGATTTGAAACCTTTAATGAAAATGGTAAACCTCTCGCTCCTGACAAATTCCCCGGCAGAAGGATATTCAGAGGGGAGCTTGCACCGGAGCAGCTGATTAAGTATAAAGACAAATTGAAAAATGAGGTTAAGTGGTCCATAGTTAAAGCCAGGCCTGTATTTGATGAGAAAGGGGAAGTTGAGCTGGTAGTTAATATTATTCAGGATCTGACTTCTCAAATGGAGCTCAAAAGGAGAAAAGATGAGCTAATTGGCACAGTGTCCCATGAACTGAAAACCCCGATCTCTTCTCTTAAAGGCTATTTACAAATATTGAAAAGTAAAGTTGGAAATCATGAGACAGTTTATTACTTGGGTAAAATGGTTTCACAAATAGAGAGACTAAGTGGGTTGGTTGATAATTTACTTGATACCTCCAGAATTGATTCGGGAAAATTAAATCTTCAGGTGGAAAAATTTGAACTGCCCTTACTTATTTCCCGGATAGTTGAAGATTTTCGCAACCTCAGCAAGCATAGTTTTATTGTTCAAGCTAACTCTAAGTCTCAACAGGTGTTAGCAGATAAATATCGTATTGAGGAAGTCTTAATTAACCTTATATCAAATGCCGTTAAATTTTCTCCCAAGGGTAGGGAAATAGTGATAAAAAGTGAAACAAACCACAAATGGGCAGTGGTTAGTGTTCGGGATTTTGGAGTTGGTATTTCCCAAAAATATTTGGATAAAATTTTCCAACCCTTTTTTCAGGCAGGTACTAGAATCAGGCAAAGTTTTTCCGGGCTGGGTTTAGGATTGTATATATCCTCTCAAATTATTAAGCTTCATAAGGGCTCAATGTGGGTTAAAAGCAAAAAAGGTGAAGGATCAATATTTTTCTTTTCCCTCCCGCTTAAAATATAATATGAAGAAAAAAGTGCTGGTTTGTGATGATGATGAGGCTATTTCTGAGGTGATTAAAATCATGCTGGAAACTAACGGTTTTGAGGTGCTTCTTTTGAAAAACGGCCAGGCTATCAAAAAGAGAGTTTTAGAATTTCAACCTGATGTAATTTTATTGGATGTGTGGATGCCGGGTATTACCGGTCCGGAAGCAACCAAATTATTAAAAAGGGATCCGGACCTTTGTAAAATCCCCGTTATCATTGTTTCGGCTTTAAATGATACCAAAACAATTGCCGGGGAATGCGGATCAAATGATTATTTGCTTAAACCATTTGAGATGGATACTTTAATTTCTTTAGTAAAAAAACATACCGCTTGGGAAATTTTTTAGCCCTTGAAATTTTCCTGCAGTTTAATTAATCTAAATATATGCTAAGAGTAGCTATAAATGGTTTTGGGAGAATAGGGAGAAATGCTTTCAAGGCAGCTTTAGAAAAACATTCCGCTGAAATAGAAATTGTTGGTATCAATGATTTAACCTCCCCGCAAGTTTTAGCCCACCTCTTGAAGTATGATTCTGCTTATGGAGTATGGCAGCCCGAAGTTTCATCAGATACAGAACATATCATAATAGATCAAAAGACCTATACAGTATATCAAGAAAAAGAACCCGGTAAGCTTCCCTGGAAAGATCTGAACGTGGATGTGGTGATCGAATCCACCGGCAGATTTACAGACTCCGAGGGTATGAAACAACACCTCTTAGCCGGAGCAAAGAAAGTGATTTTGTCCGCTCCTGCCAAAGGCGGGGGGGTAGAGACAATTTTAATCGGGGTTAATGCTAAGGATTATAAAGGAGAAGAGTTAATCAACAACGCTTCCTGTACTACTAATTGCATTGCTCCGGTGGTGGCTATTATGGAGGCTAAATTTGGAGTAGCCAAGGCTTTAATGACTACAGTTCACGGTGTTACAGCAGAGCAAAATTTAGTTGACGGTCCTCCTCCGGGCGGTAAATCTCAAGATTTGCGAAGAGCCAGAGCTGCCTATGTTAATATTATTCCTACCTCAACAGGTGCGGCCATTGCCACCACCGAAGCTTTGCCCAATTTAAAAGGACTTTTTGACGGCAGGGCCCTGAGAGTGCCGGTGATTACAGGTTCTATTTCTGACATCACCATGGTACTTAAGAAAAAAGTGACGGTTGAGGAGGTTAATCAGGCTATCAAGGATGCTTGTGAGCAGGATCAATGGAAGGGGATTGTGGCCTGGAGTGAGGAAGCTTTAGTCTCTTCCGATATTGTGGGAAGGGCTGAATCAGCTATTGTGGATTTGCCTTTAACTCAGGTGGTGGGTGGAGATTTGGTTAAGGTCTTTGCCTGGTATGATAATGAATGGGGATATTCCAATAGATTAATTGAGCAAGTAATAAATGTGGGAAAAGTTTAAAATATGGTAAAAAATTATTATAATGGCTGATGAGATGAAACCGGAGAGAAGAAGATTAGAAATACCCCAACCAAAAGATGAAATTAAGGCTTTTGGAGAGGCGATTATCGGCCAAGATGAAGCTGTTTACGCATTTGCTAGGCTGTTAGTTTCCTTAAAATCAGGTATCAGACCCGTTAAACCTCAACCTCTTGATACAATATTTTTAGCAGGACCTTCTGGAGTAGGTAAGACAGAGATAGTTTACCGTTTAGCAGAACTTTTAGGAGGAAATCCCCAAGCCCGTAGCAAAGTGATTAAATTAAATGGAGGGGAATACAAATCCAAAGCAGAGGTTGCCAGATTAATTGGTTCTCCTCCGGGATATATTGGTTCTGAAGATCCCAGATACCCTGGAGGTACTAAACCACTTTTAAGTCAGGAAAGCCTCAATTCTCATCAGATTAGTTTTAAGGATAAAAGCGGGCAAGATAGGAATGTAGTAATTATTTTAGTAGATGAGGCAGAAAAGGCAGATCCTGCTGTACACCGGGCACTTTTATCTGCAATGGACCATGGTAATTTAGATTTGGCCAATAATACCTCTGCAGATTTTAGGAATGCTGTTATATTTTTTACTTCCAATGTAGGCAACCAGCAAGTGGAGCAGCTTAGAGATAGAGCTCAAAAAGAAGCTGCAGCTCAGGATATTCCTGTAGCTTTTAGAGAAGCTGCAGGAGAAGCCTTAGCAGGAGGAGAGGCTAAAGAAACTGTAAATGAAGCTTTCAAGATGGCGTTCCCACCGGAATTTAGGGGAAGAATCAATGATTTAATTATTTTTAGAAACTTAAGTGAAGATGCAATTTCCAAAATCATTGACCTAAAAGTAGCAGAGCTGCAGCATGAATTTACTGTTAATGGGGTACCTATTAAAATTGAGTTGGATGAGACTGCCAGAGCCTACCTGATAAAAAATGGCTACAACCCTTCTGAAGGAGCCAGAGCATTGGAGAAAGTAATCCAGACAGCTATTAGGGATCAGTTAATTTTAGCTGATGGAAGTTTAGGTCTTGCCAATAAAACTATTTATATTGAACAAGATAGGCAAACAAAAGAATTAGCATTTTATTTTAGTGAAAATCCAGATTTAGTCCAAGAAGTACCAAAGCCACAGTCAGCTCAACCTCCTCAAGGATCTGCAGCACAAGCTGAAGCTAATCCGCAAAGACCTGTTCAGTCTGAGGGAAAGCCTGAAGTAGCCGCACAAATTCAGGAACAAAATATTCCCCAAATTTCGCCTACAGTAAAAGCAGAGTTAATAAAGCAGCTTGGGTATGGTCTTAAGGATTACTTAAGTAAAAGGGAGCAATTTGTAAAAGATGGGTTGTTACGCTCAGGAAGAGATGCTAATTTACAGCCGGAAATAGCAATAATGGCTTCAGCCAAGTTACTGCAACAATGGGGTTATGGCTTAGATGATTATATTAGGTATAGGAATCAGCTGGACCAAGCAGGAATTTTTAGTATCTCCGGTATGAATAATTGGTATGCTATTAAAGAAGGGGCAGCAGCAGGTTTAAGAGTACAACTTACATATGGATTCAATGATTTTATTCGGTTTAGAGATAAACTGGTCAAAGCAGGCATAGGTACAGTAGAGGAGTGGAATAGGCTGTTATAACCTCTTGTAATGTAAACAAAAACACCACGGCCGTGAGAAAAATGTTGTACTGTTGACAAATATTGTACATATTGACTAAAATGTACATATTATGACCACTGTAATTTCTGCAACAGAGCTTAAAAATAAAGTTTCTGAAGTCTTAAATGAGGTAACTTTTAAAGGCAATGTAGCTGTGATTGAAAGATACGGTAAGCCTGTGGCTAAACTCATCCCTATAGATGAAAGTTTAAGACTAGAACGCCTCAAAAAAGCACTAGATGAATCCTTTGGTTCCATACCTGATTTTCCTGATGTAACAAAAGACAGAAGATCCCGCAAAAGAAAAATACCTGCACTTTACCCCTAAAATCCATGAAATACCTGTTGGATACCGATGTATTAATTAACCATTTCCGCGGAAAAGAAAATATTGGCTTACCGATTATAGGTGAAGGGGTTGGGATAAGTATTATTACTTTAGGAGAGCTTTTGTATGGAGTATATAAATCAAATAACCCTCAAAATAATTTAACCAAACTAGAGCATGATTTAATTGGAATTGAAGTCAGTACTAAAAATTTAGATGAGATTACTATGTATCAATTTGCTAAGATTAAAGCTCAGTTAGAGAAAAAAGGCCAAAGACTAGAAGATTTTGATTTACTGATTGCTGCGACAGCTTTAGTAAATGGTTTTACATTAGTTACCAAAAATATAAAACACTTTAAAAGAATAAAAGGGTTAAAATTAATATAATTTGGTCAAAATCTTTGCCTGGTATGATAATGAATGGGGATATTCCAATAGATTAATTGAGCAAGTAATAAATGTGGGAAAAACTTCTTCTTAACTTAAGGTTGACTTATCCCGTAAAATAGATGTATTCTTAATTTAAATGTTAAATACTTTAAAGTTTCAAGTTAATTTAGCCAAATCCTTCCTTCATCAGAAAAAAACTACTTTAGTAGACAGAATTAAAAGAGGCTTTACCTTAATAGAAGTACTGGTAGTTATTTCCATTGTAGGTATACTGGCTGTGGTCACTGCTGCCATATTCACAGGTGTTTTACCCAGAGTCAGAGATGCCAAAAGACTGGCTGATATGGATGCCATCTACAAAGCCTATGAAATTAAAAAAAATCCCCTGACCGGTGTCTATACTAAACCTGATGGAGCTGATTTTGCTGATGGCAGAATTCCCAATACTCCTGAAGGAGGAGATTATGCCAATGTTTTAACTGATGATTATAACTTTTATGTCTGTACCGGATTGGAAGCCTACAACAGTGCCCAACTCACCAGTACCTGTGATCCTGCCAATGAGTCTTGTGCCTGTTGTGAAGGTGGATTAGGCTGTTCCGGAGCTACTTTAGCTTATACAGAACCCCCCCCTCCTCCTCCACCACCTCCACCCCCATTTGAGGAACAAGGTAATATCACTGCCGTAGCTTCCTTTAATTCCATTGGCATTGAGATCCCTTCCACCACCGCCCCTGCCGCCTCACTGAAGTTTAAAAGGGATACTGATCCTGAAAATAGTTGGAGGGACGGGCTGCCGCTATGGCAGGCAGGAGGGGGGTTATTTGGCTCAGTTCTGCTTCTTAACCCCGGCACCAGATATTATCTTGATATAACAGAGGCTACCACAGGTACTATCCACCGCAAGATAGTCACCACCAATGCAGATAATATCCCCCCTGCCTCATCACTCACCCCAGACCGTTATGTGAAGGCTGATGGAGATGATGCAAAAGATGGAACCTCAGAAGCTAATGCCTGGAAAACTTTACAAAAAGCTGTTACCACGGCACCCAGCGGAGCCGTAGTCCAGGTGGGGCCGGGGTATTATGTCTCAACCACCACTGCCAGAACACAACCAATGACTATCTTTGCCAAAAACCCGGTTATAGATACGGCAGATGATAACACTAAGGAGCCTTTTAACAGGCGGATCTCTAACGGCGGGGTGATAGATCCGGGTTTCCACAGCATAGTTTTGCCCCGCAGCACGGACGGCTCCGGAGCCCCGGCCATTATCCCCCCCTCTTCTGCCACCTGTGGCCCGGGCAGCCAGAACCCTGACCTGCCTGCCTCCAGGTGCAACCCCTCAGGCTGGTGGGAGCTGGTGACTTATAATGACCCCAACCCGGCTGAAACCAACACATACCCGGTCTGGAGGTTAAGAAATGCCCCCTTAACCGGCATTGTCCACCTGGGCTATTCCACTGCCAGGAATATCCGCCCTTACCGGATCTCTGTCTGGGAAAGGCGGGATTATTGTAGAGTATCGGGGACGGGTACGCCTACTTGTATAGATAACCCCGGAGCTACTATCGGCAGCTGGAATACGGATGACGGCACCATGAACCTTGATGGAAATTCCAACCCGACGGTAACAGATATTGAAAGGTTTTATTTAGCCACCACTCCGGTTAATTGGGCCAAGACAGTCTACCGGATGCAGGGTCACGGAGGTTACAACTATGGCGCCTGGACAGGGGATGAGGATGGGGCAGGCGGCACCAATGACATCCTGCTCCGCCTGCCTGACCTGGACAATAACCCGGCCACTTTGGATAACCCCAACAATTACTACTTTACTTTAGGGACTGATGTAGAATCCGGCGGAGCCTATGGTTTAAGCTTTAGTGGCCTCAGCAGCTGCCGGGTCAGCGGAATGGCCTTTTGGACAAGTTACAGGGGGTTGGTGCTTAAACAAACTGCCAACGGCTGCACTTTTGACCACAATTATATCTCCGGGGCCAAATCTGCCATCCTGATGATGGGAGCAACCGGCTCGCAATACGGCTCAGGTCATGTTTTTGAATACAACAGGCTGGAAAACACCGGGCTTTGGGATAAGTTTAACGATAGAAACCAGCACGCCTCCGATGCAGACTGGCAGGCTTACCTGTTACGGGGTTTAACTATCCCCTGGTACCATATCAAACAAAATAATTTAGGCAACGGTAACCAGGCGGGGGGGATTAACGGCCAAACTTGGCATAAGAATGTAGTAGTCAGGTACAACACCTGCACCGGCGGGTTTGACTGCGGTTCCGGTGACACCGGCGGTTCGGATAAATACAGCGGTTCAAACGTGGATATTTACGGCAATCTGGCTTACCAGCAGATTGATGATGCTTTTGACGCTTCAGACTGGAATATTAACTACCGGTACTGGAATAATAAGATAGAGGAGACTCTGACTTTCTGGTCGTTTGCCCGCTTTGCTTATGGCCCGGCCTATATATTTAGGAATACCATCTGGCAATCCGGCAATAAGGGGATCGCCCCGGACCGGGCTTTAGACCGGCCCCAGGCCCCGGCCCTGTTAAAGTACGGTGACGTGGGGTCAACCAACCCCCTGGGATCTCAGGGGAAGGTTTATTTGTTGCACAATACTATTTATTCCGATGATAATGTGAGCGTTTTGGATAACAATGCCGGAGGGTGCAGTACCAGATGCCCGATTATGGAATTTAAAAATAACATTTTTAAAGTCGGCGGAAGAGTGGGAACTGTTTTAGGGGGTTCGGATTTTTGGACCGAAGACTACAATGACTGGTCAACATCAGGTTCCTCTACCTGGTATTTTGATGTTTTTGGCACCAGGTATAATGAGACAGATAAAACCTTTGGCCTTTACAGGCAAAATAATAATCCTGACGGGGCCAACTCCAACTTAAGAACCTGTCCGGCAGGATTTAGCTCTTGCCCGGGCTCATTTACCAACCCTCCTAATCCAGGCAACAACTTTGTTAATGTGGGAATAGATGATATGCACTTGACCGCCACATCCTGGTTTATAAATAAAGGTACATCTATTCCCAATATTTCCGACCTGCCCGGTATTAATTATCAGGTTACAGCTCCTGATTTGGGTGCATTTGAGAGTAATTTTTAGTTTGTTGACAAGCCGGTTTGTGTCTGGTAAACTTTTAGACAGTGAGTAAATCACATTTAATGAGAAGCAACGAAACTACATCTTAACTCTTTCCGCTAGGGGTCTTCCTCACGCGGAAGACTTAAGCCCTTAGCGTTGTATCCCTCAAAAAATCAGTCGGAGGACTCGGGCCGTTAGTTCAGCCGGTAGAACACTTCATTTGCAATGAAGAGGTAGGCGGTTCGAGCCCGCCACGGTCC
>CAZKAW010000032.1:0-9945 GCA_964551255.1 uncultured Gammaproteobacteria bacterium
GGAGCCGCCTCGGAATCGAACCGAGAACCGACTCCTTAAGAGGGAGTTGCTGTAACCAATTGAGCTAGCGGCCGGCACGCTCTATATTTTGCCTGCTGAATGGGTAAATCTCTACTCTAACAAAAAAACCGCTCCCCTGGGGGAGCGGTTCCTAACCTGTCTAATCATAACCCTGCTCAGGCAGATTTGTAAGATATAAATTTCAGCTTCTATAAAATCTATTCTTGTAAGCTGTCTTACCTTTACTAACCCAGCAGGTAGTTATCATTAAACCACTCACTGGTAAGAAATAGATCAAAATATTGTAATAATTTTGGTAGAGGAAAATCTACTCTGTAAGTTGCAGCACTCTATTTAAGGCAGGTGCCACTCTTTTAAGATAAGCTATGTTGTATTTGGGAAAGTACAGGAAAACCGCCGGGGCATCTTCCAGAATAGTTTTTTGAAAATCAAAATATTTTGCTTTTCTGTCTTCCTCGCTACTTAATTTTCTACCATCCTCCAAATCTTTATCTGCTCTTTTAGAATCATATTTAGTTAAGTTGGTTTTCACCTGGGTGGCGTGCCAAAGGATGTATTGGTCCGGATCAACCGGGATGCTTTGGGTTATAAGGAGCGATTGAAAATTTTGAGCTATACCGGATTCAATTCTAAGCTTTGCATCAAATCCCAATTTTTTCCATGCTTCAACTGCTTTATTACCTATTTTTTCTAAATTAGGGGGGGCTGTTAATATCAGCTCTTGCTTGAGTTTTTCCTCTGATATGGAGGATTTTGCCCGCTCCAAGGCCTCCCCTGCTTCCTCAAAATTATCCAAATATTTCTTGGCATCCGGGTTATAGGCCCAAGAAGTAGGAGGATAAGGATTATCGGCAATTTCTTCTCCTTCAATTTTGGGGACTGCAAAAGCCAAAGCTTGACGCAGAGACCTGCTGGAAAGCATGGCATCTTTAGTCTGAAATAAAATGCTGACTATTTTGGAATAATCGGTTTTTTGGATTAAGGCAACTTTTACATTATCGCTAAAAGCTTCTAAGTTCGAGAGGCCCAAAAGGGCCTGCACCTCTCCCAAATTAAAACCGGTGATAGCCACTTTTTCCGAAGGATAGAAACGGATAAAAATCACCGGCAGCTTAGGATCTTGAGAGCGCAGTTCGATTTTGGTGATAAAAATTCTGGATTTGTCTATCTTAACAATTTTATATGGCCCCGTTCCCAACAAAGACCCTCTTTTAATAAGGGGCTTGGTAAGGAGACTGGGAAAAGGAGAGTAAGATTCCTTCAAATTAAACTGAATCTGTTTATCATCCAAAACCCTGACCTCTACATTGGGGATGTCAAAGACTAAATCAGAAGCCCTAAGCTCGGAGCCATCCACCCACTTTAAACCATCTTTAAGTTTAAATTTAAAAATTGTGGCATCATTATTGGTTTCCCACCCGGAAGCAAGAACTGCCTTAGCCCGGCCGTTTTCGTCTCCTTCCACTAAACTTTTTGAGATAAGTCCCATGACCTGAGAAGGCAAATCATGTTCCTGATAGGTACCAATAAAGCCTAGAGTAATAGAGTTTGTTTGATAAAAAAGGTTAAATTTTACTTGGATCAATGTTAAGAGGGTAAGCCCAATTATGCTTAGGCCCCACCACCATCTATTTCTGCTTACATATTTAGCTGCCACTAAAAAAAATAGTCTAAATGATTGCAGGCTAATGATTCTTTTCATCTTACACAATCAAACCTATTAAAGACAGGAGAATAAAAACAGTAGCCAAAATAATGGTTAAATAAAAGAGCAATTTTTCAGCCCCTCTTTTGGTTCTATAAAAGGATAAATCGGCTCCAAAAGTAGAACCCAAACCACTTCCTTTTTGCTGAATAATAATTACCAAAATCAGCAAAACTGCTATGACAATTTGCACCAGGTAAATTATTTGTCTCATCAGGCTATACTATACCACAAAAATCAGTGACTGAGCCATTGGAGGAAGTGGGTGATAAGTCCAATCATAAATGAGGCTACCACTGCCACCCAAAAAGTAGTCAACTCAGTGGCAGGAACAGTAAAACCGCCTATTGAAGCCCCGGGAAAGTTGTAAGGAACCAAAGCAAAATCAGACACCACTGTGGTTAAGGCATATAAAGCCAGTACATTAATTAACCAGGCAAAAAGGCCCAGTGTCAGTAAATTAAGAGGCAAAAACAAAATTTTTAGCAAAGGCACCAGTATTAAATTTATCAGCATAAAGGCCAAAGCTCCAATCAGCAAACTCCTTACTCCTCCCGAATAGGTTAATCCCGGAATTAAATTGGTGGTGATAAGAAGGGAAACAAAGTTAATCAGAAAAAACTTAAGCAGAGTTTTCATTAATATTATGATATTACGATATTGGGGCACCCGCAATATCTAATATCCCCATATTGCCTGCTCTCTTAATTTCCGGTGATAATTTACAGCAAACCTGTGGGATTCATCACGCAGTTTTTGCAGCAAACGAAGAGACAGGCTTCTTTTTGACAGTTTCACTGTTTCGCCTTTGGGCGGATACAGCCATTCCATTCTCTTAGCCAGCCCAAAAACCGGAATTGCCAAACCTCTTTCATCCAATACTTGTTTAACTCCACCTGCCTGCCCTCTGCCCCCATCAACTATGATTAAATCCGGTAAAGGCCACTCCGGATGATTAAATCGACGGTGCATCATTTCTTTATGCATAGCCACATCATTTGACCTACCGCTTAAGCGAATCTTAAATTTTCTGTATTGGCTCTTGTCAATATCCCCTCCGGTTAAGACTGCCATAGAGCCTGTGGCATCCTTGCCCTGGATATTGGAAATGTCAAATCCTTCTATTCTTTGGGGTAAAGCGGGCAGGCTTAAGTCACTCTGCAACCTGACTAAGGCTTGTTTAGTTTCATCCTGTAAAAAATTAGGGTTTTCCAAATACCTGCTGACCCGGTTGGTTTGGGTAAGGTAGGAAACACCTCCTATAACCTTTTTCAGCCTTTGGGCTTGTTCAAAATCCAATTTTTCAGATGCTTGCTCCATTTCACCTGCCAACTGTTCCATTAACTCCTCTTTTTTTCCGTCCATAAATTTGGCAAAACGGTTGATAATTTGGTTATAATCTTTTTGACCAATCACTCCGGCACAAGCCCCCGGACACTGCCCTAAGTGATAGTAGAAACAGGATCTTTTTTTGTAGCCTGCTCCACTGCACCAGGGAAAAACTCTTCTTAGTTGTTTTAAGGTATTGCGGACAGTTCTGCCGGAAGGAAAAGGCCCCCAGAATTTTTTCATCAGCGGGAGATCTTTTTTCCTGGCAGTCACCACTTTGGGAAATTCCTCGCTGGTCAAACCAATATAAAGATAATCTCTGTCGTCTGTCAGCCGGACATTATAAGCAGGCAGGTATTTTTTGATTAAATTAGCCTCTAAAATTAAAGCCTCCAGCTCGGATTCAACAATGATTGTTTCTATACCGAAAATTTCTTCCACTAAAGATAATAATTTTACGTTCCCACCCGACGTATGGGAATTCGAAAAATAGGAAGACACACGGTGATACAAATCAATGGCTTTGCCGACATAAATTACGCTGCCGGGTTTGTTTTTAAAAATATATACCCCAGCTTTGTGGGGCAGTTTGGACTTATCAACAAAGAGGGGAATCATGAAGCGAATTCTACCCTACTTTTTCTTATTTGCCAACCTATGTTTATAAATATACCCGCCTAAAACTATCAGATATACCAGTCCCGCCGAAGAAGCTATCCCTAAAGCTGCCAGCGGTGCTGTCTGAAAAATTATAAATGGCTTAACTGTCACCTCTTTAGTAAATTTCTGTGAGCCTACATGAACTTGGACCCGATCTGTAAAACTTTCAAATAAACTTTTGGTTCTGATATTAAAATCAAATTCGCTTACGCCAAAAGCAGGCACCGGACCCAAAGGAGTAAATCTATCTCCTAAAAATAACAATCTCTCAGCAGCTATCCCAAACTCACTGGAAGGATAAACTGCATTGCCCGCGTTGGCAACTTTCACCTTTATTTTCCCGGGAAATCCTGCCAAAATCGGAAAGGCGCTTTCTATTTTAACCTCCAGTTGAGGTTTTCCCAAAAAATCCCTGTCAGACAAATTCACCAGAACATCCTGAGTATCCTGTTCCGCATACTTATAAGAACCGGCCGGTATAGGGCGCTGGGATGAAGAACCTTTGGTTACAAACACGAAATGGTTTAAATCCAGTTTATTAAAATAATCCACCCCTCCGGTGGTATTTTCCCAGGTCGGGTCTACCATCACCCAACCTGCTTTCTCATCCCAATACTCCGGCCAGGAATGAAGGATATCTTTAGTCAAGGACAAGGGGCGCAAAGTAGGATTAGCGCTATAAGCAAACCCGTTTAGCTCTCTTGAGGGAATCCCGGCAGCACGGGTAAGGGCAATAAACAGATCTGTAAATTCCATGCAAACCGCTTGAGCAGGGTTATTTAAAGCAGCAACTGCTCCGAATCTTTCCATGTTGCCGCTTAGTCTTTCCGCATCGTACTTTAATGAACTTACTACATATTGATAAATTAGTTTGACTTTATCACCCTCACTTAGTGGCTCTGAACCTAATATCCCGGGCAGTTTGCTTTGGATTTGAGGATTATCTTTTTCCCAATATTTATCCGCCTGGGTGTATTTCTTCTTAAGCTCGGGTTGCAAAAGGGGGTTTTTTACTTTGCTGGTAGTATAAAGCTTAACAGATCCTATAACTTTGGTATCAACTTTTTGTCCCCTGTTTAGTTTATACCAGGCTAAATAATTGCCATCACTGTCAACCGTGACATTAATTGGTTTAGGTTCAATTCTTTGGAAGATCACATCCTGATAGGGAGTATCCGGAGGCAGGGCAATATTTGTTAAAATGGGCACCAGATTATTATTTTCCAGATGGTAAGTCAGGTCAAAGTCAAACAGCTGGATATTTCCAAAGGAAGCGGAGACACCGGAGGAAGTAAGCTGGCTTTTGTCAAAAGTTAAAAACAGCTTGCCGAAGGAGGAAGTTTGACTTTTGGGAGTGGGACTAATCAGGGTTGGTTCACCAAAAGAGTTAGGGACGGAAATAGTCAAATTATAATTTTCCAAGTTGGAGGAGGCAGAAACCTTGGGCGCTCTCACTTCCCAAACTTTGCCTAAATTTTGGGCAAAATCTTTGGATTTAAATTGCAGGGTCCAGGACAAAACTTTATTTAAACCCACCACCTGCTGATTGAATTTGACTGAAATGATAGTGGAGGTATCTTTTTGTTCAGACTCCAGCTGCAGGGCTCCTCCCTCATCAGAAGCTTTAGTGTCAAAAACTTCAGTTGCTCCAATAATGAGCTTAAACTGGTTAGCATAATATTCGGAAGTCAGGTTTTTTAGGTTAATTTTTTCAGTAACTGTAGTTATTCCCGCTTCATCTATGTCATAAACCACGTCATAAGAAGTGGTAAAGTCAACCTTCTTGTCGGCCTGCTCCTGGGCTAAGGCTTTGGGAACAAAGGTAAAACTTAACAGCAAAAATACAATGAGCAATCTCTTAACCACATATAATATTGTAACAAAAACCTCCTAATGTTATCTAATCTTCCAACTTTTGATTATAGGATTTTTGCTAAATATTGACCTGTATAGGAAGATTTGATCCTGGAAATGTTCTGAGGTGTTCCCTCTGCCACAATTTCCCCACCTTTATCCCCGCCTTCCGGCCCTAAATCTATAATCCAGTCCGTATTTTTTACTACATCCAAATTATGTTCAATAATAACTACAGTATTTCCAAAATTGACCAGTTTCCTAAGGATGGTTAAAAGCCTTTCTATATCTGCAAAATGTAACCCTGTGGTGGGCTCATCAAGGATGTACATGGTATGTCCGGTAGGCCTTTTGGATAGCTCTGCAGACAGCTTAATCCTTTGGGCCTCACCACCGGATAAAGTAGGGGCGCTCTGGCCTAGCCTGATGTAACCCAAACCCACATCATTTAATACCTGCAGCTTATTTTTAATATTGGGTATGTTTTCAAAAAACTTTAAGGCCTCCTCCACTGTCATCTCCAAAACTTCGGCAATATTTTTATCCTTAAAGTGGATCTCCAAAGCTTCGCGGTTGTATCTTTTACCATTACACCCCTCACAAGTTACATAAACATCAGGCAAAAACTGCATCTCAATTTTAATAGTCCCCTCTCCCTGGCAAATTTCACACCTGCCACCTTTAACATTAAAAGAAAACCTGCCCGGCCCGTAACCTCTGATTTTAGCCTCAGGGGATTGGGAAAATAAGTCCCTGATAAAAGTAAAAGCCCCGGTATAAGTGGCAGGATTTGACCTGGGGGTCCTGCCAATTGGTGACTGGTCTACCAAAACAACCTTATCTATGTGTTCCACCCCCTGAAGTTCCTTAAAAGCCCCCGGTCTTTCCCTGGACCGGTAAATTTTTTGAGCCAGGGCTTTATATAAAACATCATGGATAAGGGTAGATTTACCTGAGCCGGATACACCAGTGATGGCGATAAATTGACCTAAAGGAAACTTAATATTAAGGTTTTTCAAATTGTGCTCGGATGCTCCCAAAAGCTTCAGGGCTCCCATATTTACATAATCCCTTTTGAGTTCACTTTTTACTCGAACACTTTTTTTACCTGAAAGGTATTGTCCGGTTAATGAGGAAGGGCTTCTTTTAATTTCTGGTGGTGATCCAATACTGACAATCTTCCCTCCGTGCTCGCCTGCCCCGGGACCAATTTCAATCAGTAAATCGGCATTCTCCATCATTTCTGCATCATGTTCATTTACAATCACCGTATTCCCTAAATCTCTAAGCTTTTTAAGCGTCGTTATCAGCCTTAAATTATCCCTTTGGTGAAGGCCTATTGAAGGCTCATCTAAAACATAGAGTACCCCCGAAAGGCCTGAGCCAATTTGGGAAGCCAACCTAATCCTTTGTGATTCTCCTCCTGCCAAAGTCATGGCAGCCCTATCCAAAGTCAGATAATCTAACCCCACATCCACCAGAAATTGCAGCCTGGATTTAATCTCTTTTGCAATTGGGTTGGCAATCTGGGTTTCTCTTTCAGATAAAACAGGCCCGATATTTTTAATCCACTCCAAACCCTCTTTAATAGATTGGCTGGTTATCTCTGCTATATTTAATCCATCCACAGTTACAGACAAGGCCTCACCTTTTAATCTGGCTCCGTGACATTTTGGGCAGATTTCAGATACCATGTATTTTGCAATCTCCCCTTTGACATAATCAGACTCGGTCTCCTGGTACCTTTGTTTTAAATATGGAACCAGACCCCCAAAATTTGAATAAAAATGGGTCCATCTTCCCTGCCTGTTTCTGCCTTCCACCCTAAACTCTTCTTCTCCCGCCCCAAAAAGCAGTAATTTTTTAGCCTCAGCTGTTAAATTTCCCAATCTGGTATTAATATCAAAACCATACTCTTTTCCCACAGCCTCAATCAGCCTGGAAAACCAGGTCTCATGGGTAGCCAGTTTCTGCCAAGGCAGTATCCCTCCTTCTGCTATGGACAGAATGGGGTTTAGGATGGCATCAGGGTCTATCTCCAGGAGTGCCCCCAATCCGTTACAGGTTGGACAGGCCCCATGGGGTGAGTTAAAGGAGAACAACCTGGGTTCTATCTCTGTTAAAGCTATGTTATCAGCAGGGCAGGCAAACCTTTCCGAATAGAGGTGGTCTTTCATTTTTTTAGGCTCAGTGGGAAATTCCAGTGAGGCATCCAAAACTTCGGAAACTATGACTGATCCCTCACCCATTTTGAGCCCTGTCTCAATAGATTGTGAAAGCCTTGAGTATAAATTGTTCACTTGTCCTGAGCTTGCTGAAGGATGAATATTTTTTGTACCCAATACTAGCCTGTCCACCATCACATCTATTGTGTGCTTATTGGTCTTAATTAAAACCAGGTCTTCGCTTAAATCTCTTACATACCCGTCTACCCTGACTTTGGAAAAACCCTTCTTTCTTAAGTCCTCAAATAAAGATGAGTACTCCCCTTTTCTGTCTTTCACAATTGGGGCAAGTATCATGATCCTGTGCCCCTTTTTAAAACGAGATCCTTCGACTTCGCTCAGGATGACTTGCGTCATCTGCTCCACCGACATCCTGCTGATCTCCCTTCCACAAACAGGACAATGGGGGTGACCAACCCTGGCGTAAAGAAGCCTGAAGTAATCATAAATTTCCGTAGTGGTCCCCACAGTAGAGCGGGGGTTGTGAGAAACACCTTTCTGGTCAATGGAGATGGCCGGGGAAAGCCCCTCTATCAAATCCACATCAGGCTTGTCCATCACCCCCAAAAACTGCCTGGCATAAGCAGAGAGTGATTCTACATACCTTCTTTGCCCCTCTGCATAAAGGGTGTCAAAAGCCAAAGAGGATTTCCCTGAGCCTGAAATCCCTGTTAAAACCACCAATTTGTTTTTGGGAATTTCCAGATCAATATTTTTTAGGTTATGCTCTTTAGCACCCTTTATAATTATCTTATCTATAGCCATAAATTTCCCGAAGAATAACAAGATATTTTAAACCATTTGACAAGATTTTTAAAGGGTTAATTCTAACCTGGACTGATAAAATTTGACATATAAAATACTCTCCCTAATCTGATCCCTTAATCTGGCTGCTTGCTCAAAGTCCAAAAGTTTATTGGACATCCATCAACTGGAGTTCGGAAGGAACTTTAATTTTTTCCTTTCCTTCCAAGGCTATCAGTCTTTTTTCCATTTTCCTTTCAGTTTCAATTGTGATTAAAGAAGCTGTGTGAGAATCAAGTTTACTATTAATAACAGATAACTGATCCTTTATTAATCTAACAGTGGCTGATTGTCCGGTTTGGAGAACATCCATCATTTCAATTTTATTCTTTATAATCTCAAGAAGTTCTTTAAGTTCTGTGAATTTCCTGGCATCATCATTATCATCTTTAGCCATATTTTAATAATAACTAATCTGTTACTTTTCAGCAATATAGATTAACCAGATCAAATTTATAATTTTAGTTTGTTTAGAAGAAAACGCGGGTATTGAGCCTTCTCCAGATTTTATGCTTACAGAAGTTTCCTAAGTTGATATTACCTAAGTTGAGCTATCTACCAGAATATGATATACTTCGGCTGTGGAAATATTAAGAGGGATTGATCCAAGATTATCTAAAAGGCTATCCAGATCACTTGTAATACCATTGGCTTTCTTAGGACAGAGCTTTATTACCCCTGCCTACGCAGGTGCCCAAACAGAAGAAATGTGTACTGCCACAATAGAAATTTATAGGCCTGGTTTTCAAGGAAGAGAAACACTAACGAATAGGACAGATATACCAATAAATTGTGACGGGCCTTCCACATTGTTATTAAACCCTAATAAAAAAGGCTCAGCTAGATAGGTCTTACATTAGCACTTTTGGCGGGATCCGCTATTTCAGGCATTGGATTGGGATGGTACGCTTACGGTAGAGAATTTAATCGATCTAATTAACCTGTAATTCCCTAATCTAATCCCTTAATCTGGCTGCTTGTTCAAAGTCCAGAAGTTATTCAAAAATAGTCTCAAAATTATCAAATATGACTTTAAATGTTTCTAAAAATTCTTGCCTACCTAGAAGCGGGGGAATATTATCTTTAGACAAAAATCCTACCGGAATCTCACGCTCATACTTTCCTAATCTTACCTTAACTTTCTTTTTTAGAAGGTAAACTGTACTTTCTCCCCCAACCCCTCTGGTTCCAATAATCCTGCAATCCTTGATAAGTGAGATTCCGAGTGAAAGAGCTAAAAATCTAGGCAATAAAGTATAATCAGCTCCGCTGTCTACCACCATAGTTATAGGTAACCAGCGTATTTTATTTTTGTGCTGAAAATATACTTCTGCTATTGGTCTTCTA
>CAZKAW010000033.1:0-9770 GCA_964551255.1 uncultured Gammaproteobacteria bacterium
CTGTAACCGTGATTGATTTTTGGCTGTTTATAATATCCTGCAACTGCTCCTTACTTTCAACAAAGTCCTGATCTACCCAGCCGATTATAGTTTTACTGCCGCTTCCCTCAAAAGCTACCTTAACCCAAGACTCCTGGCGGCTAATTTCCTTTGCTTTTTGTATAGTATTTAAACTGGTTAGAACTTGGGAAGTTACGGAAGGTTCTTTAAATACACTGACTAAATTGTCTTTGGGAACAAAAACACTAACTTCTTTACCAATAACGTCAGCCTCTTCTTTAGTAATTTGGTTTCCCAGAACAGCCTTAGGGGATTGAGCAGGGGGTGGATCTTGCCTGCTGAGGTTTTGCATGACATTAAAACCGGCATAGAGGGTGCTTAAGGTTATGAGCCCGCCTGTTAATAAGATAATCAACATTAGAATAGGCCTGCCACCTTTATTAGTTGGTTTGGAACTAGGGTTATAATATTCACCCGCTTCTTGATCGATGAGGGAGAGTGGCTTCCTGGACTTTTTAAGGATGGCTAACTCACTGTTTTTGATAGTCTTCATATACAAGGCCAAAAGGACAAATCCGGTTATAATTATAAGGATTAACCCCCAAGTTGCTATAACCTGGGCTCCGCCTACAAAGCCAAATAAAGTTCCAATTGATCCGGCAGTAGTTGTCAGCTCCTTTAATTTTTCCAGCTTCTCTTCGGCATATTTATATTCTATTTGAGAGTCCCGGAAGGCTTTTATCTTGGCCTCCGGAGTAGCTCCTTCTTTTTGCAAAGCTTCAACCCGGTCCAGTGAAGCATCTATATCGGATTTTAAAGTTATGCCTTGTGCAAAATATGAAGTATTGGTAAGAGGTTTTGTCAAATCTTCAGCTTGTTTCCTTATGGTGGAGATATTTTGATCACTGATAGTAAAGACACTGTCGTCCACTGTGACTGAGACTGTTTTGGATTCTCCGGGGGCTAGAGTAAATTTCCCGCTTACAAAATACTGGTCTTTATCCATATCATAATTTACGGAAAGTCCTTCATCAGTTTTGGTAATATTTTCTTTGGTTACCTCTTTTGGCAGATAGTATTTAAGAGGTACTGTTTGGCTTGTTTTGGTAGAGGGATTGATGATTAATGTTTTAAAAACCGTGCTTCCTTCCTCCAACCAAAGATTGCCAAAGGGTTTGGAGGAATTAAGTGTCAAAAATTGTCTATTGGCTTCTATGGCGCCTTTTAAACTTAAAGTTTTATTTCTTAACTCTTTTTTTTTTTTTTTTCCGGCTGGTAGAAGAGTGAGTAAATTATTTATTTTTGGTAATTGATTGATAGAAGCAATCTGCTTGCTTAAGCTGACAACCCGATCGTAAATACTACTATCCGGTTTTTCCCCGGCAGACTTTGAAGTGTAGTTCCACTGGGCCAGTAAAGCATCAATATTGTGATTATTTTTATCCAAAGTTTGTGAGAGGCGCTTTTTTTCTTCTATTTGATCAGATAAGATATTAGACAAACTGATTAATCGGTCTAAGGTAGGGATAACTGCTTTAATTTGTTTTGAGGCAGAAACCGTTTTACCGCCGTTTGACAGGTTTTGGCCAGCTTCCATAAGCTGTTGACTCAATTTTTGAGTTTGGGTGTAAAGCTGGGAAGAAACAGGAAAATCCCACTGCTTTTTTATCCAATCAATTTGTCCAAAAAAAGAATTTTTACCAAAGTCATCATTTTCGTTTCCCACTACAGAGGCAAGATTATCAAGAGAGGCTTTAAGCTGGTTTGAATCCAGCTTATTCCATTTTTCCTGCATAAGGCTAACCTTACTTTTTATAAAATTACTACTGGTAAGCAGTTGACCAGTCAGAGAAGTAGACCTATCCAGCTTGCTTTGCAAGTCTAAAGTGACAGTCTGATCATCGCTTTCCAGGCCATTTTCAATGATTGGTCTGTTTATTACCTGTTCCAACAGGGTTCTGGTCTCATTGGTGATATTTTGGATATTGCTTATTTCATTGGTCACATTTTGGATATTGCTAACATTATTGATAGTGGTAGCAGAGGAGTTGATTTTACCCACAGTGTCTTTGATTGATGACACATCAGATTTAACTGTGGAGACGTCGTTTTTAGCAGCCGTGGCTTCATCTTTGGCGCTTGAAACATCAGACTGGGTGGCCAGTTTACCGCTGGATAGATCTGTTCCTGTTAAGGTTCTGGTGGCACTTGCCCAAATGTCCGCTACCAGCGTACCAAACCCGCTAAGAGTGCGGGTCGGGTTTGTCCAGATGTCCGTAATAAGCGAGCCAAAGGTTGACAAGGTTCTATTGGAGTAACCCCAAACCGAGGAGGCTATATCATCTGCGCTGGGGATGGTATTTTGGAATGCCTCCCCGAAGCTTCCGGAGGTGGCATTAGAATTCCTGTCGGCATCCCAAACAGCGTTAGTTACATCAGAGGAAGAAAGAGTAGACTCTGCCGGTTTGACAGTGAAACTTTTATCTAAAGCTAAAACTTCTGTCCCGATTGTACATTTTATCTCAGTTCGGTAAAAGCCTAATATCTCAGGAGCGGTAAAGGCGTAGGAGTACCAGCCGTCTCCTTGGGCAGCCGCTGTCATAGCCAAGGCATTTAAAAATGAACTGCCATCAGGGTAACGGCTGGTGATAGTGCATATTGCGTCAATGATAGGAGTATAGGAATCATCATAAAGGAACTCACCAACAGTACAGGAACTGTTGGGTTGGCAAATCTGCGTGTTTCCGGAAGCAGCCCAAGTGTTTAAGGGAAACACAAGGGCTGCAACGGAAATGGATGTTGCCAAAATTGCATACTTTGCAGTTCGGGCAGTGTCCATATTAATTAAGCATCCTCATTGGCTGCTTTCCGGAATTCTTTAATGGAGCTTCCCATCCCTCTTGCCAGTTCGGGAAGCTTCTTGCCTCCGAATAAAACCAATAAGACAAGGCTAATAACCACAACTTCAGTTGTGCCTATGCCACTCAACATGCGCAGTCACCCCATTTCCAGACTCGTTTTTTAAAACAGACGATGTTTAAAAAACTGTCTACTTCTATTTTCCTTCTATTATTTAAATATTGTCAATACTTGACAAAATATACATATGTATATATAATATTACATATTATTGCATATAGTTTATGGAAGAATATTATACCGTTAATCAGGTGGCCATTACACTTAAAGTTCACCCCTTAACTATCAGAAGGTATATAAAGGAAGGAAAATTAAAAGCCTATAGAGCTGGAGGTAATATCCGGATAGCGATTAATGATCTTCGTAATTTCACTCAAAGTTTCGTTCCACGAAGCAAACCCTTAAGGTCTGCGATGCGTTCCGACCAGTCAATAGTCCAAAGCAAAGCATTTTCGAGTGTGGATCCCCTTTTGAATTTGAGAGGTAGGGGTGTCAGCATAGAAAGATAAGACAAGTATGGCCCAAACTAAAAAAATATTTATAGATTCATCAATGCTTTTGGCTTTTATTGATAGAGGAGATCCTAATCACCAAAAAGCCAGTTTAAGTTTTGATATTTTAGCCAAGGAAGGTTTTCATATTTGTACCAGTTATCAAAATATTGCCGATACTTATGCCACGCTGGGCCGGGAAGTGGGAATCTCGATGGCCCTGGAGTTTTTGCAGTCAAGCTTGCAGTCAAATATAGAAATTATCTTTCCTCAAAAGACTGATCTGATTACTGCTCACAGGGTGCTGAGGGCTAACCGTGACCGGCAAATCAGCTTGCGGGAGGTTTTAAACGCCACTTTGATGCAAAAAAGGGGAATCATACAAATTCTTACGTTTACTTATTGGCACGGATTGTTTGGAACTTATGTTAGTAATATAGTGCTGCGTTAGATCTGCTGTATAATTGGTTTATGCAAGTAATTAACTCCAAACTTATTTCAGGTAAGACTGTATTAATAAGATATGATTTGGATGTGGCCCTTCGACTCTCCTTCGGCAAGTCCTTCGATCCTGAAGTCCTTAGGACTGAAGGGCTCAGGAGCGCTCAGGGTTATAACCCGTCTGTAGCTGAAGATTTTAAGCTCAAAGCCGGACTGGATACATTAGAACTGTGTTTGGAAAATGCTAAAAAAGTCATTTTGATGGGGCATTTGGGCAGGCCCGAAGGCAGGGTGGTGGAGGAGCTTAGGATTGCGCCTGTCTTGGAGTGGTTTAAAAGCCATGGTTTGAGTTCCCACTTATCAAGCGGGAAGCTAAAGGTTTTGGAAAACTTAAGGTTTGACAGCAGAGAGTCCTTCGACTCCGCTCAGGACAAGGAAGCTGTGATGGGGTATGCCAGAGAACTAGCCCAAAAAGGCGATGTATATATTAATGAAGCTTTTTCTGCTTACCGGCCTTCTGCCTCAACAACTGTTTTACCAACTCTTTTCCCACACGTCAAAGATCCTGAGGGGTGCTTGCGCCCTCGAAGGGCTGCAGGATTACATTTTGCTGAGGAAGTAAGGGTAATAGGGGAAGTTAGGGATAATCCCAAAAAACCCTTTGTTGTCATAATGGGTGGAGCAAAGGTGAAGGATAAACTGCCTGTTATAGAGGTTTTGGCTAAAAAAGCTGATGCGGTGTTGGTGGGAGGAAAACTTGTAGCAGAAATCAGGGAGCTCGCCTCGTCTCCGACGAGTCGGAGCGGGCAAAATTTGACTTTGCCAACAAATGTACTGGTGGGGATGTTAAATGAGGATGGATTTGATATAGCTTCTTCAACAGCTGACGCCTGGGAGAGTTTAATTAACAAAGCTGCTATGATAATTTGGAACGGGCCCTTGGGTAAATTTGAAGACCCCCGCTATAACCAGACAGAAAAAGTAGCTAAAATGATTTTAGCCTCGCAAGCAGAGGTGGTGATTGGAGGAGGAGACAGTGTGGCTGCTTTAAATCAATATGGACTTTTGGAAGAAGTTCAAAAGAAGGCTTTTGTTTCAGTTGGAGGCGGAGCCATGTTAAAATTATTATCAGAAGGAACCCTGCCAACTATTGAGGCACTAAAATGAAATTATCCAAAATTCTTCCGGTAAAAATATCCAAAAAAATATCCCCTTATCTTTTAATCATGGTGATATTAACACTCCTTGGAGGGTATTTTTATCTTAGTCAAAACCGTGTAATTGAAAAAACCCTCCAGGAGCAGGAGGCTAATCGCAGCGTAGAAGCTGTCAAAGACCTAACCGGTAAGCTTAAGAAGGGAAAAGATAAAAACCAGCCCATTACTGAAATGGTGGTGATTGCCCAACAAAGACAAGATGAGCTGATTAATTTGGCCAAAGACAGCCCCAGAGATTTTTTAGCCCAGGCCACTCTGACTGACCAAGCTCAAAATTACCCGGTTGAAGTTCAGCCGTATTTAGAGAAAGAAGTTTTGGTCAAGGGGTCACTTCAGGTAGTACACCTGGATGATTTTGCCAAAAAACGGAGCAGTTTTGAGTTTGTCTTGGAAGAGGGAGGTACCAAACTTAACCCCCAAAACAGGTATCTGCTGTCTTTTGTCAGGTTTCCTCCCCAAGATCTGCCCACAGGTACCCAAGTCCAGATTAAGGGAGTATCAGTGGGCCAAAGAGTGGTGGCAGAAACAGGCAACTCCTCCGGAGCCAGATACAGGTTAACTGTAGTAGCACCGGGCGGTGGTCAGCAGGATGTCCAGGATCAAAAAACAGCCGTGTTAATGATCAACTTTAGATCTTCCGGGAGTAGTCCGGTAAACCGCCTGCCTGTATCACAGTCCCAACTAAAAGAACTACTCTTTAAAGGATCCAACTCTGTTAACAGGTACTATCAGGAAAATTCTTTGGGCAGGGTGTCTTTTTCCGGAGATGTTTTTGGGATTTACAGTATTGATGGTGGGACATTTTGTGACATCTGGAATTGGTCAGATCAGGCCAACCTGGCAGCTGTCTCGGCTGGAGTTAATCTGGACCGTTATGACCGGTTAGTCTATGTGTTTGAAGGTAGCCTGGGGTGTGGTTATGGTGGTATAGGTACCATTGGTGGGGATTTTGACGGATTCTCCAAGTCGTGGATCTTTGCCTATCAGGATGATGTCAGGATCTATCAGCATGAGCTGGGGCATAACCTGGGAGTGCACCATGCCAACAGCTTTAATTGTGGTGATAGGTCTATCGACTATTATTCAACTTGTGGAGAGTATGAATATGGGGAAGAGTATGATGTGATGGGTAATTTTTGGCCGGTTAGCCCGAACTCTTTTCTGTTTAATGCCCCCCATAAGATCTCATTAGGCTGGATTCCTCAAAGCAGTGTGGCAGTTTTTAATCCCAAAAATATCCGCAGCATCTATCAGCTCTCACCCATTGGATCTACGTCAGGCTCAATTAAGGCCATCAAAATTCCTAAACCGGATACGGATGAATACTACTATGTTTCTTACAGGCAAAGGAGCGGTTTTGATTCTAACTTGCCGGAAAATATCGTCAGGGGGGTTAACATCCATATATGGAATGAGGTAGGAGGCAGGCAGACCAGGGTGTTAGACCCCACCCCCGGCAATGGATTTTCCGATGTGGGTTTAGCAGACGGAGGAACTTTTTATGATTCAATTAACAAGATCACCATTAAACAGACTAAACATGATGCCGCCATGGCAGAGGTGGAGGTGATTTATGCTCAAAAACCCTCTGATCTGATTAAAACCTGGCAGGCTGGGCCGAATTTGCCCAAGGCCTTATACTACCATGCCAGTGTCATAGCAGGCAATAGTGTTTATGTGGTTGGGGGAATGAACAGCAGTTGGGGGGCGGAGTCAAAAGTTTATAGATCGCGAATTGGTAGTGATGGATTGATGTCTGTCTGGTTTGAGGTTAGCGAACTCCCCCAAGCCCTATTTGATCACCAGGCAATGGTAGCTGAAGGGTACATCCTGGTGGCGGGCGGACTTAATGGTAGTTATGAACTCAGTCCTAATGTTTATTCTGCCAAAATTAATAATGATGGCAGTTTAGGTAATTGGAATCTAATTTCTACCCTGCCGGCTGTTGGATATGATAACGCGATTGTTTTTGATAAAGGCTACCTTTTTGCCATAAGGGGTTTGGGCAGTTTTTCTGCCAGAGTGAACTCAGATGGAACACTGGGTGAGTGGAGAGAGGTCAGTAACCTGCCCAAGGCGTTTGTTTATTCTCAGGCCATGTCTTCCCGGGGGCAGATTTACTTCAGCGGTTCAAGTTTTGCTATTAGTAATGACTTTTTTCGTGGCCCTGTTATGACTGAAAATTTTGTGGCCAAAGTCAATGATGACGGAACTTTAGGAAACTGGACTAGCGTCAAACCGCCACTACCTGAAGGGTTAATGTTTCATAAAATGATTTCTGCCAATGGTTACATCTTTTCCCTGGGAGGTTTTAACAACCTGTTTGATCTTAGCAGAAGAGATTATCTGTCTAAAACTTCCGACTCAGCTACTTTAAGCAGCTGGTTAATTGATAATCCCTTACCCTTAAGATTGATGAATCAGGCATTGGCTGTTGACTCTCAGTGGTTGGTGATAACCGGAGGATATGGAGGGGTATCCGGAGTTGAGGCGGCCCGTCCTTTCTACATGGATATTATTCAAGATAAAGTCTTTATTGCAAAACTGCCTGCCTCTGTTTTACAGCAGCCCCCAACCGGTTACCTGGACAATGTTACCAGAGACGGTTCAATTGAGGGTTGGGCTTATGACCCTGATGAGCCTCAAAAGGAGGTGGAGGTGGAGTTTTATTTAGACTTGCCTTATGAAGCAGGCTCCAACAGACAGGCAGATTTTAGGGGGGTAACCGGATACTTAAGAAGCGATGTCAATGACTTTTTCTATATCAGCGGTAACCATGGCTATGATGTAGTCATCCCGCCGCAGTTTTTAGCCGGAGAAAACAGATTAGTTTATATCTACGCCATAGATACTCAAACTGGCAGTAAACAGTTAATAGACGGTCCAAGAGGCATTAAAGATATCAGATATGCGCCGGTAGGTAAATTTGAGTCTGTTACCCCTGACGGGTTTTTGACAGGCTGGGTGTATGATCCGGATGAGACCGGTAAAACTCTGGAAGTGGTCTTTTATATAGATGCTCCTTATGAAAGTTTGGCAGGCAGCGTGGCAATTAGAGGCAGGGCCGATATCTTAAGGGAAGATGTTAACCGGGATTTTAAAATCCAAGGGACTCACGGTTTTAGGGTGGCAATTCCGGCTCAATACAGGAATGGTATCAGTCATGAAGTATTTGCCTACGCGGTGGATGATAAAGGCCAAACCCAGCATCGGATAGCTGCCGGATTTAGTAAAGTATTTAAATTGAACGGGTCTGTTTCGCAGCCGATTAATGTCAGTGCACCCATCCCCGGTGTGAGGGGTATTGATAATAATCAATCTCTCCTAAGAATCATCCTGGACAAAATAACTTCATTTTTTTCAAGATAATTTCAATGTATGATCAGAGTAGTTTTACTGCTGACTGTTTTCCTCCTTCCCTTGATTCAGACTACCCCCGAGTTTGGATATGAACAAGCCAAGGTGTTTTTATTTATAGTTTTTATTAGTTTGATAGGGTTTTTATGGTTTATTTATTTGATGAAAAATCCTAAATTCAAATGGAGTGGCATTATTAAAGCAGCCGGATTATTTATAGTAATTTTACTGGTAACTTCGCTTATTGGGAGTGATCCTAAAACCAGTCTATTGGGCAGTTATCCTTATTTTCAGGGTTGGATTTTATATGCCTATCTTTTTTTATTTTTTTTGCTGGTGTCTTCAGCCAAAATTAAATTTGAACATTGGGCATATGTTTTATCCGGCTCTGCTGTTTTGGTAGGGATATTGGCTATCTGGCAGTGGGGACAAATAAATTTATGGGGCCTGCAAATTCCCAACTATGCAGGCAGGGTAGTGTCCACTTTTGGCCAACCCAATTTTTACGGGGGGTTTTTACTGCTAACCCTGCCTTTTACCTATTACTTATTAAAAACCACTGGCAACAAGTTACTGCTTTTAGCATGGGGAAGCGGGCTAATAGCATCAATAGGTATTATAGTGAGTTATTCCAGATCAGCAATATTGCTATTTTTGATTTTGTTAACCGCGGCTTTATTTGCGGAAATAAAAATCAAAAGATTTTTAATCATCATACCAATTATTGTTTTAGGAGCTTTCTTGCTGTCTATCAACTTTTCCTCAGGGCTTTGGTGGAGTGAATGGGTAAAACCTCAGGATAAAGAATGGCTGATCCATAACTCTCCTGAAAAAAGAATTTTTATTTGGCCGGTGGTCTGGCAGTTAATAAAAATAAGCCCGGTTACAGGGTATGGACTGGAAAATATTGCCACTGTCTACTCTCAATATTTTATTAATAATAAGCGTGCTCTTTTTGAAGAAAATCTTTTAAATGTTAAGCCCTCCTTCTTAAGCTTAAAAGATCTAAATTTAGACAGGACCCACAACTACATTTTGGACCTGTTGCTATTTTCAGGTATATTAGGGCTGTTAGGGTGGCTGGGGTTAATCATATTACTTTTTAAAAAGCTGGTACAAAAACCCTACGGCCCGCCTTTGGCGAGGCTTCGCGGGACGAGCCCTTCGAAAAATGTATTAATTGTTTGTCTGGTTACCTATCTAATCTGGATACAGTTTCAAAACCAATCTATTGTACATCTGGTTTATTTTTGGTGGCTGGCAGGGGTAATAGATAAAAATTAGAGGTTTCTACAGCGGGAGCTTGACAAGGGGGGGGTGGTGTGTTTTGCTTAAGTTGCATGCC
>CAZKAW010000034.1:0-9723 GCA_964551255.1 uncultured Gammaproteobacteria bacterium
GATGGCATTCACCCCCGTCTTTAAAAAGACGGGGCTCTCTGCCATATTAGAAGAATTAAAGGTATTCCATGATTTACGAATACCTAACAACGGCTCTCAATTCAGATCCCGGGATATTTACGCACCGGCCGTTGTACGCTTCTTAGCAGGTGACAGAACAATCCTAGGTACAGAAATTGATCCTCGTTTATTACCTGAGGTTCCAACTAACCACCTTGTAATAGACGGCTATGGAAATATCAAGATTACAACTAGGAGAGAGCAACTACCAGATGAATTGTTAAGGGAACGATTTTTAAGAGCAACTATTTCAGGACATACTGAAATAGTTCATAACCATTTGGCAGATAACCCGGCTCCAGTTACAAAGACTGGTTTGTTAGAAGGATCATCCGGGGGACAACAAAATAGGTTTGTGGAATTGGTAAAAAGAGGCGGATCAGCATTTAAACAGTATGGCTATCCCGAAATTTCAGATCATGAGGGTGTAGTCGAGTTCGCCAAGGTTGAGTGAAAAACGATAAAGGGGGTATGTCAAACTGTTCAGCATAACTCCCTTCATCAAACTAACTATGAAAAAGATTTTATTTACCATTGATAATAAAGTGTCAGAACTAGGAGTCAGAATATTTACTGCTCAAATTTTTAATATCCAAAACACTAAAACAAATAATGGATTCGAAGATTACTTAAAGTCAGAACTTGATACTGTTAAAAGATACTGGCAAAACAGATTACTAAAAGAGGATAAAATCCTTAAGGGTTTCCATAACTTACATAGTAAGATTGGAAGAAGCAGAAGAGATTATCAAGCTTCGCCGGAGTTTTTACTAGGACTATTCCTAAGAACAGGTCGCTTTCCAAGGATTAATACCCTAGTAGATATTTATAACCTAATCTCACTAAAAACCAGGCTAGCTTTAGGAGCTCATGATATTTCTAAAATACAAGGCAATGTAACTTTAAGACTTACTAATGGGAGTGAAACCTTTATTCCGTTAGGAAAAACAGAACCGTTACATATTCCTGCTGGAGAATATGCTTACATTGACGATGGAAACAATATCATTTGCAGAATGGAAGTACTGCAAGTTGAGCCCACAAAAATTACGCTGGGTACAAGAGATGTTTTTCTGATCATTCAAGGAAACTTAAATACTGAAACCCCTTATATCAATCATGCTGTTAACGAGGTAGTTAGGTTAATAACAAAATTCTGTGGCGGAGAAATAATAAAGATGACCTAGTCGGTCAGTTGCTTTCTGAACCCCAAATAGGTACACTTAAGGGTAAATCATGCGTATTATACTGGTCTTTTTTATTGGATTTTTGTCCTTTTTTTATCTGGCTGAAGTCTTCCGACGTCTAATCAAGAATTTTCGCTACAGCCTAATAGGAATAATTTTAGCAATCTTTGGTCTGATTGCCGGTTTCTTTGGTCAAGATCTTTTACCGGGAGGAGTCAATGTTTTAACCTCATTTTTCCTGATTGGATCTGGATTGGGCCTGCTGACTCATCATCTGTTATCTCAACGTTTTATTCTATTTGAAAGATTGGAAAAAGACTTTGTCTTAAAACATGAAAATGGTTTTGAAAGATTTTTGGAAATTTTACCGGGCTCCTTAACCTGGCTGGCTTTAACCTCCCCCATTTGGCTCTCTTTTACCCTTCCTTATGCCGTAGCCTATTTAATTTTGATTGCCGATGTTTATTGGTTGCTAACAGCTTTAAGAATTGGTGCTCTGATAATCATTGGTTATAAAAAAATGGAGCGGGCAAAAGCACAAGATTGGATGGGTCTACTAAAACAAGACTATCCTCAAGAGTGGGAAAGATATTATCACTTAGTTTTAGTACCCACCTATAAAGAAGCACTTTATATTCTTGGTCCTACCTTTGATACATTAACCAAATCGTCATTCCCTCCAAAGAAAATATTTTTGGCAGTTGGATTTGAGGAAAGAGATGACCCTAAAAAAATCAAAGAGACGGTAAAATATCTAAGGAAAAATATCGAACCAAAACTGGCAGGAGTTTTTACCACCGTTCATCCATACAATCTTCCGGGAGAAGTTGCCGGACAGGGATCTAATAAAAACTGGATGATCAAACACATAGTGCAGGAATTTAAAAAAAGAGGAATCAAAATTGAAGATGTGTTTGTAACAACTTTGGATGCAGACTTTGTAGTACACCCGCAGTTTTTATCAGGGGCCTTGCATAAATACTTGTCTTTACCCCAAAGCGAAAGAGACAAAAGAACCTTCACCGGAGTATTTTTATATCACAACAATTATTGGCAAACTCCCACCCCCATGCGTCTTATGGCAACCGGAACTTCCTTTTGGCAACTTGCCGAAATGGTCGGCTCTGATAAATATATGAACTACTCATCCATGTCTATTTCTCTTAAATCGCTTTTGGATATTGGCGGCTGGATACCTGATAAGGTCAATGATGATAATGGCTTTTACTGGAAAGCTTATTATCATTTCAGTGGCGATTATAAGGTTATTCCTCACTTCTTACCTATTTCTGCCGATGCAGTACAGGACACTACCTTATTCAAAACTTTCCAAAATCAATATTTACAAATCAGAAGGTGGGCTTACGGAGTAGAACATATTCCCTTTATTGTCAAACAGTATTTCCAAAAAGAGATTGATTTCTGGGATAAAACAGATAAACTTTTTTTTAAAATTTGGGGTGACTTAAAATGGGGATTTTTGGCCATCTTTGTTACTTTTGGCAGCTTGTTTATTCCCTTAGTTAATCCCAATTTTAAGGCTTCGGTTTTATCCGTTAATTTACCAATTGTTTCATCCTGGATATTAACCGCGGCTTTTTTTGGCCTATTTGCCACTATTTTTGTTCACGAAAAAGTGGTTCCTAAAAGACCGAAAGGTTGGTCATTTTTTAAAATTATCTGGTCGTACATTCAGTGGTTGCTGATACCCATTATCTTAATCACCATTTCTTCCCTTCCTGCCATAGATGCCCAAACTTCTTTGATGTTTGGCAGAAAACTGGAATTTAGGGTAACCAATAAAGCGCGGCATTTAGAAAAAGTCTAAAGATATGTTAAATTCAAAAAAAGTTATTCTTTGGCTAAGTTTATTACCTCTCCTTCTCTCTTTGGGCCTCACCATTTTTATTTTACTCTCAACAAAAATACTTCCTCCAAAATTACCGCTTTTTTATTCGCTTCCCTGGGGAGATAAACAACTGGCCAGTCAGCAGCAGTTACTGATTATCCCCTCCAGTATAATTTTAATTGCTCTTTTTAATCTGGTTATTTCCTGGCAGCTTCATCTCAACCTGTCTTTTTTTAAAAAAATACTGCTTTTGGCTTCTTTACTGATTAGCTTAATATTAACTATTACACTCATCAAAATTGTTTTAATTTTTATCTAATATGCAATTTATCTTACCTGCCCTTTTCTCTTTCTTAATCACTGTCTTGACCACCCCCCCTACGATAATACTTGCTAAAAAGTTTAATCTTTTGGACAATCCTAAACTTAGGCCCCATCCAGCTCACACTCAAAAAAGGATTGTTCCTCGGGCAGGGGGTTTACCGATTTTTATAGCTTTACTTTTTACCATATTGATCTTTGGTCCCCTAAACCAAACTACCGGCAGCCTTTTAGTGGGGCTTTTAATTCTTCTGGCAGTGGGACTTTTAGATGACAAATATCGAAACTTATCTCCCTACTTTCGTCTATTTGGTCAATTTCTCGCCACCCTGCCACTGCTTGCAACAGGTATTGGTATAGACTTTATTACCAATCCCTTAGGAGGAATTCTTCGTCTTGACACTGTCAGGTTTCTTCCTGAGGTTTTAGCTGTCATTTGGATTGTCTGGGTAATGAATATGATTAACTGGAGCAAAGGGGTAGATGGTCAGATGCCCGGGGTAGTAACTATAGCCAGCCTGGTTTTGGGACTGTTGTCATTAAAATTACACCAAGATCCTGCCCAGCTAAGTGTAGCTAAATTAGCTTTTATTACTTCAGCCGGCTCTTTGGGTCTTTTAATTTTTAATTGGCATCCGGCTAAAATTTTTCCCGGTTTTTCCGGCTCCACCATTTTAGGATTTATGATTGCCGCATTGGCTATTTTATCCGGAGCTAAACTGGCAACAGCCGGGCTGGTGCTGCTTATTCCGGCCACTGACTTTGCCTATACTTTTTTCAGAAGAATATTGGAGGGTAAATCTCCGGTCTGGGGAGACAGGGGACATCTGCATCATAAACTTTTGGATATGGGTTTATCTCATGTACAAATCTCCTTGTTTTATATTTTGGGATCTGTTATCTTAGGAGCAGCTGCTCTAAGCTTATCTTCTAAAGGAAAATTGTTTGCAGCAAGCTTGGTAGCGGCAATCTTACTGGGAACTATTCTATGGCTAAATTTCTTTGGGGGCTTATCAAAGAAGTCAGACCCAGACAATGGATAAAAAACTTTGCGGTTTTTGCAGCTCTAATTTTTTCCGGCACACTGCTGGACCAAACTAACCAACTGAGAGCTCTGGAGGCATTTATACTCTTTTGTATTTTCTCCTCAGCCACATACCTACTTAATGATGTTTTTGATGTAGAGCGTGATAAGCTTCACCCTTTTAAGAAAAAACGTCCGATTGCTGCAGGGCTAATCCCTGTTCCGGCAGCAGTTGCCGTAGCCCTAGTTTCTATTATTATATTTTTACCCATATCCTATACACTCTCCCCGGCTTTTTTCTTTGCTTCTCTCACCTATTTAATATTACAGCTTCTTTATTCCGCTTACTTAAAACAGGTTATTTTACTGGATGTGCTGGTAATTGCTGCCGGATTCGTCCTTCGGGTATACGGCGGAGTGTGGGCCATTGATGCCCACCTTAATGTCTGGTTTTTGCTTTCTGTAATCTCATTTGCCCTCTTTTTGGCAATTGGTAAAAGACGCTCTGAAAGAACTCTGATGGAAGCCCAAGCCGCCCGTCATCGGGAAACACTGCTACATTACCCGGAAAGTTTACTGGATATTTTATCCGGTATGTTTGCCACCTCTGCTTGGCTGACTTATGCTTTTTTTGCTTTTGTACAACCGCCTATTCAAGCCCGCCAGGCTTTTTCCACTTTTTTGGGCGGTTTTGAGTTGCCATTTTCTGAGGCCAAATATCTGATGGCCACTGTGCCGGTAGTAATTTATGCAATCATGAGGTATCTGTATATTATCTATGAGAAGAAGGAAGGAGAATCTCCGGAGAGAGTTTTGTTATCTGACACCCCCATGCTCTCTACTACAGTTTTATGGCTGATTATGGTAATTGGTATTATCTATTACCTGGGAGCTTAGGGGAGTTTCTTCTCCACGTACGCAGAAGAAACAAATCCTTCAGTTCCATCAGACATCCTTACTCTATCCCACCCTGTCAATTCTTCCAGAAGGATCAGGGTATCACCCGGCCTGACTTGGGCAATTTCTTTTCCTGAAAGAGAAGCCCTATCTCTGACCCTTAAAAACCCGGTTGGAGTTTCTTTCACCATCAGTTGGGGAGTTTGGGTAATAACCGGTGCAGTCACAGTGGTCAAATCCGCTTCAGACAAGGCCAGATCAACCGAAATAGTCAAATTAAACTTATCCGGCAGGATAGCCCTGATACTCCTTTTTAAATAATTGTCATGAGACAACACAATAGTGTGTTCACCAGCAGTTAAATTAATAGTGAGAGGCGTTTTACCATACATTTTGCCGTCAGCTTCCACCGCTGCTTCCGGCGGGTTTGATACTAAGGTTATACCCTTGCCTCTTTCCAAAGTCAGAATTTCACCGGAAGAGGAGGCAATATCCAAAGCTAAATCTCTGTTTACGATGGTAATTGTTCCGGCGGTTAGCTTAACATTTCCCTGCCAGGAACCTTCTTCTTTTTCCAACCTGACAGTGTATGGTTTAACCTCTAAGCCTTTATCCTCAAAAGGGGTTTTGCCAACTTCCTGATTATCTAAAAAAACGGTTGCTCCCGTAGGAGCAGATAAAACAGACAGACCGCTTTTTGGTTTGATGCCAAAAATCACCCTTTCTATCTTGGTACTGAATCTAACCAGCAAAACTACCAAAGATATTAAAATCAGAATCCAAACCACAGCCTTTTTCATAGAGTTTCATTATACAATACACACATTTTTTCTTTGACATTTGATCCTAAGCCTGCTATAATACGTCCTGCTTCCCGATTACTAATCGGGATTTGTTTTGAAAAAGAATATTCAAAACCTTCTGCCTAAGAAAATTTTGAACAGGGTCGCCCTAATTTCAAAATTTTCTAAAATCAAGCTAGGGTTTCCCAAAAAGGTTGTATGGCTTGCTATAATTTCCGTCTTCTGCTTCCTTTTTTCAGGATATTATCCCACTTTTGGATTTCCTCCTGTTAAACGTGCGGTAGTTTATGCTCAAATTTCCCAGCAACAAGGCGAGGTTATCCCCGCTTCTTTTTCTAAACCACTGATTTTACCCCATCCGGGCTACTTATCAACCAAATTTTTCACCTATCACCCCGGTATTGATATTGCCACCGGTTTAGGCATGCCTATTCACCCCGTTACTGATGGTGATGTAGTAGAAGCAGGTTTTGATATTTGGGGATTGGGAAATTTTGTGGTAATTTCTCATGAAAAAGGTTATAAATCAAAATATGCCCACATGGGAAAGATTTTTGTCAAAGTGGGGCAAAAAGTTACCTCGGAAAATATCCTGGGGGAAGTAGGTTTAACAGGCCATACTTCCGGCCCGCATACTCATTTGGAAATCACCAGAGACGGCAAATTCATTGATCCCTTAACACTGCTTCCGGAACTTCCCCCCATGCCCCTTTCCACTTTTGCTAAGAAATAAGATTCCTATTCTGCCTAATATCATCAAACTTTTTGATTAATATGGTATTCATAAGACCCTTAATTTTTATCTACCCCAAATCTAGTATAACCATTTTTAGAAAAGGCTTCATCAAAGCCAAAGATTTCTTTTGTCTCATATTCATCCGCAAAAGCCATTATCAGACAATCGGTAAAACTTACTGCTTCCGGTTGTTCCTTAAATTTTTCTAAAGCATTTTGACGAATATTAGTAGTTGTTTCTGAAAGTACCAAGGCTTGTTGAGATAAGATAGCATTGGCTTGATCGATAGCTGCTTGATGACCTACTTTTTTTCCTGCAACATTTACAATTTCTGTGAAAATTTCTCCTGGCATGATTAGCCGCCTATTCTCCTGATCAATCCTTTTACTGATTGCGATCGCAATTTTATAGTTACTATCTGTAACATTACTCAGGGAAATAAATGCGCTTGAATCTATTATAAGCGGCGTCTTCATATATCCTCATAGAGGTATTTATCTATATTTTTAGAAAGATCTTTTGGTCCCTTCCAGTTATATTTTTTAGCCATTGCTGCTATTTTTAAAAGAGCTCTACCACCATTTCTTTTTCTTAGTTCCCGGTCTACACTATCAGTGAGAAAACCACGAATAACCTGGGCCTTAGGTTTATTTTCTCTTTGGGCCACCAAATCTATTGTTTTATAAAGCAGTTTTGGCAAGTATATCTGCGTTCTTATCATATGTCTTGTGTATAATGTATATTATATCACATTCAGGAAATAATTTCTCCTTCTACTTCTGTTAAAGTGGCTCCTCTTAAGCCAAATAATTCCCTCTCCCGGTTGATTAACCTTTCCAGTAAATTTTTAAGCTCCAAGGGGTAATCCACAAACTTTAAACTGATATCCCCTTTATTCATACCCGCAGTATTGATCATAATGGTTCCATGATGCAAAAGTAATCTATCCATAAATGACTGGCTGACTTCCAAATTGGTAATTTTGTCAAATAAAGCTGCGGTGATTTTCACTCCAAAAATACCCCTTTTAATAATCACTCTTCTGGTCGTCAGCAAATATCTGTTGGCATGGAAAAGATGCAGGGTTTTTAAAATAGTTGATGCAAGCATCCCCGCCAAAGCCAAAATTAAGGCCCACAGCTTCCCTACCCCCAATAACCACCCCAACCCCAAACCAAGCCCAAAAAACAATAATCCCGGAAAAATAAGGTACATGATAAATTTGGAACGCAGGTAAGCCTGGCTAAAACTGGTCACCAGGACTAACTCTTCATCTTCCGATAAATATTTAGCAAAAGCCTTTTTTTGTTTTTCCGAAGGAGATTCCCGGTAATGAAACTTGGCCATTATAGAGAATTGTAACAGATATTCTTAAAATTAATACTCGCCCATGCCGCCGGGGGGCATGGCTGGGGGTGGAGGGGTTGGTTCCGGTTTGTCTGCAATTAATACTTCCGTAGTCATGACCATGATGGCCACAGAGGCTGCATTTTGCAAAGCAGACCGGGTCACTTTAACTGGATCAATAATCCCTGCTTTAACTAAATCTTTAACAACCCCGTCAATCACATCAATGCCCATATTGCCTGAAACTTCCATCACCTTGGAAAGGGCCAACCCGTCATCCAGCCCGGCGTTTTTAACTAGCAGTCTAAAGGGTTGTTCCAAAGCCTTTTTGACAATTTCCGCTCCTACTTTTTCCTCTACTCCCAAAACTAATCCTTCCAAAGCTTTGGCAGCTCTCAGCAAAGCTACCTCACCCCCCGCCACAATTCCCTCTTCTATAGCAGCTTTGGTAGCAGCCACCGCATCTATCACTCTTTCTTTTTTCTCCTTCAGCTCAACTTCCGTAGCCGCCCCCACATTAATAACTGCCACTCCGCCGGTAAGCTTAGCCAGTCTTTCCTGCAGCTTTTCTTTGTCAAACTCACTGTCAGAGGCGGAAAGTTCTCTTCTGATTTGACTAATCCTGGCTTCAATCTTAGCCTTGGCTCCTTTTCCGTCTACTATTAAAGTATTATCTTTATCGGAAGTTACCCTGCCGGCTCTGCCCAAATCATCAATCTCAACTGATTCAAATTTCTTACCGGTATCTTCTGAAATGACTGTTCCACCGGTTAAAATGGCAATATCCTCCAGCATCTCTTTTCTTCTGTCCCCAAAACCCGGAGCTTTGACTGCCAAAACATTAAAGGTGCTTCTGAGTTTATTAACTACCAAAAGAGCCAAAGCCTCACCCTCCACCTCATCTGCAACAATTACCAGGTTTTTAGAAACTGCCACAAATTTTTCCAAAAATGGAACTAAATCGGACGCTGAAGAAATCTTTTTGTCGGTAATTAAAATATAGGCATCTTCAATAGAGGACTCCATCTTATCAGTATCAGTCACAAAATAGGGGGAAACAAAACCTTTGTCAAACTCCATTCCTTCTTTATAATCAACAGTCATTTCCAAAGTTTTCCCTTCCTCAACAGTCACTACCCCATCTTTGCCAACCTTTTCCAGAGCCTGGGCAATCAAAGAACCGATTTGCCCGTCAGCAGCTGAGATGGTGGCTACCTGGGCTACTTCTTCCTGGGAGATGATTTTCTTGCTCATTTTCCTTAACTCTTCCACCAAAGTAGTGACTGCTTTTTCAATGCCGTGTTTTAAAATCATGGGGTTGGAACCGGCCTGGATATTTTTTAAGCCTTCTGTCACTATAGCTTTGGCTAAAATAGTGGCAGTGGTGGTACCGTCTCCGGCTACATCTGCAGTTTTGGAGGCTGCTTCTTTTAAAAGTTGTGCTCCCATGTTTTCAAACGGGTCTTCGAGTTCAATTTCTTTGGCCACAGTAACACCGT
>CAZKAW010000035.1:0-5705 GCA_964551255.1 uncultured Gammaproteobacteria bacterium
TACATCCTTGACATACGATAAAGATATGCCTTCAAGAAACATAATCAAACAATATGTTGAGGACGGGTATTATCATATCTACAACCGAGGTGTTGAAAAAAGAGAAATATTCCTTGATAAACAAGACTGTGCAGTCTTCCTATACTATTTAAAACTCTATCTTTCGCCCATAGAGGAATTGCAGCAGTTAAACTTTCCTGGCCTTAGAATATTGAAACTTATTCACCTGAATCTCTCTCAAGAGATTGAACTTCTGACATTTGCTTTAATGCCAAATCACATTCATCTTCAAATAAAACAAAGGGCATCTGATGGAATGGTAAAATTAATGAAACGCTTAATCACAGCTTATGTTATGTACTTTAACAAAAAATACAAAAGAGTAGGCTCGCTTTTCCAAAACAGGTATAAGGCAGCCTTAATCGAAACTGATGAGTATTTTTTACATCTTTCCCGTTATATTCATTTGAATCATGTAAAAATAGTTAGTGAAAAGATCGATTTCAAGGGATTTTCCAGTTATCCTTATTACATGGGTCAAAAACACGCAAGCTGGATAAAACCCCAGGAAATTTTAGGATATTTCAGAAGCGCACAGAAAGAAAACTTTAAGGATATACTTTCTTATCAGAGCTTTGTGGAAGATTATATAGAAGATGAGGATACTGCCAGAGTTTTAGAACCCTTAAAAATGGACGGGGATGAATGTTAAGGTCGCACCTTAATATGAATGGAGCCGAAGTACCACTTCATCTAATTTAGTTGGGATGACAAGAAAAGAATTTGCCAAATTTGTTAAATAGTTAACCTGGAAACTGTCTCGCTAATCTTGCAGCTTCAATTTTTTGGATCATTAAATCTGTCACCAACAGTACACCGGACATAAAATGTTCCTCATTAGAAGGTTTTTGAGGAAGATTATTCATTCCAAATACAATATAACGTCTAAAAAGAGGTCCATAAGCTTGCTTTGTTTTTTCTCTTAACCAGCTAAACCCTCCGCAATCATCATAATTTTTTATAAACAGAGCTATATCATCCTCCACAACAGCAATGACTAAACCTTCTTCTTCTAATTGATGATCAATAGCACTAAAAGCATAAGTTCTCCCGAATCTAAATGAACGGGTCCTATCAATAGCTTGTAACCACTGCTCTGTTAATCGCCAAAGAATGGGTTGTCCTTTTCTAAACCTTCTCTCTATTGGAGAAAAGTAATCTGCGGGACGTTCAGCTCGTGTAAATTCTCTAGTTGATCTTTCGAAAACATCTAGAGATAACTCTAATAGAAATTCAGGCATAATATAATATTATAGGGTGTATCGATCTTAAAATCAAGTATTCAACTCACTTATCTGATCCCTAAGTTTTGCTGCTTGCTCAAAATCCAGCATTTCAGCTGCCTGCTTCATTTGGGTTTCCAGTAGTTTTACCATCTTTTCTCTCTCTTTAACGGGTATATCATCTAAAGTTAAGATCTTCCTACCTAACTCCTCCTCAGTCTCCTCCACCTCCTCTATCAGCCTGTCCCTGAAAGGTTTACTGATAGATTTAGGTTTAATCCCATGTTTTTTGTTATATTCCTGCTGGTACTTCCTTCTTCTTGTTACCTCATCAATAGCAGCTTTCATACTCTTTGTGGCAGTATCCGCATACATAATTACAGCCCCGTTTATATGCCTTGCAGCCCTTCCCATGGTCTGTATTAAGGATGTCCGAGACCTTAAAAACCCTTCCTTGTCTGCATCCAAAATAGCCACCAAAGATACTTCAGGAAGATCCAAGCCTTCTCTTAAAAGATTAATTCCAACTAAAACATCATATTCCCCTAGCCTTAGAGCCTGAAGGATATCTGTTCTCTCCAAAGTCTCTACATCCGAATGAAGATAATGAACCTTAAATCCTTTCTCTTTAAGATATTCTGATAAATCTTCGGCAGTCCTTTTGGTTAAAGTGGTCACCAGCACCCTTTCATGTTTACCTACCCTTTCTTTAATCTCCCTTACCAGATCCTCAATCTGGCCGTTTATAGGTCTGACACTAACCTTAGGATCCAGCAGCCCGGTTGGCCTGATTAACTGCTGAGCTATACCATCATAATCCACCTCGGAGGAGTCCATTCGGCTCGCCTTGCTGCGAAGCTGGCCACCTCCGAGGTGCTGGCGGGCCAACGACAGCTCATACTCATCAGGGGTAGCTGAAACGTATATTACCTGGTTGATCCTTCTTTGGAACTCATCAAATTTAAGTGGCCTGTTATCCAAAGCAGAGGGCAGCCTGAAACCAAACTCGACCAGAGTTTCCTTTCTGGTTCTGTCCCCGTTATACATCCCTCTTATTTGAGGCAGGCTGATGTGGGACTCATCAATAAAAAGCAGGTAATCTTTGGGAAAGTAGTTTAAAAGGGAGTAAGGGGGGTCACCCGGGTTCCTGCCGTCAAAATACCTGGAATAATTTTCTATCCCGTTACAGTACCCGAATTCCTTGATCATCTCCAGATCATAATAAGTCCTCTGTTCTAACCTTTGTGCTTCTAAAAGTTTACCTTGATTTCTTAGTTTCTCCAGCCTGGTTTTTAAATCTATTTCTATCTGCCCAAGGCCCGGCTTTAGGCGTTGCTGGGGGGTTATATAATGTTTGGCAGGGTAAATAATTTGAGTCTCCTCAACCGGAGTCACTTGACCGGTTAAAGGATCTAAACTGGAAACTTTTTCCACCTTATCCCCCAAAAATTCCACCCTTAAGGCACTGTCTTTATATGAAGGAAAAATATCCAGGGTATCACCTCTGACTCTATAAGTAGACCTATGGAAGTCTATGTCACTGCGGCTGTAAAACATCTTGTTTAATATCTTCAGAACCTGACCTAAGGCCACTTTCATCCCCCTTTTTATCTCTAAAATAGCCTGGCCATATTCCACCGGAGAACCCAGGTTATAGATGGCAGAAACAGAAGCCACCACCACCACATCACGTCTTGTCATAAGTGAGGCAGTAGCAGAAAGCCTGAGCTTTTCAATCTCCTCATTAATCTGGGTTTCTTTTTCAATATAAGTATCAGATTGGGGAATGTAAGCCTCCGGCTGGTAATAGTCATAATAAGAGACAAAATACTCTACAGCATTATTTGGGAGAAGTGACTTAAACTCCTGGGCCAGCTGGGCTGCTAAAGTTTTGTTGTGGGAGATCACCAGGGCAGGTTTTTGGACCTTCTCTATGACATTAGCCATGGTAAAAGTCTTACCGCTACCGGTTACTCCCAAAAGCACCTGATGCTTTAATCCTTTGTTAATACCACTAACCAGCTTCTCAATTGCCTGAGGTTGATCCCCTGTGGGTTTAAAATCAGATACAATCTTAAACATAAACATTTTATTATACCTTATTGATATATTTTGTCCTAGTTGACCCATTCGACTTCGCTCAGGGTCAATACCGAATGAAATTGAGGTATTGACAAGTTCGCATTTTATTTGGTATTGTTTTGGTATGCCGGTCATCCTCTATCGCAGACAAAAGCAGATTTTAGACTTTCTTAAGCAATATATTAACAAGTACGGCTATTCCCCCACTTTAGGAGAAATTGCCGAAGCCATAGGAGTTTCCTCCCTGGCTACAGTTCATGAACATTTACAGACTTTAGCTCAAAAAGGGGTAATTAAAAAATTTGAAGGAGCTGTCAGGGGAATTGAAGTTTTAGATCAAAACATTGCCACCCATCTGCAGGGAATTGAACTACCCATCTTAGGTTATATTGCCGCCGGCCAGCCAATTCTGGCATACACAGACCCTGATGCTTCCATTAAAGTTTCACCTTCCATGATTAGCGGTAAAAAAAGGTCCTACGTGCTGCAAGTGAAAGGTGATTCAATGATTGAAGATGGGATTTTAGACGGAGATTATGTCATTATTGAGGAACAACCTTATGCCAATGACGGGGATATTGTGGTAGCCCTTTTGGATAATGGTCTGGCCACCTTAAAAAGATTTTTCCAGGAACCTAACAGAGTCCGCTTGGAACCGGCTAATTCCAGTATGCAGCCTATTTATGTAGAAAACCCGGATTCGATAAAAATACAGGGAAAGTGTGTCGGGGTTATCCGCAGGTTTAACTAAGACCTCTTTTTCTGTTATACTAATTCCTTATGCATTTTGATTTGGTGGAGCTTATTCGGACAGTTGGCTATTTGGGGGTGTTTTCCATAGTATTTTTGGAATCAGGTTTACTTATTGGTTTTTTCTTCCCGGGAGACAGCCTCCTTTTTACTGCCGGTTTTTTAGCTTCCCAGGGATTTTTTGATATAAAAATTTTGATTGCCGGGTGTTTCTTCTTTGCTATTTTGGGAGACAGCGTTGGTTATTATATTGGCAAAAAATTAGGACCTAAAGTTTTCAGCAAAGATAATTCGATTTTTTTTCATAAAAAACATCTGGATAGGGCTAATATTTTTTACAACAAACATGGGGGCAAAACTATAATTTTAGCCAGATTCATTCCTGTTATCAGAGCCTTTGCTCCGGTTGTGGCAGGGGTTGGGAAAATGGATTACAAAAGGTTTGTGTTTTTTAATTTTTTTGGAGCCATTCTTTGGGCAATCGGAGTAACTTTGGCAGGATACTATCTGGGCAGTCTCATACCTGATGTAGACAAATATCTTCTTCCGATTATAGGACTTATCATTATTACATCAATCCTGCCGGCATTACATCATGCCTTAACTGATGCAGAAATAAGAGCAAGTTTGCTAAAAAGATTTAAGAAACAACCTGCCCAATAACTTATGCTGTATATTGTCGCAACCCCAATTGGCAATCTAAAAGATATTACACTGCGTGCTTTAGAAGTTTTAAAAAACGTGGACGGGATAATTTGTGAAGACAGCAGAAGAACTTCACTGCTTCTGAATCAGTATGGTATCAAAAAGCCCCTCATAGTCTTAAATGATTTCAATGAAGTAAAAAAAGTGCCTGAGATAATAGATCAGTTAAAACAAAGTCAAACCCTAGCTCTAGTCTCAGATGCAGGTACCCCCTTAATTTCAGATCCAGGATATAAGCTGGTTCGTGAATGCATTAACCAGGCAATCCCCATTGATTCTCTTCCTGGTCCATCTTCAGTTATAACAGCTCTAACTTTATCCGGCCTCCCACCTGATAAATTTACCTTCCTAGGCTATTTACCTGAAAAGCCAGGCCACAGAAAACAATTACTCGAAGGTGTCAAGCTAGATCACCTCGAAGGTGGATTACGTAGGCACCTCCAAATAACATACATCATATTTGTTTCACCACATAAACTTTTAAAAAATCTTGAGGAGATGAAAGGGATATTTGGAGATATAGAAGTTGTACTGGCTCATGAATTAACCAAAATCCACCAAAGCGTGGAAAGTAAATTAATCAGTAAATGGTTAGTAACTCTAAAAAAACCAAAAGGAGAATTTATATTATTATTTAGGATCTAAATAGTATAGTACTGGTCTCATATTAATCAAATAATATCAACTCGCTCTCTTAAATACAAGTCTTTTTTCTGCTTGATGCAATAGGTCTTTTGCAGAAGGAGCTTCATATCTTTCAACAACAATTCCATAAACTCCTTTTTCCACCAAGAATTCCAATACTTGTGGATATAAAGATAAAGAACCGTATGCTATAAAGGGGATCTTGGATTTATGTAAAAGTTTTAGTCCATCTTCTAAAAA
>CAZKAW010000035.1:5805-8954 GCA_964551255.1 uncultured Gammaproteobacteria bacterium
GTTCCTCTTATTTTTCCCATCCCCTCTGATTTATCTGCCAATTTAAATAAAATAGAGGAGTCTGGAAATGTAGTAGCTGACTCCACCAGTTTAAAAAGTAAATCCTCAAAAGAATCTCTGGGCTTGTTTAAATCAAAAATTTTTTCTGAAGATATATATATTCCATCAGCATTTTTTTCAATACTTAGTCCCGTTGATAAATCCAAAAAAATCTTTACTGTACTTAAAGGTTTTACTTCCTTCTTATTAGCAGCGGTTTCGGTTGCCACACCCGGTGTGTAAACCGAAACTTCGGCCGGGGTATAGGGAGTCAGACCGGTAAATTTTACCCCCCCATCTAAAATCCACTCATATTCATTTGGGATAAACAATTTTTTATTCGCCAGTTGAACTGACTCTACCAGTTTTTTAATTTCAACCGGATGCAAATTCCCCTTACCGGTATTTACCACCACATCATCCTGCAGCGGATCAAAAAAAGCCTTTCCCCAAGCTTTTATCTTTTCAGCAAAGATTATAATTTGAGGCTCTAATCCTTCTGTGATACCCTGATAAAAACCCTCTTTCCAAATTCTTTGTTTTATTTCTTCCAGCCAAATACCTAACAATTCAAGCCACAACTGCTTTATTCCCCTAACTTCCCGCCCTTCCAGAAAAAATGTGTGTCTTTTAGCTAACTCTTTTTGTAAGACTTCAGGAACGGGAGTTTTGGCAATTTCTTTTTTTGCTAAAGTCAGGCTTTGTTCAAAAACCTCTTTGGAGGCGAAAGCAAAATGTTCCAAAACAGTTTTAAGGTGCAGAGAGGGAGCAGTCGTCACCAAACCGGGAGCTACCGGCAAACCTTCTCTGGCTAATTTGCCCAAGGCCACCTTGATTCTGCCAAAAATAACAGCATCCTCATCAGTCAGTAATTTTATTGGCAGAATCTCTATCATTTAAATAAGATTGATTGTATCCCCCGCTTTTATATTCAGCCTTTTTACAGTTCCTGCTTTGATCTCTAAAACTTTATTAAAATCCACTTTGGAAGAATAAACCGGCAATGAATCATCACTCTGCCCGGGCGAAGGCGGAGGGATATTTTCCAAAATATCTACAACCTGCGTGTCTTTTATCCAGACAAAATCCAAGGGAAAGCTTAAACCTTTCATCCAAAAAACATACTTGTCCAATCTGTCAAAAACAAACAGCATTCCCTCATTTTCCGAGAGCTCACTTTTGCCTGCTAAACCTTTGCTTCTTTTTTGGGCAGTATCAGCTACTTCCACTTTAATAGAATTTCCGTTTATCTGTAACTGGGCAGTTTTAGGTGGCTGAGGTAGAAAGGGAATTTCCGGAGTTTTACCGGTACTGGGATTAAAGAGGAAAATTCCTGCCCCGATTACCGTCAGCAGCAAAATTATTTGTATTACAAACTTTTTCATCTCAATTACAGTTTATCATAATCCCCGGCATTTTCCCCAAAGCCCCCTGCTGCCCTCTCTTGCTGCTCTTTCCGCTTCCCGAAGCTGCTCATTATATTGAACATCAGGAGGATAAGTCAAAACTTTGGCAAACCCTTCTCTGACCAGATAATCCTGAACAAAAAGGATTTGTCCGTCCGGAAGTGGAAGAAAAACATACCTTAGCAACCTTTGATATTTGTCAGTTTCAGATACGTCCTTTTGTAAAATTACTTCTTTTCCCAAAAGTAAATTTTTTGTTTCATTTGAAGCTTCTTTGCCAAAACATCCAACCGGTCTTCTGGGATCAACTGTTTCCGGAGTATCTATACCTATTAATCTGACAATCTGATTATTATTTACTATGGCAGTATCTCCATCCACCACCTTAGTAACTAAAACCCTCTCACCCTCTATACCTAAAGAGGCGGACCGTGTAGAAATTGGTTGAGACCTGACTTCGGACGAAGACGGCAATGGACTCTCTTGCGATGGAACTTGATCATTCCATCCAAACCATAAAAGTCCCACACCAACAAAAATCAGGAAGCTAGAAGCAAGAATTATGGGTTTAAAGGCGTGATTCATACTTCATATTGCTTAATTCTAATTTGCAAATACCTGGGTAAACATTTTCCCGTATATCTCTCCATCCATTACCCCAACCCCAACTCGGTTGTAATCGGCAGATAAAATATTGGCCCTGTGGCCTTCAGAATTCATTAAACCTTTGTGAGCAAGGTCAAGGGAAGGAGCATATGCCAAATTTTCCCCAATAACCAGATAATCTATCCCGGCCTTAGCTGCCCGCCCCGCCACACTTTCCCCTTCAGGTGAATAATGAGAAAAATAACCCCTGCTAAACATGTCTGCACTGTGTGCCCTTGCTACCTCCCTAAGCCTTGGATCAAACGCCAAAACCTTAAGCCCCCGGCCGGTTCTTTCTTTATTCATTAGGTCAATCATGGCTACCTCATCAGCCAAGTCAACATTAAATTGGGCAGTTTGAAAACCTAAATTTACTTTTTCACTGGTGACCGGGTTAATAGTTAAGAAAGTTAAGCTGTCGCTGGTTATCCCTCCAAAAATATTCTTCACCGGCTGCTCCAGAGCATAAGCACTTTTTAAAATCCGGTTGCCAATTTTGGAATCCAGGACTGCTTTTTTAATGGCCGGCTGAATAGGGAAAGTGGCAATTAAAACTAAAGTTAAAGCTATGAAAATTAAACCCCGCAGCAGGGCCGGAAAAATTGACAAGGTTTCCATGAATCCAAACCTCATCCTGCCCAGTCTTGGTAAAAACATTCTGACCAGAAAATAAAAAATCATTTCAGACAAAAACCAGGCTGTCATAAAACCTAAAACTAGGGATAATCCGTGGGGGATATTGAATTGACTGACAAGAAACCTGGCAGGGAAGTTATAGTATCTGAAAGAGACAAAAAAAGCCAGTAAAAAGGAAATAAAATCTAACAGTTCAATAATTAGAGGTCTACCTACAGCATCCCAGATAAAAATAATCAAAACACCCAAAATAATCAAATCCACGAAATTCATTTTCCTATAATACCAAAACTTGGTAAAAAATGAGTGAGAAATCTATAGAGTAAAATTTACATTCCCGCTTCCGATGCGGGAAGCTACTTTAGGATTGTATATACAAACTCCATAGAATATAGTTAAATTAAGATATATGATGAAAAACCT
>CAZKAW010000036.1:0-8677 GCA_964551255.1 uncultured Gammaproteobacteria bacterium
AATTGGTAATATCAGTGAGCAAAGGGCCGGTCAGGTCGGGGCGGGCGACCGCTCGGAAAAAATCAGAACCTACAATTTCCCCCAAAACAGAGTAACAGATCACAGAATTGGGAAAAGCTGGCATAATTTAGACAGAATTTTGGAGGGAGATTTAGGTGACATCGTTCAGACACTCCAGTCAGCCTAAGCAATACCAGCAAGGCTGGACAGAGTTTTATAAACTTAAGTTTAAAGTTACCTCCGATGTCCTAATTCCCCGTCCGGAAACCGAGCTATTGGTTGATGAAGTGATCCGGTATATATCGGATCATCCTACAGTCACTATTTTAGATCTTGGCACCGGCTCAGGCTGCATTGCCATTTCCCTGGCCAAAAATCTTCCTGTCCATCTTATTGCCACTGATATTTCCCTAAAAGCTTTAAAAGTGGCTAAACAAAATGCCAAACTGCATGGAGTTAGTAACCAAATTCAATTTATTCAATCCAATTTACTTTCAACCTTTTTATCACAAAATAGTGTACGGCCGCACACCAAAATGAAAAATATTAATGTCATAGTAGCAAATTTACCTTATATACCTTCTGCCAGAATTCCTTATTTAGATCCTTCAGTCAAGGATTTTGAACCAAAGGTTGCTTTAGACGGAGGAGAGGATGGCTTTGAGCTTTATAGAAAATTGTTTAAACAGATTAGAAAATTTGAGGGGGCACCCTTGGGGTGGAAACCTAAATTGATTGTTTGTGAAATTGATTATACTCACGGAGAATTGGCTGTTTATGAGGCTTTAAAATATTTTCCGGATGCGGAAGTGGAAGTTAAAACAGACCTATCTTACAGACAAAGAATTTTAATTATAAAATTCTAATTTTCTAACGATTTTTAGCCCAATTTCTTCTTGCTCTGCGTAATGCTTCAATACTTGTACCACCACCTATGGTATGACCATGCACAACTCTGGGTTCAGTTAAAGGCACCTTAAACATAACAGTTAATCTATCCGCCTCATCAACTTCTCGACCGCCAGTTACAACTTTCCTTACTACAGCTGGTCTATCAGAACCATTGTTGACTTTATTTTCGTTTGTAAAACGTTCTCTACTATTCATATAAGTATTATAGATGAATTACCTAGCTTGTCAATTATCACTCCGCAGGCAGTTCTGCCAGGGTAGCTGTGGTTTTTATGTTTTTGCCATCCCGCCAAATTTCCAGCTCCAACCTTTGTCCAATATTAGCTTTGGAAACAACATCTCCTACTTTATTTTCACTGTCTACTGCTTCCCCGTTTATTTTGGTAATAATATCCCCTTCTGCCACCCCTGCTTTTTGAGCAGGTCCCCCCTCTATAACCTCCTGAATATAAGCTCCTTGAGGAACTTCATTTAAAATAGCCACATCCTTGGAAATAAATCTATACCTGATTCCTAAAAACGGCCTCGAGACCGAACCTTTAACTAAAAATTCATCCACCACTTCCTTAACAGCATTAATGGGAATGGCAAAACCAATATTTTGGGCCCCTTCGGTGGTAGCCACATTAACGCCTATCACCTGACCGGAGGAGTTAATCAAAGGTCCGCCTGAATTGCCCGGATTGATGGCTGCATCAGTTTGAATTAAATTATCCAAACTTTCTGCTGAACCGGAAAATGGATCACCTGCCACCACTCTTCTTCCCAAACCGGAAATTACTCCGGTTGTAACAGTATTGGTAAATCTGCCTAAGGCATTACCAATGGCTATGGCCACCTGCCCTACCTTAAGTTTGGATGAATCCCCCAGCTCCAAAGGTTTAAGTCCCGAGGCATCAATTTGCACTATGGCCAAATCTAAAAGTGGATCCCGGTAAATTCTTTTGGCTTCATATTTTTGGCCATCTTTGGTGACAACCGTATAGCGCCCGCCGGACTCGGACACTACATGTTTATTGGTAACAATAATTCCGTTGTCAGATACCACAAAACCAGTCCCGATCGTGGCATCTTGTCTTTGTGGAAGGGCAAAGGGATCAAAAGGATTGATTACTCTTCTTGAAACTCCAATTGCCACCACCGAAGGTGAGGTTTTATCAACAACCGAGATAATGGCATTTTCCTCTTGAACCACGGTTCTGGTTTCCTGGGAGGGAGGTGCTTTGGGTAAAAAGATATTAAAGGGTATTAATCCTCTAACTTGAGCCTGATAGAGCCCTACAGCCACAATTATCCCCAAGGCAACAGCCAATCCTACCCCGGTCAAATTTGGTTTTGGCAGCTTAAGGTTTGAGTAGTCCATAACTTAATCAAATAATTCTAAAGCTTTTTCCAGTTGTAAATCTTTACTCTGGTCTTCTTTACTAGCTTCTATCTTAACATCCGGATCAAGCCCGTTTGTATCGTTAACCCAACTGCCGCCGGGGGTTAACCATTTGGCAACCGTGATATGAATTCCGGTATTACCCGGTAAATCTTGAGCTTCCTGGATAGTTCCTTTCCCGAAGGTTTTTTCCCCAATTAAGGTAGCTCTCTTTCTATCCTGCAGCGCTCCGGCCACAATCTCGGAAGCCGAGGCTGAACCTTTATTTATCAGCACCTCCAAAAGTATCCTGGTAAGTTTCCCTGATCTGTTAACTTTAAATGTCTGCCTTTGTCCTTCGCTGTCTTCCTGTAAAACCGCATCACCCCCGTCTAAAAATTCTGAAAGTACAAAGACTGCCCCTTCCAAATAACCTCCGGGGTTGTTTCTGACATCCAAAATTACCCCGGCAGGATTTTCAGCCAGGATTTGTTCCACTGCCTGATTCCACTCCTCACGTGTTCTCTCTCCGAATTTAGACAGCTTAAGGTGAGCTATTTTTTTATCCTGCCTGTCAATGAATGAAACTTTGACGCTTTTGACAATAATGGTATCTCTTATTAAATTTACCTCCCGGCTGTCTGTCTCGCCTTCCCGATAGAGCGTCAAAATAACTTGAGAGTTTTTAGGACCCCTGATCAGACGAACAGCTTCCGGCAAAGTCGTATTGGTTGTTTCTTTATCATTGATTTTTAAAATAATGTCCTGAGGCTTAACCCCGGCTTTAGCAGCAGGAGTATCATCCAGTGGAGCCAGAACTACCAGTCTTTTATCCTTGTTAAAGCCCAGCTCAATCCCCACTCCTTCAAAGCTGCCGTTTAAATCTTCTTTAGTAGATTTTTGCTGCTCGGGCGGTAAAAAGACAGTATAGGGATCATCCACTGCAGAAACCATCCCGGAAATTGCTCCATAAAATAACTTCTTTGGATCAAGGGCCTTTTTATCAATATATTTTCTGGAAAGAAGGTCCCAGGTATCCCAAAAGAGCTTAAAGTCTACATTAATATTTTTTGGTGGTTCCTGATTTACAACAGAAACTGTTGGCTTATAATTTTGCCACTGCAGGTTAACGTCGTTTTTGCCCAGTTGCCATCCCCAAAAAAAAGTAAGGCTGGCAATTAAAATTAATTTGACACTAACTTTTTTTAATAAGTTTTGCATAATTTAGAGACTATAATCTATAATACGAAGTATTTCAAGCTTCGCTTAATTGCATAGCAATCAAGCTTCGCTTATAATTTCCAAGTTGGCAACAGGTAAACGGATTTTACGCCTTTTGGTCTCCACCAAAGCCAGAAAAGTTTTAATACCCGATGGCAAAACGGTTTGGGTAGAGTCTACAGCCATAATTTGTCCCTGTACCCCCAAGTAGGAATTTCCCACCACCCGTACTTTTATCCCCTTTTTTAATTGCTCAGGTTGAGATTGATGATAGTTTTGGGAAGAGAGAAAGTTATCTGAAAGGGGAAGTTTGCTGTTTTTTACTTTTAGGATAATACTGCTGTCAAAAGAGGGCAAGGTAACTATGCCGGCATTTCCATCCAGACAAACAAACCGGCCGTCATAATTGCCTAAAAGCCCGTGGATATCTTCTCCCAAAGGGACAGGTCCAAAACCCTCACAAACTAAAATGGAAATTCCTATATCGCTTTGCATTTTTTTGGTAAAATTTAACCTGCCTCCGACCAGACCTTTATAATCTTTAGCATTAATGCCTCCGCAGATTATACCGTTTACCCCAAAAGCCACGGAGGCTGCGATGGTGTCTCTAAAAACCAAACTGCTGCCTGCTAAAATCTGCCCTGCATAACTTGCCTTAACCAAATCCTTATCCATCATTTCCTCTCTTTTCCCCACCATACGAAGGATTCCTTCTCTGAGTCTACCGGAACCAAACATTCCGTGTATAAGTGAGGCTTGAGTACGGATTACCACCTGTCCTTTGCTGCTGTCAACACTTTCCACTATTCCGTACACCCCGGCCGGCAAATGCCCCATCTTTGGTAAAAATGTCATTCTCAGCTCCCCTGTTTTGGGATTTAAAAACTCCAAAACCCCATCTGTAGGAGCAGTAATTACTTTTTTGCCTCCCCAAAGACCGCCTTCTTTGTATGCCAAAAGTTCTCCTTTGTATATTCGTTGCCCTAAGGGTCTTTTCAGGTATTTTTGTACCTCCGCCGCAGCAACCTTTAAAAGATCTGCCAAATTAATGGTTCTGAATCCGGCAGAAACAAAAGCCGTACCGACAACATCCGACGGTATCACCTCCTGGTTAGGCACCACACTAACAGTTCCCCTGCTTTGAAGGTTCCTCACAATCCTCACGATGACATCTTTTTCTATCCGAAGACGTGCAGAGGAAATGAATATCAATTGGTCCTCCCGTCTATCATAAGCCCCAACTTGCCGCCATAAACCTCTACTGCCGCCTCTTTTTTACCTAAAATCTTGCCGCCGGTAAATTTATAGGCAATTTCACACCTGTCTTTTGGGCAAGGCACCACCGTTAAACTGCCGGACTTTATTCTGACCTGCTGACCGGGTAAACTTACAGTCATAATATCGGTCGTACTTTCGAACTGAGGAAGCAGTATTGAACCGACTATCTGGTCAGTATCATCCGCCACCACCACTGTCCAAAGATCCCAAAATAAATCCTTCCTTCCCAAAAACAATCCATCCACAAAAGCCCAGGCCAAACTCACCAAATTGGGAACAAACAATAAAAACTTTTCCGGAATGATAATTTTTCTTAAAGTAATATTCAAAAAGGGATTTTCTTCCAAAGAGTCAACTCTTTGCCCCGGCTTGGGGCCGTTAATTCTTAAAGCTTCTCTCAAAATAGCCAGGTCCGTTTCCATATCTTCCAAAGTTACGGCAAAGACTTGAGGATATAAAATCCTGTTGGCCAGGTAATTTTCCAGCTTATTGGGTTCGGGGGGATTTTTAAGCCAGCTGCTTAAAGCAGCAATCTCTATTTGATCAAGATTATCAAAACTGTCAAACAGTCCGGGCAGTCCAGTCATGTATAAATTTTACCACTATTCTATACCTCGGGGACAAAGGGAAGCAAAGCCAGGTGGCGGGCATACTTTACATTTTTGGCAACCATCCGCTGATGTCTGGAGCAAACACCGCTTCTCATCTTTGGCAAAATTTTAGCCCTGTCTGTCACAAACCGTCTCAAAATCACTAAGTCTGTGTAGGCTGGGTTAGCTTTGTTTTGACAAAAAAAGCAAGTCTTTTTTGACTTAACTTCTTTTTGAGATTCTGTCTCCGGTTGTTCTACTATCTCAGCCGGCCTACTGCTGATAGGCTTGGAAATTACTTTTTTAACAATCTTTTTCTTCTCTGCCATATTCGGGGATTATATATTAAACAGTGCTAGAATGGAAGGTCTCCGTCGTCTTTGACTTCTTCCTGCGGAGCAGTTTCTTTGGGTTTTTCCGCCTTTTTATCTTCTTTAGGTTCCTCTTTTGTTTCTTTAACTTCTTCTTTTTCCTCCACCTTTGATTCTGCTACTTTAACCGGTTCTGCATTTGCCTCCTCAGACACAGTTCCCATCCCGCCATTACTTCTGGGAGACAGGATAATCATATCCTCTATCACAATCTCAGTTGTTTGCCTTTGCACTCCGTCCTGGCCTTCCCAGGAACGGGTTTGTAACCTTCCCGAGATAAAAACCTTAGTACCCTTTTTAAGAAGCTGATTACAAAGCTCTGCCAGTTTATTCCAGGCAACTAATCTATGAAAATCTACCTCTTCTTTTTTCTCGCCTTCGGAAACATAAGTTCTGTTGGTAGCCAGTCCAAAAGTACAAACTGCAGCACCACTGGGGGTATAACGAAGTTCAGGGTCGCGGGTTAAATTACCTATAAGTTCTACTCTATTCCAAGATCTTGAAGCCATAATTACTAGGCCCTTACCAATAAATACCTCAACACATCTTCTTCTACTTTCAAGTTTTTGTCAAGGTCTTTTATTATTTTAGGATCAGCCTGAAACTGGTAATGGGCATAAAAACCTTTAGTTTGTCTTTTAATTGGATAAGCCAAATCCCTTTCACCCCAAAGATCTTCCTTTTCAACTTTGCCCTCTTCCCCTGCAAGTTTTATGGTAACAGAATCCAGCAGGACCTTTCTGTCCTTTTCTTCCAAACCGGGTTTTAAAACTAAAGTTAAATAATAATTATTCATCTGAGGAATTGTACTAGGAAGTAATCGTAAATTCAATAATTAGATTAGTTATGATAATATTTCCGCATGGCAACTGCGGAGCTTAGTATAAATCATGGAATAAGCCTGCTTAAAGAAAAATTTCCTGAATGGAGGAAAGCGGCATTCGATTTTATAGGAACTCATCCTTTCACAACAAGTCTTGTCCGCAAAATGAGCTCATTTCTTATAGATACAGGTACGGAAATGATTGATTTTAACTTTGCAGAACTTGATAAGCTGGGTTCGCTTTTGAAACCTTCTTTTTTACTCCTTTTTGTAGCTAATCATCTAAGTCATGCTGATACCTTAGTAGGATTTGAAACAGTTAGTGAGGCGAGAAAGAAATTTCCAGCTATTGGAACTGTTTATTTTCCGGTCTCTCAAACCATTGAAAGCGGTAGGCAGAATGGCATCGGCCAAACATTTTATCATAATGTAGCTGTTCCTATGTTTGAACTATATGGCATAAAACCGGTGTATGTTGTTACCCGCAACGATAGGACTAGGCGTGGAGTACCTCTTAGCCGTGAAGAAGCTATGGCACAAATTCAAAGACTTATCGAACCTGTCAAAGAACAAGCTAGTGCCTATTTTGTTCTTCCCGAAGGCTCTGTTGAAGGAGGAAGACACAATAAAGACGGAACTGTTAAGGGGATGCAAACAGTTAGGAATTCTTTCCTGCGGGTTATTTTTGAAGCAGCTAAAGAAAATAATAGAAAGATAATTTGTGTGCCCATAGGTATAGATCATACATATAGGATTCTAAGTGCTGAGCACATATTTTTCACTCGTGATAGTTTCGTAGCTCTAATTAGTAAACTTGTGGGAGGAAAGGTTAAAATAGTTGGCAGGGCTACAGTTGGTACACCATTTATTATTAATCCTGAAGTAAACCCTAGACAACTTAATGATATCATTATGAAAGAATATGTTGCTCCTTTAGTTTCTCTAGAGGCACGCGGGGTAAACTCAAAAGACAATCCCCAATTCCTCCAAAGTACATCCTGATTCCCGGGGAATACGGATTTTTGAGAAAAAGAGGAATCACTAGAGGGTATATTATGAACCTATTAAAAACTCAACTACATCCCCATCTTTCATAATATAATCTTTTCCTTCTGTTCTCATCCAACCTTTTAACTTTGCCCGAGAATAAGATCCAGCCTCAATCAATTTTTCATATTCTATAACCTGTGCCCTGATAAACTTTTTCATGAAGTCCGTATGTATGACGCCGGAGGCCCTGAGCGCGGTTTCACCGCGTTTGAGGGTCCATGCCCTGACCTCTTTTTTGCCTGCCGTTAAAAAGGAGATAAGACCTAGGATGTGGTAGGCTTTCTTAATCAACCTTTCTAATCCTGTCTCCTCTATTCCCATTTCTTTTAAATACTCCTTCTTATCTTCTTCGGATAGATCAGTTAACTCCTCTTCTACCCTTGCTGAAATTACAAGCTCATTTTCTTGTACATTAATGCTACGATCGTCGTATCTTTGGCTATATTCTGCTTCACTCACATTATAAACATATAAAACAGGTTTTATAGTAAGAAGGGGCAGATTAGGATGGATTCCGGGATTTCTTCCAGCATTCAGGTCTTCTTCTATTTTAGTTAATATATCTTTCTTTTCCGGCTCTAAAGTCTTATCTAAAAACAGCTTCTCCAAAGTTTGTAAATCGGCCAAACCTAATTCTGTTTCTACAGTTAATTTATCTGCATCTGGATTTTCAGATCCTTCCCTTATAATTTCCGGATCCTCAAAATCTCTTAAAACATGAATAATTGCATCTACTTCCCTAATATGGGATAAAAATTGATTCCCTAAGCCTGCTCCGGTTGAAGCACCTCTGACTAAGCCAGCAATATCAACAAATTCCACTACTGCAGGGACGATCGGGGGAAAGTATTTTTGTGCCTCCACCCCCGGGGTGTCGCCTCGAATCATACCTTCTTCCTTTACCACCAACTCTGCTAATTTTTCTAACCTCTCATCAGGAACAGCCACCACCCCTATATTTGGTTCAACTGTAGCAAATGGATAATTGGCAGAAAGTGCCACTCTCTTTTTTAAAAGAGCATTAAAAAGTGTCGATTTCCCGACATTAGGAAGTCCAACTATTCCTACT
>CAZKAW010000037.1:0-8321 GCA_964551255.1 uncultured Gammaproteobacteria bacterium
ATCATTACAGTAATTGTAACATTTATAAGGGATTTTCAGGTTGAGCATAGAGAATCTGCTGCATGTATTTAAAACTGTCATAGGTTCTGAATGTATTGAGCAGAGAGTGTTAATATCTTCTTATGTCTTTCTTTGTTTACATCCTTGAATGCTCTGATAAGACTTATTATGTAGGTTGCACAAATAACTTAGTTAAAAGAATAAGACAGCACAATGAATCCAAACGGGGAGCTCATTATACTAAAATCAGAAGACCAATTGTTTTAAAGTACTCGGAACAATTTCCCACTCTCCTAGAAGCCAGAAGAAGAGAATCAGAAATTAAAGGTTGGAGAAGAGAAAAGAAGGAGAGTTTATGGCAGGCGCGAACGTAACTCACTGCTTGACCTTACTTTAATTGGACTGCGCAAGCGGTTTCTATGCTTAATGTAGTAGAATATACAAATTAATGAAACAGCTTATCGTAGCGCTTTTGATAATTATAACTGTTATCAGTCTTATTGTAGTTGCCTTTACCATTAACCAGATTGGTCAGGAGGAGCAAAGGCTTAAATCCGATTTGCAGTACCGTTCTATACTTCTTGCCCAGGGTTTAAAGGAGAGCATTGAGCCTAACTTTATTAATAAATCAGATGCATATTTACAGGATATAGTAGAGAGATTTTCTAACAAAGAAAGGTTTGCCGGACTGGGAATTTACGATAATAAAAATCAGGTTATTGCTGCCTCTTCCATTATTCCTGAAGCATCAGCTTCAGCACAGGATGTAGTAGCTAACGCCATGGATGCCGATAAGGCAAACGGTGACTTTAAGACAATGGGCAGTAAAAAAGTTTACCTTCTTGCGGTACCTTTACATGATAATAAAAGCGTGGTGGGAGCTTTAATGGTGGTTCAAAATGCCGGGTATATTGATGACAGGTTAAATGAAATTTGGAGAAATAATCTTATCAGGTTGTTAATTCAGGCATCGCTACTCTCTTTTGCCATTCTTCTTATGATACGCTGGATTATTTTTGAGCCGATCCGCGGTTTGGTTGAGACGCTAAGGTTAGCAAGAGTGGGAGGAGTAGAAGAGTTTTCCAAGGGATTAACAAGCTCTTTCTTTTTCCGGCCCCTAGTTAAAGAAATTTCCAATATCAGAAGCAGCCTTCAGGAAGCAAGAATTTCTGCCAGTGAAGAGGCTAGAATGAGATTGGAAAAGCTTGATTCCCCATGGACAGCGGAAAGGTTGAAGGAGTTTATCAAGGATATCTTAAAAGGTAGAACTATTTTTATGGTTTCTAACAGAGAGCCTTACATTCATACAAAGAGTGGAGGAAAAATCAGATACTATCTCCCGGCTAGCGGTATGGTAACTGCTATTGAACCAGTAATGCAGGCTTGTGGCGGATTATGGATTGCCAATGGAAGTGGCGATGCGGATAAATTAGTGGTTAACCAAAGGGATAGAATTCAAGTTCCGCCAGATGAGCCAAAGTACACTCTAAAACGTGTTTGGTTAACGGAGGAAGAAGAAGCAGGTTATTACTACGGTTTCTCTAACGAAGGATTATGGCCACTTTGCCACATTGCCCATAACAGGCCGATTTTCCGAAAAGAAGACTGGGAAGAATATATTAGCGTTAACCAGAAGTTTGCAGATGCTATTCTTGCAGAAATCAAAAACCAAGACAGGCCGATTATTTTAATTCAGGATTTTCACTTGAGCTTAGTTCCTAAAATGATTAAAGCCCAAAGGCCGGGTGCTGTGATAGGTATTTTTTGGCACATCCCCTGGCCGAACCCTGAATCTTTCAGCATTTGTCCATGGAAGAAAGAAATTTTAGACGGGATGTTGGGAGCAGACCTTGTAGGATTTCATACCCAACTTCACTGCAATAATTTTATTGAAACAGTCGGCAGGGAGCTTGAATCCATGATAGACTTTGAGCGATTTACTATCAAAAAGAATGGTCACATCTCCCATATCAAGCCTTTTCCTATCAGCATTTCCTTTCCCAATGGTTTTGAAAAAGTAAAGGATGGAATAGATAAATATGAAAAAGAAAAATTATTAAAGAGTTTTGGGATTAAAACAAAGTATATTGGTTTAGGTATTGACCGTTTAGACTATACGAAGGGCATACTGGAACGTCTAAAAGCAATTGAGATTTTCCTTAATACATATCCATCATACCTAAGTCATTTTACTTTTATCCAAATTGCTGCCCCCAGCAGGACAAAGGTTAAAAAATACAGGGATTTTGCAGTTGAAGTAGAAAAAGAGGTAGAAAGAATTAACTCCCAATTCAAAATTAAAAATTGGAAACCAATTGTGCTTTTAGAAAAACATCATAGTCACGCAGAAATCCAGAAATTTTACAGATCAGCTGATTTTTGTCTGGTTACTTCTCTACATGACGGAATGAATTTAGTGGCAAAAGAATATGTAGCTGCAAGATATGATGAGAAGGGAGTTTTAATCCTAAGCCAGTATACCGGAGCATCTAGGGAGCTTAAGGATGCATTGATTGTAAACCCATACAATGGTGAGCAGACAGCAGACGCAATAAAAGAAGCGTTGGAAATGAAACCTTACGAACAAACTAAAAGGATGAGGGATATGCGGGAAACAATCAAAAATTATAACGTCTACCGTTGGTCAGCAGAGCTTTTGAAAACTATAGTTAATCTGGGATAGTTTATGGATTTATGGAAAAATTTAGACAAAATAACTGCCCAACTACAAAATAGTTCAGCCAAAGTTTTAATGTTGGATTTTGATGGTACACTTGCCCCTATTGCCAAATCTCCAAAGGAAGCAAACCTTTCCGAAGAAATGAGAAATCTATTAATAAAACTAAGCAGGAAAGAGGGATTTTATCTGGCAATTATTAGCGGACGAAGTTTAGAAGACCTTAAAAAGAAAGTTAATTTAAGTAATATTATTTATTCCGGAAATCACGGGTTGGAAGGGAAAATTCTTAAGGAGAAATATTTGTTTCCTGTACCGGATAAAATACTGGCAACTTTTAAAATTATTAGAGAACAACTCGATCAAATAGCAGGTCAGTATAAAGGAGTATTTATTGAAGATAAAAAACTCATAATAAGTTTTCATTACAGAACGGCAGGAGAAAAAATACCTGAAGTCAAAATAGCTTTTAAAAAGGTTATAAAGCCTTATGTGCAAGATGGACTAATCTTTGTTCTTGCCGGGAAAATGGTATTTAGTATCCGCCCAGAAGTAGATTGGAACAAAGGCAATTTTGCTAGACTTGTTATTGATAAAATCCAAAAGAAGATAAAGGCACCACCAGTCGCCATGTTTATAGGTGATGATGCAACAGATGAAGATGTTTTCCTGACACTTAAGAGAGGAATCACTATCAAAGTAGGTGGAGAAGAACAATCGCAAGCTAAGTATCGATTGACAGATACAGATGATGTTTTAAGGTTTCTGGAATGGATTTTGGTATATACTTAAAGTGCTAACTGCCTATGAATTTACCTCTTGCCTGCAGGCAATTATTTTTAGAAAACAAAAGAAGCAAAGGAGATCTTCAATATACCATTCCGTCCCTCAAGACCTATCCTTATCAATGGTTATGGGATTCCTGCTTCCATGCAATTATTTTATCCCACTTTAAACTCCCGGATGCAAAAAAAGAAATTCTGTCGCTTCTGTCGAAACAATTCCAAAATGGGATGATACCGCATATGATTTATTGGGAGAAATATAAAAACACCAATTTTCCAAAAATTAATTGGGGTAAAAATGGAACCAGTAGCATTACTCAGCCTCCGATGCTTGCATATGCCCTTTGGCAAATTTTCCGGAAGGATAAGGATCTAAGTTTTCTGAAAGCAGCATATCCTCACCTTTACCACTACTACAGATATTTATTGGTCGAACGCGATCCTCACGAAAAACATTTAATTGGAATTATGAACCCTGATGAGTCAGGGGAGGATAATTCGCCGAGATTTGATCTCCCCCTGAATCTGAGGCCGGTACAGACTTTAAAAGAGAATAGAGATATAAGGTTTAAATTGGTTGCCCAAAACATAGAATGTAACTTTGATGCCCCCTTTTGCATGAGAAATTTCTTCTGGGTTAAGGATGTCCCGTTTAATTCCATTATGGTTGCAAACTTGAAACTGCTGGCCAAAATCGCTGAAAGAGTAGGCAGCAGCGAGGATGCCGGTTATTTTACGCAAGAAGCAGAAGAGATATCTTTAGCTATGAAGAAATTTATGTTGGGAGATGGGCTTTTTTGGTCAACTTACGGGGAGGATTATAAGAAAATTAAAGTTAAAACCTGGGCTTTATTTGCTCCTTTATTCGCTCAAATTATCAACCAAAAAGAGGCGAGAGATTTAGTAGATAAGCATTTGCTTAATAAAAGTGAATTTTGGGCTAATTTTCCGGTTCCCACGACGGCACTAAATGAACCCTCTTTTGATCCTGAGGGTTTTTGGAGAGGTCCCACATGGATAGGCACTAATTGGTTCATTTACAAAGGTTTATTAAATTATGGATTCCGTGATGCGGCAGAAGAAATTAAAAGATTATCAATTGTTCTAATTCAAAAATCAGGGTTTCGGGAGTATTTTAATCCCATGACCGGAGAAGGTTTCGGGGCTCAAAATTTTACCTGGGGAGGATTAGTTATTGATATGGATTGAATTGATAGTGATTATGATTCTAGAAAGTTTGGGTTATTTCTTCCTAAAATCCCGGTCGGCTTTTAGATAAACCTTCCGTTACGTGATTTATTGCGCGATAGTTGCGTGATTTTGTGATATAATGGTAATCGGAGTCAAAATCCATGTTTGAACCAAATTATCAAATATCTCCTAAAACCCTGTCCAATATGACTGAAATTGCCGAAATCAAGGCTGTAGTGGAAAGATCCCGGGTTTTACCGCTTAATGAAGCCCAACTGAGACGTCAGGCTATCCTGAGAATGGCTCACACCTCTACCTCTATTGAGGGAAATAAACTGGCTCAATTTGAAGTGGGAAAAGTCATTGAGGGAAAACCTGTCCGGGCTCCCCAAAAAGATATTGTAGAAGTGGAAAATTATTATCGGGCTCTTAAATTGTTGGATGAAATGGCTAAAATCAAAAAGGATATTACCTTGGAGGAAATTCTAAAACTGCATCAGGTGGTGATAGAGGGATTGGTGGAAAAAGAGAAGATAGGAAAATTTAGGCCCGGTGATGTGTACGTACTGGATGATTTGGGTGACGGCAGAGAGATGCTGCGTTTTAAAGCCCCCCCGGCTAAAAAGGTGGCTAAATTAGTAGAGGATTTACTGGATTTTTTAAAAATCTCAAAAAAGGAGAGAATCCATCCCATTATCAAAGCAGGTATTTTGCATCTCCAGTTTGTCTCCATTCATCCTTTTACAGATGGAAATGGAAGGGTGGCCAGGCTTTTAACTCAACTTCAGCTTTATAGGGATAGCTGGGATTTTAGAAAAATTTTAGTCCTGGAAGATTATTATAACAGGGATAGAATGTCTTACTATAATGCTGAGAACAAGGCCCAAGGAAAAAAATATGCAGATGATATGGATTTTACCGGCTGGTTGGAATATTTTACCACCGGGTTTTTAATTGAGGCCAGAAAAGCCGTAGAGCAAATTCAATCCATTGGTTTCGGTAAGGTCAGCAAACAAAGCGAGCAAATATTTTTGGACCGGGATGAAGTGCAAATTATGGATTTTTTGACTACCACCGGAAGGATTACTTCTGATGATGTGGTGGATGTACTGGGTGTGGCTAAAAGAACGGCCCAGTTTAAGCTTAAAAACCTGGCGGAAAAGGGTTTACTGAAATTAAACGGTAAAGGTCCTGCCAGTTACTACATTCTTGCAGGGATTGCACGATAGTTTGCGCGATAATTGCGTGATAGCACCGGAGGCACTTGCATTCTATTTTGATCTGTGGGATAATATTTATTAGAGTGTTGAGTATAAGTAGTTTTATTTAGATTCACCTCGGAAATTTTAAAAAAAGGAGGTGAATTTTTATAAATAACAAGAAATTGTTTGTAGGTTCCTTACCTTGGGCTGTTGATGATGCCCGTTTAGCTCAGATTTTTTCTCAAGCCGGTAACGTGGTTTCAGCACAAGTTGTTAAAGACCGTGATACAGGCAGATCAAGAGGTTTTGGTTTTGTAGAGATGTCTACGGAAGAAGAAGCTCAAGCTGCAGTGTCTAACTTAAACGGAACAGATGTTGAAGGTCGAAAGATCGTTGTTAACATTGCCCGTCCCAGAGAAGACCGCTAAATTTTATTTTCTACCTTGTAACGTAGAAATAATTCATTCCCCATCTTTTTAAAAGATAAAAGGGTAAGTTTTTTGATGGCTTTTTTGGGAAATAAACAACCCTCTACCAAGGTTAGGGTTTTACCCGGTTTGCTGCCATATATTTTGGGAGCAATGGTTAGGAATATTTCATCCAGTAAATTCTCTTTTAAAAATGAGGCTAACAATGTGGGTCCACCCTCTACTAAAATGTTCTGGTAGCCTTTCTTGTGTAAATCTTTGGCCAGCGAGGTGAGATTGAGGTTGGTACTGTTATACATCCGATGTGTAACAGTACGGTCGTGGGTAACTACGTAATATGGCAAGATGAGACTTTTTCCCAGGCTATCTCTTAATTTTTTAAAGTCATTTTTTTGTAAAGTCCCGGCAGTAATAGCGCCGAACTCGCCAGCTAGGTTTTTTCCGTGTATAAGAGCATCCGCATAAGCCCTAAGCTCCAATAAAACCTGATAGTCTATCTCGCTTCCAATTGGCCAGTAATCAGGTTCCCCTTTAACAGCAACCTTTCCATCTAAAGTTTGGACAAAATTGGTGTAGAAAAAGGGCCTGCCTTTTATTTTAGGAAACTTGAGGTTTTGATAGAGCATCGTATCGCTCCAGCTTGGGCAGAATTTTTTTGCAGGCTAGAAAATCAAGTGAATATTTTACAGCCAGGTAAGAAGCGGAAATTCCCGCTGCAAAAAGGAGCCTTTCTACAACCACTACCGGAATCAGTCCGTTCCAAACAGAGGCCGGCAGATTAAAAGCCCAAATCCAGGCTGCCCCCCCAACTGCGTGAGCTGTAAAAGTAGCTCCCAAGCTTTTAAAATACAAATTATTTCTAAATTGGTAAGCTATCAAGGGAATAAGCCAAAAAAGAGTGTAGTATGGAACCTGTCTGCCGTTGGGGTGGGCTAAAAAAGCAATAATGGCTAAGATTGGAACCCCCAAAATCCACCTGGATTCTTTTTTATAAATAGAAGCAAAGTAGTAAACTGCAAAAACGGTGGGAAAGAGTCTGATTATTGCTCCAGTTGTCCAAGGGACATCATTAACAAGATTATTTACCACCATCACAGAAAAAACAGAAACTATTCCATAAATTGGACCTAAAAAGGCTCCGGAAATGGGAGCAAAAAAGTCAAAAAGGGTAAAAGAAACATTTGAACCGGCAAGTTTATTAAAGGGAATTTGCAAGGCAATAAAGCTAAGTAAGGAAAAAAGAGTCAAAAATATTAATTTTTTTTGTAAGCTTGTCATGGATAAAAACTAAAGATAATCTAAGTTACCCCATTTGTCAATATTGACATTTCTGCACTTTAAAATATATAATTGAATATATGCTCAATCGTTTATATATTCAAATGCACAAGGACCACCCTCATTACTTAACTGATTCTAAATTTCTATCATTGCAAAAGAAAATAAAATTATCTGTTGAGGAGGAAGAGCTTCTAAGAATTGTCCGCAATCTTTCCGATCCTACTAAGCTTAAGATTTATCTATTGCTGACAAAAGTGAAAGCAATGCCTGTTACAGATGTAACTCAAGTTTTGGGACTTTCTCAATCTGCTGTCTCCCATGCATTAGCTGATTTAAAAAATTTAGGACTTGTGGAAAGTTACCGCTGCGGGCAATTAATCTGCTACTGCCTAAGCAATGGTAAGAAAAAACGTAGATTATTAAGTTTTCTTGAAAGGTGGATCGGTGGTAACCTTGATGCCTTAATTCAAAACTTAAACTGAAGCAAGCTTCTTGCTTCGCAATAAAATTATGTTTTTGCTCATACCGATTGCTTTTATATCAGGAATATTAACAGTTTTTTCACCTTGTGTACTACCGATACTCCCTGCTGTTTTAGCAAGCGGTATTGATGGAAACACTAAAAGAATTAAGGGTGTGATTGCCGGACTTGTTATAAGTTTCACCATAGCATCTTTGCTTTTGGCAACGGTGGTTCGGGTCTTAGGTATTCCTGCAGATACAGTCAGGACTTTAGCAGTAATTCTTTTAATCATAT
>CAZKAW010000038.1:0-6914 GCA_964551255.1 uncultured Gammaproteobacteria bacterium
GAAACAGTGGCTTCTTTGCCATATAATTTTTCAATAGATAATTGAAGACTGATTTGTTGTCTGATACTATCGCGGGTTTGCCCCTGCTGGTTAAGTAAGGTATTTAAAGCTTCTGCCCCTCCTACACTACTTTCTATCTCCGAAATTTTACTGTCAATCTCTTCCCGGGTAGCTGAAGCGTTATTTTTAGCTACCTCCTGCAGGATAATTTTTTCATTGATGATTTGAGTTAGCAGTTGGTCTTTAAACTGCTGGTTTAGTTTCATCTGCAGTTCCAGATTAGTCACAGGTACCCCGTTTACCATGGCAGCCACCAGCCAGGATTTTTTAAATACTGCCAGAAGTAAAATCCCTGCTATTATCAGTATTAAATAGAAGCTTTTGGACTTTTTAAAATTGGAAAACCTATCCCAGGAAGCATTTAAAAAATTGTTTAGTTTTCCACCGGGGATAGCTAATTTTTGCTCTGTATTGACGCGTGTTTTGGTTTTTGGCTTTTGAGCTTTTTTGGCCATTGGCTGATGGTAACAGAATAAATTGTATTTTAGCAATAGTGAATATTTAGGGTAAATAGATACTCATGTGGTAAAATTAGGATATGGGAAAGAGTAAGTTACCAAATTCTTTCAAAAAATATTTTTGGGATGTGGATTTTGAGAAGATTAATTTTGAGGAATCTAAAACGTTTGTCTTAAAGCGGATTTTGGATAGGGGTGATGATAAAGCAATAATCTGGTTGAGTAAGCACTACACCAAAGCAGACATAAAAAAACTACTTTTAACAACCCGTGACCTTTCGCCGAAAACAGCCAACTTTTGGGCCGATTATTTAAATATCGACCCCCAAAATGTGCCATGTTTACAAAAGCCTTACTCCCGGATACAATTCGGGCTCTCAAGTTAGTTGCTAACATAAGTATAGTTCAAAAAAGCTACCTGGCAGGGGGGACTGCCTTGGCCTTGCATTTAGGGCACAGAATCTCCGTTGATCTGGATTTTTTCACTCAAGAAGTTTTTGATGAAAAAACATTATCCGCAGAACTTAATCAGCTACCGGAGTATAAGGAAGAGGGTACCGCCTGGAGGACTGTTTGGGGCAGTGTCGGAAAGACTAAATTCAGCTTGTTTTACTACCAATATCAGCTGATTAAAAACCCTATTAATTTTGAAGGTATCCGGATTTTAAGTAAAGAGGACATTGCAGCTATGAAAGTCCATGCCATAGAAGATAGGGGAACAAAAAGGGATTTTATTGACCTTTATTGTTTGGCAAAGGAATTTAGTTTGGAACAAATGCTTAAGTTTTATGACCAAAAATATGGAGTTTTAAAAGAGCATTTATATTTAATCATTAGAAGTTTAAATTATTTTGCTGATGCAGATATTGAAAAGGATCCTAACATGCTAATTTCAGTCTCTTGGGAAGAAGTGAAAGCTTTTTTTCAAAAACAGGCAGTTAAACTTGCTAAAAATAAGTTTAAATTTTAAAATTAAGCCATCATGCAAAAAGGACAGGCTTTAATATTTATTGTTATCGGGATATTAGTCCTCGTGTTACTGGGTGGGGTTTTTTACTTGGGAAGAGTTACTACTCCAACTCCTTCGGTTGTTATCGATAAAGTATCTAACTTGGAAACTTTTCAACAAGGGTGGATAAAAGAACTTAAATACCCCCTAGATAAATACTCACTCTTATGGCCTGATGATACCTATATAGGAAGTCTTCATAATTCACGTAGTCTTTTATTTCAACCAATGGGAGTTACTTTGAGACCAAATGATCAATACGCAAAACAAAATCCCGATAACCCACTACATACGCTAGCTATATTTGTTTTTAACAATAAAGACGATTTAAATCTTTCTAATGCCAAAGAATTATCCGAAAGATACGGTTATATATCACCTGGTTATCTCGGTTTTGATAAAGGTGTAGTTGCCAAAGAGACTTCGGTTGACGGTTTACCCGGTGTAAGGTTAGATGTAGATTGTAACGGAAAAGGATGTTTTCCCGGAAGTGAAATATTTATAATCAAATCTCTGAACCAATCTCCTGGTTCAATTTCCAGTGTTATATTTAGAATTACAATTGTCCCTTCTATCAAAGATAATAGACAGGATCTAGAGGAAATTTTAGATAGTATAAAATTTGGACCTTGATCTATGCAAAAAGGATTTACGCCAATATTAATTTTGATAGGAGTTTTATTGATTGCCGGGGTAGCTGGTGGAGCATTTTATTTAGGAAGGGTATCAACTCCAAAGTTAGAATCTCAAAATCCAGTATTTACTTCGCAATCTTCACCAACTCCTACAGCGCTACATATAGATGAAACTGTTGGTTGGAAAACTTATACTGATGAAGTTCAGAAGTTTGCTATTAAGTATCCTAGTAACTACATTCGTCAAGATATAGAACTTGATGGTTACTATAATTCTCCCATATTTTATAGTCCTAGTCTTATGTATGATGAATCGGGTAAAATCGTGGAAGGTAATTCGATGCAGGTTTTTATAACTAAATATTGGGAATTTGGAACAGGGAAGGAAGTAATTAAGACTTTAGATGATATAGAGCAAGAAATTAAATCAGCTAAGAGCGGGCCAAAGTATACTTTAATTGAAAGAGTAGATCTTAATGGAGTAGCTGCTATTAAAACAATAAGTGATCATTATCAGGATAGATCAACAAGATACTATTTAGTAGAAGATGGCAAAGAATTTCGCATTGGTTGTACTTATTCACTATCAGATATAATCAGTTCTAAAACATGCGATGAAATTCTCATGACTTTTACAATACTACAATAGATAAATGTCGACAAATCTGGCTGACCATTCCTTCGACTGCGCTCAGGACTTGCGTGCAAAATTCTTATAGCAGATAAATATCGACGAATTTTGCACTCCAGCGCTTCGCCGTAGCTCAGTACTTCCGTGCCAAGTTCTTATAACAGGTAGATGTCTATGAACTTGGCACTCCAGCCTGCTGTTCTGGCATCATCAAAACCCAAATCAATAATTTTTCCCTTGATGGCCCCTCCGGTGTCACCGGCCACTGCTACCCCATACCCGGGAATGTAGACTTTACTTCTCATTGGTATGACTTTTGGATCAACAGCAATTACTCCTTTTCCTGCCCTCATCCCAATGGCCGTCCATTCATTACACCCCGGACAATGTTGGTCATAATGGGTGGCATATACCCTGATTTTCTTCCAATACCGGATTTCCCCATCAGGAGTTTGCAGGTTTTTCCAAACTATTTTGGTCCCTCTTAAAATTTTTTTATCTTTGGCAGGGATAGTTTCCACTGAAATAATTTCTCTGGAATATTCTTTACCCGAATCCACCTCGAAGGAGTCTCCCTCGACTACGCTCGGGACAAGCGAGCCCACCTTCGAGGTGTCTTTTGGTTTATGATATGTAATCTTTACTATTTTTACTCTCTTTCCATCACCTCCTTCTTCTAAAACCTTTTCTTCTCCGGCTTCTGTTTCCGGATCATCCTCATGAACTGTTTTTTTGGGAATCTTCTCAATTTCCTCTTCAAGTTTTTCAGTAAAAGAAGACTCTGTTATAACAGGCTGGTTCATTGGCAGAGTTTCTGTTTCAGACGGGGTAGATTCCCCGAGGACGGCAGGAGTCTGCCAGAAGCTTTTGGCATAGACAGTCAGTAAGACGATTAATATAATACCCAGAAATCTATCCATTTAAGCATTTAACCAGTCATCGTCATCAGCAGATGAGTAATTATCAGCTGTTATATCTTGATCTTTGTAACTTGCGTTACTTATTATTAGATCCTGCGGGATATCAGACAAAAACCTGGAAACTAAATTTTGAGATCTTTGGCCAAAATACAGCCTTTGTCTGGTGTAAGTTAAAAAAAGTTTTTCTTTGGCCCGGGTGATACCTACGTAGCAAAGCCTCCTTTCCTCCTCCAGCTCATTGGGGTCAAGCATGGATCTGGAGTGGGGGAAAAGTCCTTCCTCCATTCCCACCATAAAAATAACGGGAAATTCTAAGCCTTTGGCGCTGTGAAGAGTCATTAAAGTTACCGCCTCTTGATGGTTTCCCTTACTTTTTTTGGATTGCGGCAGGTTACCGTTTTCCACCAAAGCCACATTTTCCAAAAACTCATTTAAGTTGGGAAACTCTTCCGCCACGCTCCTTAGTTCTTTAACATTTTCTACCCTGCTTTTACCCACTTCGGTACCATCATCAACGTAGTCAAGATACCCTGTTTTGGTAAGCAGCGTATCTAAAAGATCTAAGGTGGTGTGGTGGTCTAACTTATCAGATACTGCCGAGGCTATCCCTAAAACTTTACTCAACCTGCCTTTACTGGTCTTTTCCGCCCTTTTTAAGGCCACAGAGTCTTGGGGATTTTGCAGGAGCCTCAGATATGACAGGACATCTTTAATCTCCTTTCTTTGATAAAAAGATATTCCGCCGACTAACTTATATGGAATGCCACTTTTTAAAAACTGTTCTTCCAATACCCGGGACTGGGCATTAGTCCGATATAAAAGTGCATAATCAGACAGCCTGGTTTTTTCAACACGGGAGAGTATAAAAAGGGCTTCTTCAACTTCATTTCCGGTTTCCGCTATTTCTATCTTTTCCCCGCCGTCTTTTTTGGTCCAAAGCTTTAAGACAGGATGGGATTTATTTTTGGAAATGATAGAGTGGGCAGCATCCAGGATGTTTTGGGTGGACCGGTAGTTTTGCTCCAGGTTAAAAATTTTAGCCTGCGGATAGTCCTTTTGAAAGTTGACAATATTTCTAAAATCTGCCCCCCTGAAGCTGTAAATCGATTGCGCAGCATCTCCCACTACACAAATATTTTTATGCCGGTTTGATAAATATTTGGAAATTAAATACTGGGCCGGGTTGGTGTCCTGGTATTCATCAATAAGTATATACCTAAATTGGATCTGGTATTTGGTTAAAATTGGTGGTTCTTGCTGGAAAAGCTTAATTGTGGCAAGCAGCAGGTCATCAAAGTCCAAGGCATAATTTTTTTCCAGTATCTTTTGGTATTCAAGATAGATTTTAGCCACCGTTTCCTGGTAGTAACCCCTGGCATATTGGGGGTATTCCAAAGAGCTAATCAGCTCGTTTTTGGCCTGGGAGATGGTGGCCCGGACTGCAAAAGGTGAAGTTTTTTTAACGGGGATGTTTAAATTTCCCATGGCCTGCTTGACAGCGTCCAAAGCATCCCCTTCATCATAAATGGCAAAACCGGGCGGAAGACCTAAGGCTTGACCCTCACGGCGGAGAAGTTTGGCACAAAAAGAGTGGAATGTGCCCATGACAGGTTCGGTGGAAAGCGCTTGTGGCTTTAGGGCCAGTAGCTTCCTGATGCGTTCTATCATTTCCCCGCTGGCCTTATTGGTAAACGTCAATACTAAGATATTCTCCGGGGGAATCTTCTTTTCGGAAATAAGATAGGCCACTTTATAAGTTAAGACCTTGGTTTTGCCTGATCCTGCTCCTGCCAAAATCAAAATGGGGCCTTCGGTAGCTTTAACCGCTGCTTGTTGCTGGGGGTTTAGGTCTTCCAGGAGTGAAACCATGGAGTATATATTAGCATAACCGGGGTGTAAGAAACTTGTTTAATCAAGCTGGTGGGTGGCGATAGGGAGGCTGAAACTGAAAGTGGAACCCAGGTTAGGTTGACTCTCAACCTGGATTTTTCCCCGGTGGGCAGCAACGATGAGTTTAACAAGATAAAGCCCGATTCCTATACCCGGGTAATTGTAGACCATCACACTGGTTCCTCTGTGAAACTTTTGAAAAAGGTTACCCATTTCCTGCTTGGAGATGCCGATCCCGTTATCTCTGATATGGGTAATAACATCACCGTCTTTAGTTTCAAAGTAAACGGTTACTTCTCCCCCCGGACTAGTGAACTTTATAGCATTGTCAAGTAAATTTGTAAAAACCTTCCCCACTTTTCCTCTGTCAAGTTTTAATTCAGGCATTGGTTGCTCAAGTGGCCAGATTGTTAAACGCACTCCTTTTTTATCAGCCTCTTCCTGGAAATCCCTGCAAATCTCTTTGGCTATATTGAATAGGTTTGTAGGAGCAAGAAGGAGTCCCTTATTTTCTGTCTCAAGCATAGCCAGACTTAGCAGATCTTCTACCAGATCTGCTAATTTATCGGTGCTCAAGCTGATTTTGTTTACATATTCTAGCTGGTGTTGATTCAACGGACCTTTATTACCTTTTTTTAAAAATGACAGATAGTTTTTAATAACAGTTAAAGGGCTGCGTAAATTGTGGGAAGCAATGGCAATGAATTCGTCTTTTAACTTGTCCAGGTTTTTTAAAGCTTCGATGTCTGTTTGTAGAGCTCTGGCCATATTGTTGACTGCTGTTGCCAGCTGCTCAACTTCATCCTCTCCTGTTTTTACCTTAATTTCATAATCAAGTTTTCCATGGCTGATAAGCAAAGCCCCGCGGTGGACAGCCTCTATCGGGTTAAGCAGATATTTCCCCACCAGCCAGTTTATCAATATGACGCTTAAAGCTAAAGAAGACAGGGCAAAGATCAAAATAATTACCATGACCTCATTGGCAGTTTCGGTAACTTTACCGTATGAGACAAAATATTTGACGGCGTACCCTCTGTTGCCCCAGCTGTCTTCATAGGGGTAGATGATTTCCGACATCTGCCCGGTGGAGGTGTAAAAATATCCCGGTCTGGCGTCTTTGATCACTTGGGTAATGGTATTATCCACGCCCCTTTTTTCCTGAGCAGGTTTTCCCAAAGGTAAAAAATCGGAGTCTGCCAACAGGTAGCCGTTAGCATCGAAAATCTGAACCCGGGAGATATTCTCATTCAGCTTAAGTACCTTCAGGAAAACCTGGCGGAATTTTAAATAGCCTGAATTATAATAGAGCTT
>CAZKAW010000039.1:0-6443 GCA_964551255.1 uncultured Gammaproteobacteria bacterium
TGCATTTGGAAATACACTATAATAGTATTCCTCTTAACCCTCTGGCCATTTTGAAATGAACTATTTGACTTTCCTTATCTAACTTAGGTATTCTTAATTTAAATGTTAAATACTTTAAAGTTTCAAGTTAATTTAGCCAAATCCTTCCTTCATCAGAAAAAAACTACTTTAGTAGACAGAATTAAAAGAGGCTTTACCTTAATAGAAGTACTGGTAGTTATTTCCATTGTAGGTATACTGGCTGTGGTCACTGCTGCCATATTCACAGGTGTTTTACCCAGAGTCAGAGATGCCAAAAGACTGGCTGATATGGATGCCATCTACAAAGCCTATGAAATTAAAAAAAATCCCCTGACCGGTGTCTATACTAAACCTGATGGAGCTGATTTTGCTGATGGCAGAATTCCCAATACTCCTGAAGGAGGAGATTATGCCAATGTTTTAACTGATGATTATAACTTTTATGTCTGTACCGGATTGGAAGCCTACAACAGTGCCCAACTCACCAGTACCTGTGATCCTGCCAATGAGTCTTGTGCCTGTTGTGAAGGTGGATTAGGCTGTTCCGGAGCTACTTTAGCTTATACAGAACCCCCCCCTCCTCCTCCTCCACCACCACCCCCATTTGAGGAACAGGGCAGTATCACCAATGTGGTAGCCTCTTTTAACTCCATTGGTTTTGAGATCCCCTTCACCACTGAAACAATAAATACCGTCAAGTTCAAAAAAGCTACGGACTTAACTTTTAGAGATGGTCTGCCCCTGTGGCAGGCAGGAGGATCACTTTATGGCTCCCTTCTGCTGCTTGATCCCGGTACCACCTACAACGTAGAAGTCACAGAAGGCACCACTATCCACAGAAAGATAGTCGCCACCAATGCAGATAATATCCCCCCTACCTCATCACTCACCCCAGACCGTTATGTGAAGGCTGATGGAGATGATGCAAAAGATGGAACCTCAGAAGCTAATGCCTGGAAAACTTTACAAAAAGCTGTTACCACGGCACCCAGCGGAGCCGTAGTCCAGGTGGGGCCGGGGTATTATGTCTCAACCACCACCACCAGAACACAGCCAATTACCATCTTTGCTAAAAACTCAGCTGTTAATACAGCCGATGATGGTATTAAAGATCCTTTTAACAGAAGAATATCTAATAATGGGGTAATAGACCCAAATTATCATTCCATAGTTTTGCCCAGGGGACTTGATGGAAACGCTGCTGTCATTCCTCCCAAAACAGCCTCTTGTGGGCCGGGTACCCAAAATCCTGATTTACCAACTACTCACTGTAAACCAACTGGTTGGTGGGAGCAAGTAACTTATTCTGATCCTAACTCGGCTGAATCAGGTACAACTTATACTGTCTGGAGGATGCTTAATGCTCCTGTCAGAGATGCCCTAAATTTGGGGTATGCTACAAGCCGAAATGAAAAGCCTGTTCGGATCTCTGTTTGGGAAAGGCGGGATAACTGTAAAATAGTCGGTACAGGCGCTCCAGCTTGTACAGAAAATCCTGGGGCTACAGCAAACACCTGGAATATAGATGATGGTACATACAATATTTTAAATACTAGTAAAAATCAAGTGTTTAGATGGTATCTTGCCTCCACAGCTGTCAACTGGGCGAAAACGGTTTATAGGATGCAGGATCATGGGGGATATAACTATGGAGCTTTTTCAGGAGATGTAGACGGGGATGGGGCAAACGATGACCTGCTTCTGAGGATGCCTGATATTGATAATGATCCTGCCACCTTAGATGATCCCAATAACTATTACATTACGGTTTCTCCCTCAACAGTTAATGAGGGAAGTTATGGTTTGGCTTTTGACAGTCTGGATGGTTGTCGGGTTAGCGGTATGGTATTTTGGACCATGCAAAAGGCGTTAGTACTGAAAGATTTTGCCAATGGTTGCACCTTTGATCATAACTATACCTCTGGCACTCAAAATGCCATCTTTATGTTGGGTGGTCCCAGCTATGGCAGCAGGCACGTCTTTGAGTACAACAGATTGGAAAATACTGGCTTGTGGGACGGCAGAAATAATGACCCGGCTTTTACAGCCAGAGGTTTGACTATTCCCTGGTATCATATTAAGCAGAACAATTTAGGCAATTCTAACCAAGCCGGGGCTATCAACGGGCAGGCTTGGCATAAAGAGGTGGTAGTGCGTTACAATACCTGCACCGGTGGGTTTGACTGCGCTTCAGGTTCTACCACTAGGGGCGGAGCAGATAAATATAGTGGTTCGAATGTTGATATATACGGCAATTACGTTTATCAGCAGGTAGATGATGCCTTTGATGCCTCTGATTGGAATATAAATTACAGGTACTGGAATAATAAGATACAAGAAACTCTGACATTCTGGTCTTTAGCCCGTTATAACTACGGTCCTGCCTATATTTTTAGGAACATAGCTTGGCAGAATGGTAATAAAGGAGTAGCCGTGGACAGAGCAGGCGATAAGCCGGCTGGGCCAGCGCTTCTTAAATACGGTGATACGGGAATATTGGGTAGTGTGGGGAAAATCTTTTTTGTCCATAACACTATTTGGTCAGACGATATATCCAGTGTGTTGGATAATAATGCTGGTGGATGTGGGGATAGGTGCGCGTCTTTTGAAGTCAAAAATAATATCTTTAAAGTTGGCAGTGACTTGGGAGAGGTAGCAGGATCAACAGATTTTTGGACAGAAGACTATAACGATTGGTCTACCAGCGGAGCTTCTGTTATTGGTAGCGGTTATTGGTTTAAGGTGTTTGGCACCTCTTACAAAGATGCTTCAAGTGGCAGAAATTTTGGCAGTTACAGAGCAGAGCAAAATGAGGGGGCAAATTCTAACACCAGGACCTGCGCAGCAGGATTAACCTCTTGTCCTGATTCTTTTAAGACTGTCCCCCCCTCTAGCTACTTTGTTAATCTCTCAATTGGTGATTTGAGGATAACCGCAGATGCCACCAGTTTTATAGATAAAGGTACCCCAATTCCTAATATTTCTGATACCTTTTCCGGCCTAGCCCCTGATTTGGGGGCCTTTGAGTTTTAAGATACTATCTTTGGTATAATTGAACTCCGGGCCCGTGGTCTACCGGTACGACGTCTCCATGGCATGGAGAAGACAAGGGGTTCAATTCCCCTCGGGTCCACTTCGACTCACTTCGTTCGCTCAGTGCTATAGCACATTGGGCCAGTAGCAGGGGCCAGTAGCAGAGTGGTAATGCGGTCCGCTCGCAGCGGACAGATCAGCGGTTCGATTCCGCTCTGGTCCACTAACATCGGACCCCAATGGAAACGAACTTTAAGACTTAAATTTACACCCTCTTTGTTATAATTTGAGTATTAAAAAATGGAATGAAATAAACTTTAGCACCTTGTGCAATTACTTCGTCAGTTAAACTAAGATTTACAATAAATGCTTGTGGAACTTTATACTTGGTTAAAAATGACCTGAAGGAACGGCTTATTTCAGGTTCCTTTAATTTTGTGTATTTAACCTCTATAGGTATAACTTCTCTACCGGTATTTAAGACAAAATCAACTTCAGCTCTATCCTTGGTTCTCCAAAAATGAATACTGGTGGGGGTAAGCTTAAGATGCCCTTTTAAATTATTGAAAACAAAGTTTTCAAACAAAAACCCAGTGGTGTCAAACGCACCGTGACCAAATTGATTGGCTGCGAAGTTACGCAGTCCTAGATCAACAAAATAATAGATGGGGCTTTTTGTTATTTCCTTCCTCGTATTTTTAAAATAGGGGGTGACTTTGCTGATAATATAGGTTTTTTCCAAATACCAGAGATAATCTTTCACAGTTTGAACTGAAATCCCCAAAGTATTAGAAAGCTCTGTCAGATTAACTAAATTGCCTATTTGAGAGGCAAGTACTCTAAGTAAAGCTGTTAAACTTTCTGTTTTTCGTAGTTTCAAAAGGATTGACATATCCTTTTCCAAATAACCCGAGAATTATGAAAGTCAAGTTATGTTTTAGTACGAGAAATAATCAACTTCAGTCTATCTTTTAACAGCGGGGGGGCTGGCAATATTTTCCGGTTTAGGCAAATCCAAAACTTTTGGTAATTTTTCCTGTTGCAGAGGGCCTTCCTCTTTGGCTGTAGGAACACCCAACTGCCCGGAGGAGGTAGCAGTTTGAGTTTGAGAACGTAAATCATTTAATAAACTGTTAGCCACCTCAAAGTCCTGGCTGTTTTTATCTATCAGAACCAAGGCTCTCTCCGCAGCCCCGATGGCAGCCTTAAGGTCGCCTTTATCCCTTAAAGCTACGGATAAGTTATAGTAGCCGTTGGCAAAGTCCGGTTTTAAATTAATGGCATCCGTAAAAAGCCTTACCGCCATATCATAGTTTTTACCGGCATAATAAATTCCTCCTGCGCTCAGCCGTAGCTGGGGATTTAAAGGATCCAGTAAGATAGCTTTGCCGTAAGCATCCAAAGAAAAAGCCAGGGCATTTTGTGCCACCCCGGAAATCTGCCGGTAAATATTAGCCAAAATTTCCCAATTGACCGGATTTTTGGGGGAAAGACTGACTGCCATTTTTCCCTCATTTACTGCCTGGGAGAGCAGTTGCTGGATATTAATTTTATCCTGGTCGGTTAAAGATCCGGCAGGTGAGGTTTCTGTAGGTCCTTTGGCCTGGATAAGAGCAGAAGCCAGGGCAAAGCTGGTTTGGGCCAAGCCTATTCTGTATAAGTCGCTTTGAGGGTTGAGTTTTTCCGCTATTACCAGCCGGTTATAAGCATCTATGGCTTTATTTTGAGTATCAGCATTTAAAGCTTGCCGGTGATGAAAATCAGCCAAAGCAAGCTTGCCCCCGGAATAGAAAGCAGCCAGGACCAAAGCAGAAACAACAATAAAAAGGGAAGAGGGGAGGATGTCAAGTTTTACCATCTCCAGAGAGCCTGTTATTTTAGAAAATACGGCGCTGACTGCTTTGGATTTGCTTTCCAAAGATAAGATCATAAAGCAGGCTAAAACAGTTAAGCCTACTACCCAGACAGCCAGAGTGGCAGCATGCAGCCCGATGACAATTAAAAATAATAATCCTGAAACAGCCAGGCCTAGACGATAGTGATTATTGATGGCAACAGATATAGTCCGATATAGTGTAGACATATAGAAAGCTGTCAGTAAAAGCAGGGCGGTTATTCCCAACCCCCCCAAAGTGGCCAAAGTTTGCAAATATTCATTAAAGGCTGAGTCAAAGCGGATATCCCAGAATTTGGTTTGATTAAGCCTGACCGGTTTATAAGAATTAAAATCAAACATAAAAGTGGAAGGGCCGGAACCCCAGATGGGTGAATCCCTGAAGGTTGAGATGGCTATTTTCCAGGAACCTACCAGCCCAAGCTGCGGTTCCCTGGGGAATGATTTGGCCAAATTATAAAGAGGGTTTTGGGCTTTACCAATGGGGGGAACAAAGGATAAGGTTAGTATTAAACCTACCAGCACTAAGCTTGCCCCCAGTAAGGCCGGACCGGGTTGTTGTAAGAAGGTGCGCGAACTGCCCAAAGACGGTTTTAAAATAAGTGAGGTTAAACTAACTGCTAAAACTGCTGCCAAATAGGTAGATCCGGTTCCGGTTAAAGCTATGGTTACTCCAAAAATAGTCACGGCTAAAAAGTTCAAAATCAGATCCTGCCTTTGGCGAGCGGTTAAAAGTCCGATTAAGGGAAAGGGTAAAAGCATAGCCAGTATGGCAGTAGTGGTAAAAGAGGAGCCGGTGGGGGTGAAATTAGTGCCGTGTACCCAGGGTGAGGGAAGAAGTTTAAGGCCGGTGTAAGAGAGCAAACTTACTACGGAGGCAAGCACTGCTCCAATCAGTAGAAAATTAATTAAAATTTTAACATCTTTTAAATTTTTCAAATTTTGAGTCAGCAGAAAATAGAAAAGGACATAAGAAATAATGGCTGCCAGGCTGGTGTGGATTCTGGAAGCGTGGCCCAGCAAAGAACCAAAGGGAGCGCTGCTGAAGATAGTGGAGACTATTCCTGCCAGTAAAAGTAAAATTAAAGGAAGATCCAGGGGAGTTTGGATGAAAAAAACCTTTTCCGACAGGGCAAATCTTAAAGTGGTGACAATAAGGCCTATGCCAATAAAAATAATCAGTATTAAAAACTTGGGAGTGTCATAAAATTCAGTGGTTAAATTCCAAAATAAAAGCAAGGTAGCAAAGATTACCACCATCAAAGAGGTTTTAAAGATTTGATTCAAGAGTCCTAAGATATTTTCTTTCATCCTATATCCAGTCTAGCCCGGGACTGCTGCAAAATAAACTATGATTATCCATATCAGTCTATTAACTTTATAGTCAGTTTCCTAATATAATAATGTAACTATCATGGTGTCCCCGTAGAGGGTCCGTATCTGGCCCCTCCGCCGTTATATATTGTTCTTACCTGCACTGCCGTTAAGGCGTAGT
>CAZKAW010000040.1:0-6318 GCA_964551255.1 uncultured Gammaproteobacteria bacterium
GGAGGAAGTAAAAAGAATATTTACTCATATTCAGAAATATCAGCTTGGGATAAAAGAAATCAAAAACAAAGAGCAGGATCCCTTTTACAATATTTACAAAAAGGATCTCTCTGATGATTATTTACCAGATACAGTTACAAATATCAAAAGAGATAGAATATGGTACTGGCAACACGAAGAGGGTATGAGTTACGAAGAGATCAGAAGAAACACAGAAAAGGTTAATCAGCCAGCGACCTGGCAGGGTGTGAGGAATGCGATTTCTCGTTACAAGGCTCATTTGGCCTAAACACTTTACGACATTCTTTGTGTTTAATTTTCATCTTAGATATTTGGACTTATGATCCTGTAATATGGATCAAAATAAACATTTTTATGAAACAACCTCGCTAGTTTTATCCAGCACATTAGTTTGTCTAGGTTTTCCTCTTGATTCTGTTACTAAGAACTCTGATGGTAAGGCAACATTTATTTTTCTTCGAACAGATAGCGATTTAGACAAGGTACTCGAATCATTTTGGCAACGCTCCTTAAACGTTGAACCGAATTCTTTTTTTGAAGCTCAAAGATTTTTAAAAAGCAGAATTTACGGAAGTTAATTAGCATGAATAATAAAGATAAGAATAAAAATTGGGCATTGGCTTACCTTCAAAATGGTTTTTCAGTATTTCCAACAAAGGGGAAACAACCACTTGTAGCTTGGGAGAAATACCAGTATGAAAAACCTACAGAAAAACAAGTAATAGATTGGTGGGATAAGTGGCCAGATGCAGATATAGCAGCAGTTACAGGAGCTATTTCAGGCATTATAGTGGTTGATATAGATGGTGGCGAAGTTCCCCAGTTACCGCCTACTACCGTATCTCAAACTAGCCTAGGACATTATCAGTATCTCTTTAAACATCCAGGATTTCCTGTTAGAAATTCAGCTAAACTAGTAGGTTCAAATATCGATATTAGAGGCGATGGTGGTTTCGTTGTCTTACCCCCTTCAAAACATTTTAATAAGGAAACCGGAGTACAAGATTTTACCTACAAATGGTTAATATCACCGGAAGATGGTGGCTTTGCCGAATTACCAACTTGGATAATAGAAAAATTTGAAAAAGAGCCTAAAAAAATAACACTTAAAGAATCTGTCAGTATATCGGAAGGTACCAGGCACGATAAGTTACTAAGCTTAGCAAATTCTTTACTAAGCAGAAAATACGCACCTAACGAAGTTTGGCTTACATTAAATGAGGTCTACAAAACCTATCAAGAGCCACATGATCCAGATGAACTAATTCAAATATTTCAAGATGCCTGTCAGTTTATAGGAGGTCAGCAACAGATCCAGGGGGATTCTATAATTATTATCCCTAATGCTTTAGATTTTTTGGAGCAGGATTTTGGAAGTGCAGAATGGCTAATTGAAAATCTACTACCTATTGGTGGTAGTGGAATCATTGTAGCCAAAAGGGAATCATTCAAAACCTGGTTAGCACTGTACATTTCAAGCTGCATTATCCAAGGAATATCTCTTTGGGATAGATTCCCTACCCAAAAATCCAAGGTCCTGTATATAACTAATGATGACCCATCTCGTAACTTCCAAAAAAGATTAGACACATTTTCATTTGATGATTCATTCTTTGTATATCATCAAGGCTTACCACCCTTCTCTATAGAACAATCTAACGGCAGTTTTGAAGCTGTAAAGAAGATAATTAAGCAAGAGGAGATTGGGTTAGTAATAGTTGATATTTTAAGGAATACGCATAATAAAGACTCGAATACTGATAAGGATGCAAAACTTGTTTTTGACGAGTATAAAAAGTTAAGGGGAGCCAATCCCAGCTTAGTTTTAATATTTTTAATTCACCCTTCAAAAGAGCAACAATTAGAAAAGAGGTTCGGGAAAAGACAGTCTGAGGAAGCTGTAGGCAGTTATTATTGGGAAGCAAGTGTTGATACTGTTCTATCTTTAACCAAAACTACAGAGGATGAGATTGACCAGATAGTTATCACTGTAACCAAGAATAAACAATCAGAGAAAAAGATTAAACCATTTATTGGTATCCAGAGAAAAGGTGAGGGTTCTATTGAATTTATTTATGAGGAAAAGATACCGGATAAACTCAAGGTAGCTGAAGCCAAAGAATACATCCAACAGATTCTCTTTGAAAAAACTTACTACAGGAAGGAAATTATAGATTTATGCGTAGCTGACCAGATATGTAAAAGTAGAACTGCTGAACAAGCATTAAAAGAGCTTAATGATGAGGAGCGAGTAACCCATACTGAATCCAAACCACATGTATATTCTTTAGTTGTTCAAAGTCAGCCCATTAATGATTCCGCAAACCGCAATACTAATAATGATTTGCGGAATGCGGAGACATCAGATAAGCCTACTCAAACAGAACTTTCCTACATAGAGGAGGCTGAAAATGATCACGGTTGATGAGATGGTGGAATCGGGCAATTACCCATGTGATGTTTACAACAGCCAAGATGAAAAGCACATCTGTCCTTCATGTCGTAAAAAAGTAACTGAATTCAAAGATAAAAAATCTGAACGGGAGTTTGGAATTTCCGGATTATGCCAAGAATGTCAGGATCAAACATTTAACAAGAAGAAAGCCCAATTTACCAAAAAACTTGCAACTGTATTACTTGTACAGACTAAATTATTACCGCCATCAACATTAGGTATTAAAAACTTAAAAGACAAAATATAACTGAATCTATGTAACTAGTAAAACTAATTAATCTGAACATATTAAATACTCGACTTAAATGGTTATTGACAAATATATCTAAATAGTAGATGATTAATTAAGATTAAGTTATTGAGGCTATGATTAAAACAAAATTATTAAGAATTAAAAAGGCTTCAGAGCTTCTAGGTGTTACTCCTCTTACTTTAAGGCGTTGGGATAAAAGCGGTCGTTTAAAAGCTGTTAGGGTTGGTTCTAGGGGTGATAGGAGATATGAAGAAGCAAAGTTACTAAAGCTTATAAAGGAAGGGAGCGTATGAAAAAAGCTCTGATTTATGCTCGTGTTTCAACGGATGAACAAGCTCAAGAGGGTATGTCAATTGATACGCAAATAAACCGCTGTACCCGTTGGGCAGAAGAAAATGAATATTCGATTGTAGGCATATATAAAGACGAGGGTAAATCAGCAACTAATATGAATAGGGCAAGTTTGAAAGACTTGCTTGGCAGGGTTCAGGATAGAGAGGGTCTAGATGCTATATTAGTTCTGGATACTGACAGAATAGCCCGCAATACCTTAGACCACCTTACCATCAAATCTTTATTACAAAAAGCTAATGTGCCATTGATCTCAATTAGCCAACCTATGATTGACGATAGTCCCGAAGGTAATTTAATCGATACCATAATTGCCAGCGTCAATGCCTTCCAGTCTCAGATTACGGGCAGGAAAGTATCAAAAGTGGCGGAAGAAAAAGCTAAGGCAGGATATTACCCCGGAAAGCCTAAAACAGGCTATAGGAATGTAATAAATCCCAACCCTAAAGGTAAATTTGATAAAAGAGTGATTGATATAGACCCAGAACGTGGTCCTTATATAACTCAAGCCTTTACGCTCTACTCAACAGGTAATTTCTCAATAAAAAGCCTTTCAAATCATTTATACGAGCTTGGATTTAGGTCTAATACTGGTATCCAGGTTGGGGTCAGCCTTTTAGCGTTTTGTTTAAGAGACCCTCTTTATCTTGGCAAGATACCATGGAAAGGTGTAATTCATGAGGGACACCACCCAGCACTTACAGACGAAGAAACATTTAATAAATGTCAGGAGATAATGACGGCGCATAATCAAAACGCTTCTAGGCAGAGAGTTCACAATTTCCTGTTAAGAGGATTTGTCTACTGTGGCGATTGTGGAAAAAGACTTTGGGCTGATAAGCATACAAAGAAAAATGGATTGGTATTTGAACTTTATTTTTGTAAAACCTGTGGCAAAGGTTCTTATGTAGCTGTAAGCGAACTCGAAGATCAGGTAGAAGAATGGTTTGGTGCAATCCAGATAACGAAGGCTTATGCGGAAGATTTAATGGAAAGAGCGAAGCAGATACTAGAGGATTTCAGGAGCAATAGTGATAATGAGACTCAAACATTAGCCAGTAGAAAATCTAAAATCGAAGCTGCAATAAGAGAAGCAGAAGATAACTGGTTGATTTACAAGAAACTGACTCAGGAGCAATACCAGAAGATTTATGACCGTTATGGAGCAGACTTAAAAAGTATTGAAAGACAGCTAAACCAGCAAGTGGCTAATCACTCACGATCCATAAAAACAGTCCAAAGACTTATGGCGCTAGCTCAAAATATAAGACAAGCTTATCATGATGCAGAGCCAAGTTTAAAACGCTTTTACCTGGGGTTATTTTGGGAGAAATTCTTAGTTAAAAAAGGGAAAGTTATAAATGCAATCCTAGCTGAAGAGGTAAAGGATTTGATTAAGATACCAAAAGAAAAAGAGCCAACTATGCCCAAAAATAGTACGAGTAGCTTCCTACAAAGGGAGCCATCTTTCGCTAAAGCTACAGATGGCTATGCCACTTGTTCCGAAGGAAGTATATATTTCTGGAAAAAACTTCAGTGGAAGAATTGACTTTAAGGTTTCAACCGGTATATTTGTTTCGATCCTTTTTGCGAGACAATCCTTTAAAAAGTCTAAATAATCAGGCTCGTTTTTAGTGTAACTCCAAATTGACAAGCAGGCTTCATGTTATAATCTTCCAATGAAAATTAAGAGTGTTTCGGGACTAACTTGTTATGTAAAGGACCTGCAGAAAACTGTTAAATTTTATGAAACTTTGGGCTTCGATTTTAAAAAGAAAGAAACAAATCATGCAACTGCATATTCCAACTGGTTTTGGATAGATTTCCTTTCGATAGCATCGGAAGATAAACCAGAATTTCAAAAAGAGGCCAATCATGAAAATAAAGGTGTGGGACTTTTTATATACTTAAGCGTTGATGACGTGGATGAATTTTATAAAGAGCTTCTTGAAAAAGGGCTAAAACCTTCAAGTGAACCAATAGATTTAAGAGGTAACCGTGAATTTGCATTACATGATCCTGATAATTACAAATTAGTTATCTTCAAAAGAAAATAGTATCAAGTATTTTTATTACGAATACTTAAATCATGAATGGTTTAATAATTAGACCCGCCGAAGAAAAAGATGCTCCTCAGATTGCAAAAGTTCATGTAAGAACTTGGCAATGTGCTTATAAAGGACAAATTCCAGATTCTTATTTAGATAGTCTTTCTGTTGAAAAACGAACAAAAGGCTGGAAAGAATCCCTAAGTAAGTCAGAACCAGAAACTCAAACTTTTGTTGCAGAGTCAGACGGTAAAATTCTTGGTTTTGTAAGTGCCGGTTCTTGTAAAGATAAGAAGATGCCACCTGAAATTGGAGAGCTTTGGGCAATATATGTTGATCAAGATCATATGGGGAAGGGAGTAGGCTCTCTATTATTAAAAAACAGTCTAAATTATTTAAGGGAATTGAAATTTACTAAAGCTGTACTTTGGGTATTAACTTCAAATAGTAGATCCCGCGGTTGGTATGAATCTAAAGGCTGGAAGATAGAAGGTAAAACCAAAATTGACTCCTCTAGGGGATTTAAATTACATGAAACTCGTTATATTATCGATTTATAATGAGAAATTATAAAGCCAAAGATGTTGATTCTTACATTGCCAGTTCCCCCGAAGAGGCCCGCCCGACACTCGAAGAACTCCGGAAAATAATAAAATCTACCATTCCAGAAGCAGAAGAAGGAATAAGCTGGGGTGTGCCATTCTACAAATATCACGGTCTTCTTGGCGGATTTGCCGTATTCAAAAACCACGTTGACTTTGGTTTAGCATTCGTGCTTAAAAGTAACGACCGCGGGAAGCTTCTCAAAAAAGGTTATAACCGCTTCGCCAAAACCCCGGACTTTAGTCCGGGTGATGTAGGCGAAGCAAAGGTTAAAGATTCCGCGGAATATGAAATGCGAAGCGGTTTAAGCTTAAAATACAGGAAAACCGTGGACTCTAAGTCCGCGAAAGCTTATAAAACAGGTAAAAAAACAATACAAATCAAATTCGGCCAAAGAGTGCCGGCCACCGAGGTAAAGCAAATTCTAAAAGACAAAGCCAAAATGAATGAAGCTAAAAAATCTGCTTAAGCTTCTTCATTATATTCCTCCTTGCATTTAACTTTTCTGCTTGGTTTGCTAAACTAATTTAAGGGGGGTGATTTAATTATGAACGCAATGTTTAAGGAATGTATGAGGCCTCACGCCC
>CAZKAW010000041.1:0-5418 GCA_964551255.1 uncultured Gammaproteobacteria bacterium
GCCAAGCCGAGCTATCGATAAAAAATTGAGACATTTAATCTTTTAGGTATATTTCATCGACTCGTTTAGAAAGACCAGGGCTTCCTCCTTTGGCAAACCCCGCCATTTTTAAAAGGGGATTATGTTTTAAGCGTCTTTTTATATTAGCCTCAAGTAATTTCTCATACTCTCTGGCCATTTTATTTATCACATCCCTGATAATTTGAGAACGGGAAAAACTGGTTAGTCTGGCTAACTCATCTAAAATATTGACATCTTTCGGGTCCAAGTATATCTGGTATCTATTCATAGATATACACCATAACATATGTGGTGTATATTGTCAAGTAGAAATTAAGTGGGGTAGGGAAGAAAGGTAACAGTTAAGCTTTGACAAGCCACCAAATTCCGATTAAAATAAATTCATAATATATCGTGAATCAATATTATTACGATGAATAAACTGATCAATTTACTAATTAAGTTGCTTCCTATAAAGCCTGTTTTTGCCCACTGTGATATCCCTTGTGGCATCTACGACCCCCACAATATGCAGATGGCAGCCCATACCATTATCAGGATGGTAAATATGCTGGATGAGCTGACACCCTCTAAAGCAGAACCCCCTTTTGATGAAAGAAAAAAGATCATCTCTCAAATCTCCAGACTGACTGGGGTTAAAGAAGAACATGCAGAAATTTTAAAACATGAACTAAGGGTTTTGTGGGGGGATTATTTTAAGGAGGAGCATTTAAAGGATTATCCCAATCTTCACTCTTTAGTCTTTGAAACATTAAAGCTGGCCTCAAAAGCCAAACAAAATATTGATTTGGAAACTGCTCAAAAACTATTGGAAAATACCCAAAAAATTGCTGAGGTTTTTTATAAAACTAAAGGATTGGAAACAATAAGAGTTAAACCGCCATATCCAACAGAAGGTGAAATTGTTTCTATTAAGTAAATTTTTCCCATTTTCCCGTTATAAAGTAGTTGGCCATAGTATGATGCCTACTTTAACACCAGGACAGGAGATTATTACTTTCAACTGGGCCTATTTTTTTGCTAAACCCAAAGTAGGGGATATAGTGGTGGTAAGGGTGAATGATAAAGAGATGGTAAAGCGTATCCAAAAAGTTCATAATAATGAAGTTTTTGTAACAGGAGATAATGAAAAAGATAGTCTGGACAGCAGAAAACTGGGGTTTATTAAAATAGTAGATATTTTAGGAAAGGTAATTTACAAGTTAGGCCAGATTCAAATGCTCTAATTTTTTTCATAAAATATATCCAAAAACTCCTTTGCTGAAATGATTGGAACCCCCTCAAATTTCTTTAAAGACAAAAGGTGTTTCTTGTCCCCCGAGACAATGTAATCTACCCTTTCTTCCAAAGCTATCTCTAAAATCATGTTGTCATCAGGATCAAGCTTAATTAGTTTAACTTTTCTTCGGGGCGAAACTATTTTGGCAAATTCGGAAATGCCGGAAATAACCTCTATAATATCTTCCTCCGGCCAGTCAAATTTATCTCTTAGCTTTTCTGCCAACTCCAAATAAACTGCCTTACTAATAATAAGTTCTATTCTGCCCCCTCTGGCCAATTCTAAACATTGTCTGGGATTTCCACCGAAAATAATAGCTGAAATATAAATATTGGTGTCAAAAATGACTGAAGGTTTAGCTTGCATGTAAAATGCGGTCAATATCTTTTTCGGAGGTTATTTTAAACTTCCTGGCAGTTTCAGCTCCTTTTTTATAAATCCTCTCCCACCTCTCGTCTTCATTGATACGGTTAATTAAAGAGGCGATAAAAGCGCTCCTTGATTGACCCTGCCGTTTGCGGGCATCTTCCAGTTTTAAGGCTACTACCTTGGGTAGGGAAATAGAGATTACTTCAGTTGTCCGTTGAATAGTTTTCATACACTGTAATAATATCCTCCTCTCGGTTATTTGTCAATTAATGGGTCAATAGCCGTCAAATCTGTCGGTCCTGATATTAACGGAGTCTATACCAAGCTGCAGTAGTATCTTCTCAAAATCATCCACAAGACTTGGTGGTCCAGCCAGATAGAATATATCTGTAACACTGCGTTGGACGGCCGCATCAAGTTTTGTGATATCCAGACGGCCTTTGATGCTGGTTTGGTAATAGATAACTTTAAGACCGTGTAACTGTTTTTGCCATAAGTTCAGTTCGTCTTTAAAAAGAAAATTATCATCAGAATTTGAATAAACTAAGGTCATGGGAGTTTTTAGTTTTTTATCAACTGAATATTTGATAATAGATCTAAAAGGAGTAATCCCAATCCCTCCTGCCAGAAATATGGCTGGTTCACTTTCATCTAAAATAAAAGTTCCTACCGGGTGAGAGGTAGTAATAGTAGTTCCCTCTTGTAACTTTTCCATAAATTTTTTAAAAGGACTTATCCCCTTTCTGGTAGTAATCATTAAGAAGGGTTCAGTGGGGGAGGAAGAAATGGTAAAAGTTCTACTGTTACTATTTGGGTCAGTCACAGGCAGCTCCATATCTAAATATTGCCCGGGATAGAAATCAAACACTTCCGGCTTTTCAAAAATTAGGCTAAAAGTTGTTTCCGTATTTTTATGGATATTTTTGATCCTAAGTTGCACCTTGGATGTATACTAACATATTATTTAAAACGTGAGATAATACACTTATGGATGGATCTGCCCCAGAACAGGAAATAATTCAGTTTCCGGATCAAGCCGCCGAGCAATTGCATGATGGGGTAAGGAAACCTTTAAACCAGATGGGGCATAGCGGGCCTGAAGATCCACCGGCAGAAACAAAGTTTCCCTTAACTGATGAGCTTACCCAAATAGGAGTGGATGCATCTCATATTGTGGGAACTGGTTTTCATGAGTTAATAAAAGGACAAGACAGGTCTACCAGAAATAGGGTGACGCACAATAAAAATCCTATTAGTATAGCGGTGGAAAGAGCAAAAAGGAGACTCAACTTAGGAAAGGCAGCCTAATTTATGGAAGTGACACAAACAACAAGTTTTGATTTATTTGGTTTACTGGCAGCCATCACCGGTGTTTTAGCAGTAATTTTACTGTTTTTGGGGGTGGCCCTTTTTTTAAAAAAATATCTGGCAGGTTTTATCAAATATAAAGACAGGGAAAAATCTTCTCTTCAGTTTGTGCTGTTGCAAATTAAAGTGCCCAGAGGCAATGAAATTAAAATAGATGCTGCCGAGCAACTTTTTGCCACTTTTGCTTCTCTTAGGAAATCAGGAGGAATTCTGTCCGGTTTCCAGCCTCAGCCCCACTTGTCTTTTGAAGTAGTAGCCACACATGAATCTATCAGGTTTTTTGTCTCAGTTCATAAATCTCATAAGGATCTTTTGGAAAAACAAATTCACGGGGCTTATCCTGATGCCGAAATCAAAGAACTCCCCGAATACAATATTTTCTCGGAAAATTCCCAAACAGCTTATGCTCAACTTAAGTTAAAAAATGCTAATTATTTTCCAGTCAAGACTTTTCGGGATTTGCCTACGGATCCCTTGTCTGCCCTGACTTCAGCTTTAGCCAAGATGCAGCCTGGGGAAGGGGCAGCTGTTCAACTGGTGATTTCCCCAGCTGATGGTAAATGGAAAGATTCAGGTAAAAACTGGCTCAAAAAGGAAAAGGAACCCGGTGATGAAAAAAATCCCAAAACTCCTCCTGATGCCAAACAACTGGAAGCAGTGGAAGGTAAAGTTTCCAGGGCGGGCTTTGAAGCCACAATAAGACTGGTGGTATCCTCATCCTCCCAAGAAGCGGCCAAAGCACATTTAACTAACATTAAAGCTGCTTTTGAACAATTCTCCGGTCCTTACAACAACTTTAGCGGAGCTAAGGTGTTTTCCGAAAAAGGTTTTTTGACTGATTTTATTTACCGTTACCCCCCCAGGTTTTCCAAAGGATCGGTTTTAACCTCTGATGAGTTGGCCTCTATTTTCCACTTTCCCAATAAATCTATTGAAACTCCCTATATCAACTGGTTGTCTTCCAAAAGAGCCCCTGCTCCGGAAAAAATTCCCACCTCTGGATTATACCTGGGCAGGTCCATTTTCAGAGGAGTACAAAGACCGGTTTATTTGGCAGAGGATGACAGAAGAAGACATATGTATATTATCGGCAGAACAGGTACTGGTAAGTCGGAGCTTTTAAAAAGCATGATGCTGCAGGATATTTTAGCCGGCAAAGGCCTTTGTTTTATTGACCCTCACGGTGATGCGGCAGAAGAGATATTACAGCTGGTTCCGCCCAACCGGGCCGAAGATGTTATCTATTTTGACCCGGCCGACGTTACCCGTCCCTTTGGACTGAATATGCTGGAAGCTTATACAGAGGAGCAAAAGCATTTTGTGGTGGCCTCTATTATTGGACTAATGTATAAACTGTTTGATCCCAACAAAACCGGTATTATCGGGCCCAGATTTGAACACGGGGTTAGAAATGCCATGTTAACAGCCATGAGTAAGCCCGGTGCAACTTTTGTAGAGGTTATGAGGATTATGACCGATGCCAACTTTGTCAGGGAACTTTTGCCCCATGTAACTGATCCGGTGGTAAAAAGATACTGGACCGACCAGATTGCCCAAACCACAGACTTTCATAAATCGGAAGTTTTGGATTATACGGTTTCCAAGTTCGGCAGATTTGTCACCAATAAGATGATGAGAAACATCATTGGTCAATCCACCTCCGCCTTTGATTTGCGAAAAGTCATGGATGAAGGAAAAATTTTAATCATGAATTTGTCCAAAGGCCGGATAGGTGAGGAAAACTCTAATTTCTTGGGTTTGATATTAGTACCCAAGATTTTAGCTGCAGCCATGTCCCGGACCAATGTATCAATGGAGGAAAGGCGGGATTTTTACCTTTATGTGGATGAGTTTCAAAACTTTGCCACAGAAACCTTTGCCGATATTTTATCCGAGGCCAGAAAATACCGGCTTAATTTAACAGTAGCCAACCAATTTATTGGCCAAATTGGGGAGGATTTAAAAAATGCGGTCTTTGGCAACGTAGGTACGGTGATTGCCTTTCGGGTGGGGGTGACGGATGCCAATTACCTGCAGCATGAGTTTTCACCCACTTTTTCCGAACAGGATCTGGTTAATATTGAATCTCCCCATGCCTACATTAAAACCATTGTCAGTGGAGAACCGGTGGTGCCGTTTTCTTTGGATACTACCAAGGATATGAAAAAATGGAAGGCCATCTTAAATCCTCAAATTGGTCAAGCTATTAAAGAATTATCCAGACTTAAGTTTGGCCGGGATGTGACTCAAGTAGAAGCAGAGATTACCCAAAGAGCCAAGTTGTAGGGGGTGTGACTCTTTGACTCTACTTTGATATAATTCCTACCACGGGCGGATGGTGTAACGGTTAACACAAATGTCTTATACACATTCGAGTCCTG
>CAZKAW010000042.1:0-5283 GCA_964551255.1 uncultured Gammaproteobacteria bacterium
TTAAACAAACTTTTAAACTGGCCAGAAAGGCTTTAGGCTGGACCAGTCCCAATCCCCTGGTGGGTGCGGTCATTGTCAAAAACAGCAAGGTTATATCCACCGGCTATCACAAAAAGTGGGGGCTCCCTCATGCTGAAATTGAAGCTATAACTTCTGCCAAAGAAAATCTCAAAGGAGCTACCCTTTATATTAATTTAGAGCCTTGCAGCCACTTCGGAAAAACACCGCCCTGTATAGATGCCATCATTAAATCCCGGATTAAAAGAGTCTTTTGCTCCGCAGTTGATCCTAACCCGGCAGTTTCCAGTAAAGGTATAGCCAAGTTAAGAAAAAGCGGTTTGGAAGTAATTATCGGGGTTTTAGAAGATCAAGCCAGAACCTTAAACGAGCAGTTTTTTACCTTCCACCAAAAAGGGAGACCATTTGTGGCAATTCGTTTTGGAGCCAGTTTGGATGGGAAGATCGCTACCTTCAAAGGAGACTCCCGGTGGATCACAAATGAAAAATCAAGAGAATTTTCCAGAAAATTAAGAGGGCAGTTCCAGGCAATCATAGTGGGTATTAACACTGTAATTTTAGACAATCCTCATCTTGGAACAAGAACTAAAGGCTTAAAAGATCCTTTAAGAATAGTTTTAGATCCGGGTTTGAAAATTCCTTTAAAAGCACAAGTTTTAAGAGATACAAATGTCTTGGTAGTTACTACCACTCAAGCTCCCAAAGATAAATTAAAGGTATTAAACCAAAGTGGCATAAAAACTTTAATTTTTAAACAGAATAAAATACCCATCGAAAAACTTCTTTCCAAACTAAAGGAGCTTGAGATAATAAGCATCATAGTTGAAGGAGGAGGAAAAACTTTGGGTAATTTTGTAACGGAAAAATTAGTAGATAAAGTTTATGCTTTTTACGGACCTTTAATTATTGGCGGAAATAATGCTGTTTCTGCAGTTGAAGGCGCGGGAGCGCAAAGGATCAAGGAGGCGCTTCATTTTAAAAATATTCAAACAAAGCGGTTTGAGGAAGATTTCCTTTTATGGGGGTATTCAAACTTATGATACCTGCTAAAACAGTCGGACACTTGCTTAAAATAAACAAACACCACAACTGTCCGGGGGAAAAATTTGGCGGAGTATGTGTCAAAATTGTGGCTATTGCCAAGCTTCCCTCCAGATTTGGTAATTTTCAAGTAGTGGCTTTTCAAAACAACAAAGATAAAAAAGAACACGCCGCCTTGGTAAAAGGAAATGTCACCGGCAAAAACAACGTGACGGTAAGAATTCATTCCGAGTGTTTAACAGGCGACGGGTTTGGATCTTTAAGGTGTGACTGCAGGGATCAGCTAACAGCCTCTATGGAAAAGATCGAAAAGGCAGGTCTGGGAGTGATTTTATATCTTCGCCAGGAAGGCAGAGGAATTGGTTTTGCCAATAAAATTAAAGCCTATGCCCTGCAGGATAAAGGGTTTGACACCATAGAAGCGGATAAAATATTAGGCTTTTCCGGAGATGAAAGAGATTACCATGTTGCAGCCCATATGCTTTCCTCCCTGAAAATAGGTTCCATTAAACTGATGACTAATAACCCCAAAAAAACTAATGATTTAAAAAAACACCAGGTAAAAGTAAGCGGCCGAATTCCCCTTGTCACAGCGCCCAATCGCTACAACCGCTCATATTTGGAGACAAAAAGACTTAAAGCCGGGCATTTACTGGAGTTTTCTGATGGCCTTGAACAGAATGTCTAAATATTTAATCTCAATTTTTATATTGCTTTTTTTGGGACTAATCCTCTGGGGATTAAGGACTAATACAACTATTTTACCCCGGCCGTCTGCCGGCGTAAAACCAACAGAAACAGCTAATACCGAAGTAATTGCCAGCAGATTAGAGGTTCCCTGGGCGTTGGCTTTTTTGCCCAAAGGTGAAATCATAGTAACAGAAAGATCAGGAACAGTTAAAAAAATTAAAGATGAAAACATTACAACGATTGATACCTTACCTATTAAACAAGTTGGTGAGGGAGGGTTACACGGAGTTACCCTTCACCCCAATTTTGAGCAAAATAATTTTTTCTATTTTTACTACACTTATAACGCATCCGGAGATGAAACCTTGAACAAAGTGGTCAGGTTCAAATTTGAAGATGACAAACTAACAGAAGAGAGATTGATTATAGACCAGATCCCCGGGGCAACTTTCCATGATGGAGGCAGAATTAAGTTTGGACCCGATAGATATCTCTATATCACCACCGGTGACGCCCAAAATCCCTCCTTGGCCCAAGAGAAAAATTCTCTGGCCGGAAAAATTTTAAGGGTCACTGATGAGGGAGATCCAGCGCCAGGCAATCCATTTAATAATCTTGTGTATTCATATGGACACAGAAATCCACAAGGCATAACTTGGGATGAACAGGGAAGATTATGGGAGGTAGAACACGGGCAGTCTGCCACAGATGAAATAAATTTAATTGAACCCGGTAAAAATTATGGCTGGCCGGAGATTACCGGAACTCAAACCAAAATCGGTATGGAAACTCCCATTTTACAAAGCGGTTCTGATACCTGGGCTCCAGGAGGAGCAACTTTTTACCGCGAAGTGACAAGCTCTGCTTATAATGGGTCAATTTACTTTGGGGGTTTAAGAGGACAGGCTTTATATCAGTATGTAATTAGTACCAAAGAGTTAAAAACTCACTTTAAAGGTAAATTCGGCAGAATCAGGGAGGTAGTGTTGGGACCTGATAACATGCTTTATATCACCACTTCCAACAGGGATGGCAGAGGAAACCCGTCTCCAGATGATGACAAAATCATTAAAATTAACCCCAAAGCACTAAATTAGACACCTAGAAAGATTTGAGGTATTTGTCAAAAAAGTCCACTGCCCTTTGCAGGGCAACCCCTAAATTTGCTGATAGATTGTGGTCATCAGCTTCATAATAATAGGCCTCCACATTTTGATCGGCTTCCTTCATTTGAGTTTCCAGTTTTCGGGAGAACATAATGGGAACTGAGGTATCACCAGTCCCATGATGAAGCTGCAGCGGCCCTGAGATATCTTTTAAATATGAGTTGGCCGAGATGGAGCTCCAAAAGGCAGGATTAGCTTCAGGGGTTCCATACCTATCTATCAACTCCTGTCTCCATCTCCTGGCCCCATTCTGCAACTGGGGAGGCGGGGTAAAATCCCTCCTTCTCCAGTTGTTTAACAAGTCAGGGTACGAGACCACCACCCCTGCCCAGATCACCCCGGCTTTTACGTCTTTTGACACTACCATACTTTTTAAAGTGAGATGCCCTCCCATAGAGTGCCCCCACATCCCGATCTTCTCAGGGTTTACTCCCGGGTATTTTTTGATAGAGGCCACGGCATTTAATATATCAATTGCATAGGCATTGGAGCCATATCCGCCGGCTGCATTGCCTTCTGAATTACCATGGCCTCTAAAGTCCGGTTTAAACAGGACATAACCAGCTTTTGAGAAGGCGTCTGTGTAAGCCACATACTTCCCGGTAGTGCTGTATTCTTTAGGCGGGATGTAACCGTGGTTAAAGATAATTACCGGCCATCCGTCCTTTGGTGGTTCTACATTGGGGATTGTTAAGAGGCCGTAAATTTTTAAACCCTCTGATTTGTAAGAAGCGATATATCTTTGGTAGTTTGATCCCGGCTCCAAAGTCTGTTCTATAGTAATATTAGACCCCGGATATTCACCCTGCCTTAAATATTCAATCTGAAGAGGATGTATCTTTTCTTCATCCGGTCCACCTCTATCATCCTGAGGGTTTAGGGCATCAGTTAAGTTAGGCAAAAAGTTATCGGAAGAACTGGTTGATTTTAAGTAAATCAAACCACCCAAAATTATAATGATAATTAGGATAGCTACGGCAGTTTTCATAAAAGAAGGCCTATTATATCACTTGTCTAAAGTGGACAAAAACAGGCAGTCTTTTTAGGGAAATACCCGTTTTAAAGGCTGAAAATATTTTTTATTTTGGGATTTCTTCCTCATAATATTTAGAATATGATATAGTTAACTTTTATGAAAAGACAACGGACTATTACATACTCTCAAGTTGGGGATGATTATTCCACCAAAGACCCGATTAAAAAACTAGCCCAAACTGCCGCAGCCGCTACAGGCAAGAATCTCAAAAATGGGTTTGAAGAAGTCGCTGATACCAGAGGCGAATCAGCCTATGTCTGGAAACAGGACTATATTTATATGGCCTCGGTCAGCGAAGGCCTGGGAACCAAAAATCTGGTAGCAGATGCGGTGAGGACAGTTGAGCGCACATACTATGATATTATTGGCCACGATACTGTCGCAACTATCATCAATGACTTAATCACCTGCGGCGCCAAACCGTTAGTAATTCATGCCTACTGGGCTATTGGAGATAACAGCTGGCTACAAGATAGCGAGCGTATGAGGGATTTAATAGAAGGCTGGAAAAGCGCCTGCGACTTGGCAGGAGTTTCCTGGGGCGGAGGTGAAACTGCCACAAATAAAGGAATTATTGAAAAAAATACTGTTGATTTAGCAGGATCGGCAGTGGGAATTATTGGAAGCGAAGACAGATTAATCACAGACAAAAAATTAACATCCGGTGATCGAATAATACTTATCAAAAGCAACGGCATAAACGCCAATGGGATATCGCTGGCCAGAGCGCTAATGCACAAACTTCCCGGTAGAGGAAAAGAAATTTTAACCAAAACCAATATCTATGCAAAATTAGTCCGGGATCTGCTGGGGAGCGTTGATATTCATTACATATCAAACATCACGGGTCATGGTTTGCGGAAAATCATGAGGTCTAAAAGAAACTTTACTTATGTAATAGAAAAATTATTTGAACCCCAGGAAATATTTAAATTTATTAAGAAAGAGGCGGGACTGGATGATTATGAAATGTATCAAACTTTTAACATGGGGCAGGATTATGCTATTTTTCTATCCGCAGGTGATGTTGCAAAAGCCCAAGAGATAATTTCCCAAAATGGTTTTGAAGGTTTGGATACAGGCTATATAGAAGAAGGCGAAAGAAAAGTAATCATCAAACCTAAAAATATTATTTTTGAAGGAGAAACGCTAAACTTACGCTGATCTTTCCTCGTATGTCCTGTGGGCTTTTGGAATTAATCTCTCACTCATTGAATTACCGCTGTGTATACACTCAATAGCCTCAGCCAGAAGCTTAGCAACAGATACAACATGAACTTTAGGGTTATTTCTCATCTCCTCCCTTAAAGGTACAGTATCTGTAATAAAAAT
>CAZKAW010000043.1:0-4809 GCA_964551255.1 uncultured Gammaproteobacteria bacterium
AAACTCTTCACCGAGGTATGATTACTATATTGAGAAGATTTGATTAGAGTTTTTTGAGGTGGGGGATTTGCTTTTGACAGTTGATTTATGAAATCTGGGGTAGTATTATACTAATTGAGGCGAAGGGCTTGACCCTGACCCCATTATTGCATCTGCATAAAGTGGAAGACGCCTCACAAAACTATCATTACAGAAAAGAAAAACTTTTGTCCATGAAAAGTTTGGGCTTCTTCCAATAATTTTCTGGCCAATGGTAAAATCTCAAATTTGCTCTTCTTCCTACCCTTAATCATGTTGTATTTAGTATAGTATAAATTTAGAGTTTTTGGAGGCGGGGTATTTTTTTCTTCCTCATTCCTCAAGAATTTTGGGCAGTTTTTGGCCTTTGGGGATAAATTTAATGGAGAGGGAATTGACACAATGCCTGGTGTTTTTATCAGTCAGATGCTCACCTAAAAATTCATGGCCCAGGTGGGCCCCACAGTTAGCACACCGGATCTCTGTCCTTATCCCATCTTCCTCCGGTAATCTTTTTAAGGAATTTGGGTACTCCTCATCAAAAGAAGGCCAGCCACAGCCCGCATCAAATTTAGCTTCAGAGGAAAAAAGGGGAGCATTGCACCTTCGGCAGATAAATACCCCTTCCTCATAAAAATCATCATATTCTCCTGTAAAGGGAGTCTGGGTCCCTTTACCTAAAATAATATCTTCTTCCCGAGGGGTTAATTTGTTGTAGGGCATACTTTGGTATTTTACACTATTTTCCCGCTCGAATGAAATGATATTAAGAGGTAAAAAAGTGTTATACTAGATATTAAGAAAGAAAGATGTTGGGAAAAATATGAAAGGTAGTGTTCAACCTGCAGCTATAATTTTAATTATCATACTGCTTTTGGGGGTAGTTTTAGGAGTTAAACCAATCAGGCAGAAGCTGTTTGGCAACAGGGGAGGCCCAACTACCCAAGTTACTCCTACCCCCGTCTTTTCTCCCACCGGCAGTCCCACCTCCAGTGGTTCACCAACCCCAACCCCTTTTCCCACCAGTGGTTTTAGATCAGACAAATATGGGGTAAATACAGGCTTAGGCCCTAATGAGCCTTATAATCCCCAGGCTTTTGACAAAGCTTCCCAGGCAGGGATTGGTTTGGTGAGAGGTCTTTGTGACTGGCATGACCTGGAACCCTCAGATAATAATTTTAATTTTTCCATCTGTGACTCTTTTGTAGATAATGTCAGAAGTAAAGGCATGACTGTGGTGTTGCAGCTGATTGTCAGAAGCAGCGGTTTTTGCAACAACACCTCTTTAACAGGTGGCAAGAATCTACCCCAATGTAGCGATGATCAGGTGTCTGACCTATTCTCCAAGGTAGTGTCCCACTATGGCTCAAAGGTGACTTACTTTGAGGTGGACAATGAACCGGACCTGGTGCCCCACTGGAAAGATACCCCTCAAAGATATGCCAGGGTGTTGCACTTTGCCTACTCGGGGGTTAAATCAGCCAACCCTTCCGCTAAGGTTTTATTGGGGGGCTTGGCAGCCTGTAGCGGGCAAGCCTGTAACAGCAACTTTGGCCCTGCAATCCTGCAAGACCCGGATTATCCGGCCCTGCAGAATTTTGACATTGCAAATTACCATACCTATTCTAAGAAGTCCGACATGGGAGGCCTTTATAAAAGGATTAAATCGGTGGTTGGGAATAAACCAATCTGGGTAACAGAGGTAGGGTTTCCCTCTGACCCTAATTATCAGCAAGTCAGAAGGCCCGGGTATGGTTATCCGGCGGGGGAAGAGGGCCAGGCAGCCTACCTTAAGGATGTCCTGCCATACCTGCTGTCTTTAGGGGTAGATAAGGTGTTTTGGTATAACTTGGTGGATGTGCCCAAAGATAAAAGTGAGTTTTGTAATTATGGCCTGCTATATATTCCGGGCAAGCAGTGCCTGGGTTCTTCAGCAAGCGGAGACCTCACTACCAAAAAAGCCTATGATGTTTACAAAGATCTGATCCAAAAATAATCCGGCAATTTTCTCCCATGGTTCGATTCTTCGATTCCACTCAGGACAAGTTTGACTCACCACCATATGAAGTCTCTATTGCACTAAGTAAAATAGAAGTGCTTACCACTGTAGCTAAAATTTGCTCACCTTTTTACTTTCCAGTTTGTGATAAAATACAAACATGGCTATTGACTGGACACATATTTATAAAAAATACAAAGGTAAGTGGGTAGCATTAGCCCAAGATGAAATAACAGTTTTAGCTTCTGGTAAAACAGCCAAAGAGGCATGGGTTAAGGCAAAAAAGGGGGGTTATGATAGACCTATTCTTACCAAAATGCCCATTGAACTTGTAACATATGTCGGGTCGGGGCTATGAAATTTGGTTACAAAATATATGACCATGGTGTGCTGCGTCCCGTAATTCCAGTTCAAGTTATTTATAAAAATACTATTGTTTTCTATGAAGTGCTGATTGATTCGGGTGCAGATTCAAATATCTTCTCATCTGATATAGCTGATGTATTTGGAATTGATATAACTTCTGGGGAAGAGGGGAAGGTAGCGGGTATTATCGGTGAAAGTAAAGCTATTTATTTCCACTATTTGAACCTAAGGATTAGTGGAAAATTATTTAAAAATGTTAGGGTTGGATTTTTAAAAGAAATGGGACAATATGCTTATGGAGTAGTTGGCCAAAAGGGATTTTTTGATATTTTTGTGGTGAAGTTTGATTTAGTTAAAGAAGAAATAGAAATAAAAGAGAGAATATAGGCAATATTTTCCATGGAAAGTCCCTATTGTACTGAGCGTAGCTGAAGTATAAACAGAGCTTGCGATAACTTCGTTATCTAAAGCAGAGCTTTCCTTTTTCTAAAGAAAAACGTAAAATTTGCTCACCTTTTTGAGCCTGAAAATACTTAAAATCCGCAGGTGTCTGCGTATTCCACCCCAAGGGTGGAAGTTAAGGTGGAAGTTATTTGAAAGAAAGGTTTTTGCTGATATAATATGTTAGAGATGGGTAAGTTAGCCATTTTGGGGATTGTCTTAACAGCGGCTGTAGCTGCCGGACTGTTGCTGCTGATCGGGTTTTCTCCCGGGCAGGTAAACATTAAACCTGCTGTTACCCCAGCGCCAACTGCCGGTGAAGTTGGCTTTTCAGATTCCTGCCAGGCTGATAGTGATTGTATTTTAATAAACCAAAAATATGGATTGTCCTGCTGCTATGAGGGGGCATGTCAGGAGATAGATTATGCAAATGATGAATGGGTGGCAGTTAACTCCCTGGATTTTGAAAAAAAGAAGGAGCAAAAATGCGGATCGCAAGACAAGGGCAGTAGGATAGAAAGATGCGGGCCTGCCCCTCTGTGCGCTGTCCGGTCTGTCAACGAAAATTATTCAACAAGCTGTATTGACAACAAATGCCGGAAAACAGCCGTCCAAAGAGCAGATAAATTATTTTAGAGAACTGTTGTTATCGTTCCACAAACGTTAAGGCAGTACCGGTCTTACCGGCCCTGCCGGTGCGGCCAATTCTGTGGATATAATCTTCATAGGTTTCAGGCAGGTCATAATTTATCACATGGGTAACATTTTCTATATCCAAACCTCTTGAGGCCACATCCGTTGCCAGGAGTATTTGAATCTCATCTCTTTTAAAGCTTTCCAGGACTCTTCTTCTCTGGCTTTGATTTTTATTGCCATGCAGGGCGCCTGTTTTAAACCCGCGGTAAACAAGCTCTTTATTTAATTTTTCTATACCGTGTTTTGTCCGGCCAAAAACCAGGACCTTGTCAAAGCCATTTTGGATGAGAAGGTCATGCAGATGGTCTACTTTTTTGGCAGGATTTTGGATCCTGACAACATCCTGGTCAACATTTTCGGCAGTATCCCGGGTTTTAAGTGATACAGTGACCGGGTTTTGCACAAATGCCTGCAGAATTTCCCTTATTTTTGGGGGGATGGTAGCAGAGAAAAAAAGCGACTGGCGCGCCCTTGGTAAAAATGACAGAAAGTATTTAACCTCATTTATAAATCCTATATCCACCATTAAATCCACCTCGTCTAGGACAAAAGTTTGGAAATTATTCAAGTAAAGCCGCCTTCGTTCAATCAAATCCTTAAGCCTTCCGGGTGTGCCGATAACAACATGGGGATTTCTTCTTAAGTCCTGGATTTGCCTGTGCATATTGGATCCACCAATAATCAAAGCCGAGTATATGCCCAAGTTTGGCGTTAGAGATCTTAGCTCTTCATTTATTTGAACAGCCAGCTCTCTGGTGGGGGTAATAATGAAAGCCTTTTGTGTTTTGTCTTTTAAGATTTTATTGATAATAGGGATCAGGAAAGCCGCTGTTTTACCGGTGCCGGTACTGGCCAGGCCAATTAAATCCCTGCCTTCCAGGATATAGGGGATAGCCTGAGTTTGTATGGGGGTGGGAATCCGGTAGCCTTTAGTGGCAATATTTATCTTTAAACTATCTGCAATATTAAAATCAGAAAAGGTGGTGGAAGTTATTTGCTCAGGGGACTCTGCCGCCCCGGATGCTTTTTTAATGAACATATTTATATCCGCGCCTTCCAGTTTACTTTTTCTTCTACCGGAAAACCTTCTTTGATTTCTAAATCTAAATCTGTAATACATAAATGGTTTCTTCTTCATCCATAAAAAGAGGATGAAGAAGACAATAAAAATTGAAAAAAGAAACTGTAATTTTTAAAAAATTAAAGGAGCTACTTGAAAAAGTTAGTCCCTGAGGAAAAAAAGATTCTGTAGCTTAAAATTCTTAAATCAACTAAATAAGTATATCATA
>CAZKAW010000044.1:0-4636 GCA_964551255.1 uncultured Gammaproteobacteria bacterium
CTGACCGGAGGGTTAGCATATAATGCCCCTATCAGGCCGGTGGTAGTACCTAAAACTCCCCCTGAAGTATTAACTGAAGAAAGATAAGGCACTCCCTGGATGTAGTTTAAACAGGGCTGACCAATGACAGATTGTCCAACTCCCAAACAGGAAAAGCTGTGGAAGATGTTGTGAACTAAAAGATCAGTAAAGATGGGGGAGGTAGGAGAGATGGTAGAGGGGAGAGGTGATTGAGCATGAACAGGTGTGGTGTAGAATAAAGCTATAAGAATAAAGAATAAAGCTATTAAAAAATAATTCAAAAAATTCTTAATTCTTAATTCTAAATTCTTAATTCTAAATTTCCAAATGGCAGTCATAACTTAACAGTAAACTAAATACTATATAAATTGCAACTTTTCTCTCATAGCTATTCTTGAAATTCCCGGGATTTTATCAAAATCCTCATCAAAACTTAAGATAGTTTTGATTTGCGCTCTTTCCATATGAGCAATATTGAGTGCATCCACAAAATCTAAAAAGGGGTAAGTCGCATAAAGGTCCAGTGCCCTAAGATAAGCTCTTTTGTTTAGGATCTTAAGCCCCGAAAGACGGAGAATATTTACCAGATGAGTTCTGATTTCTTTCCTTGGGAGATTATAAAGTTTTTTTGAGGATAGGACTTGTACCGCCTCAACAATTACCCCTTCGCAAGTTGTTACTTTGAGCTTCTTTGTTTCCACTTGAGTAAGCAGCTCCTTGGCTTTTTTGGCCTGCTCCGGATCATCCCCGGTTAGATACCGGATAATAATATTTGTATCCAAAAAGTTCATCAGGGATTTTAAAGCCCTTCTCTTGCTGCATGCAGGGCATGTTCTTCGGCGGCAATTTCAATCATTTGCTCCAAACTCACCTTCCTTTTTAAAGCAGGCACAGCCTGAAAGCTTGCTTCAATAGGAGAACCTAAAGGTATGATTCTAATCTTACCCTTTTCAGCTCTGAAGGCAATTTTATCTTTAGGTTTAATCCCTAATTTTTCTCTTATTTCCTTTGGGATTGTTACCTGGCCCTTTTTACTGATACTGGTAAGAACTTCATTTACTAGTACAACTTGCATATACTGTTTGTACCATGCTTTAAATACTTTGTCAAGGATTTTTACAAATGGGGAAGTGTAGTAATTTGCAACCCCTCGCTCGGCTTCGCTCGGGGTAAAGTTTTAAAGCTTGTTTAATAAAACAACTTTTAGTTCCTTAAATTTTTTAATTCCGGCATCATTGGTAATAAATACTTTGGCTCCTGACTTAAGTGCTGTGGCCAGTTGGATGGAATCAGCCAGGCCAAAACCATATTCCCTTCTGATTTTTGCAGCAACCTTCGCAATCTCTATATCAGGAGCGATCATCCTAAGTTTAGGAAGTAATAAAAATTCTTTTTCTAAGTTAGAAATATCTGATTGAGGAATTTTGAAAGATAGAATTTCTATCAGGGTGATAGTACTGGTAGTTATTTCTATACCTTTGGATTCAATAGTTTTGAATAGCTCATTAGCAAGCGGATAAAAAGGGGAGTTGCGTGTCAGATAGTAAATAAAAATATTGGTATCCAGGCCAATTGAAGGATACTTACTTAGCTTGAGCGATTTTTTCAAGTTTTTCTAACCTTTCGTCCCACTCATCGCGCATTTTCTGTATTTCTTTTATCGGATCAATATTTTTCCAGGCTTCTGTCATCATTCCGCTGGTTCTTTCCACCCAACTTTCAGGTTCGGATTTAATAGTGGCTGTGGTTTCATCTAGGGCGTATAGACCCACCTTACTTCCGGGCTTTAACCCCTTCATTTTTCTCCGGACCTCTTTTGGTATGACTATTTGATATTTTGGACCGACAGTCATAAGTTGCATAGTTATACGATTTTAACAAAAATCGTCATACTTTGTCAAGGATTTTTACTTACAAAATTTTAGGGGGTCTCCGGGGATTCCACACAAAGTTTTAATGTTGAATGAGGTGACCTCCACTCCTGTAAAGGTTTGAATAAGCAGTAAAATCAGCCAGGCAATGGCCAAAAACAAAATCCCCAAAAGGGCCCAGGTGAGAGTAAAATGGGCTTGCTGGACAGCTTTTGGTTCTCCTCCGGAAGTTAAATATTTAAATCCGGCCCAAACCAGCATTACTAAACTGGCTATAAACCCCAAACCCACTATCACAGAAATTATTTGTCCTACTACAGCTTCCAGCTGATCCAGTCCTGCCGGGCAATCTCCTGGAATATTGGGGTTGCAAGCAGCATAGACAGGATGAATTATGAATAATGCAATAAGCACAACCATAATTCTTGATTCATGCTTCATGATGCTTATCATACTACCTTAACACCAAAAGAGAGTAAAGATCAATGAGGATGCAAAATTACCAAACTTAGAATTGGCCTTGTACAGGTTGGCCGGGAGTTGGAATGGGAATGCCCTGGGTGATATCAGGAAAGCCTAAGAATTGAGCTGCCACTCTAGCTAAAGCAAAAGCAATGGCTAAAACAGCCAAACCAATTAAAGCATTAATAATTCTGCCCCTGGCTTTGCCAACTGCTTCTCTACCACCGCCGGAGGTAATCCACTCAAATGCTCCCCAGATGAGCATTGCCAAAACAACCAGCAAAGCCACCAGAAAAGCGATAGTTAAGGTGTTGGTAATGAAATTTCCAATTGAGGGAAACCCCTGAGGGGGTTTAGTAATTGTTACGTTTTGTGCAAAAGCAAGAGAAGGTGTTAAAAATGATAGTACTGATGAGGCTGCAAATGTTATTTTCTTCATTACAGTTTAATAGTATTCATAAAACAAACTGCTTGTCAAGTGTTGAAAAAAAACTTAAAACCGGTGAATTGTCCCAAGACAGCAATCACTGCAAAAGCAATGGCAAAAAGGATTATACCTATAATGGCATTGATGATTTTTCTTTGGGCTGCTGCCAGTTTTTCCTTATCCCCTTCTGAGGTCATCCATCCGAATGCTCCCCACAGCAGCATAAAGATTAATACAATCCCTGCCAGGCTGTAGATAAGAGCTACCAGGTTGGTTAAAAACTGGCTGATACCGGCTGCACCGGTTTGATCTTTCCCCATCAGCTTTTTTAAAGCATCAGGAGGCTTAACTTTACCAAAAATAGTAGACACAGGTGAATATTTGCAAGAATAAGTAGGTCCTTGGCCAGGAATAGGAGCTTCTTTTATGCAATCATAATCTTTAACACAAGGCTCACTAGGGTCAGCAGGGTAGCTGGAACCGCAAGACTCTCCCACCCCGCGTTCAGCCAAAACAACTGAGGTGTTTGTCAGAAAAAACAAGCCAACTATGAACAAAATAAGAATTCTTTTAACCATGTATAAATTATGAAGCCTTTAAAAATATACTACCATTAAAAAGCAGCAAGAAGAAAGTAGATAAGTAAAAATACCCTAATAAGTTGACAGAACATTATTATTATGGGATAATATAAAGATAAATATGAGATCTAGAGAAGTTGGTCCAGTTACTATAAATAGAACTGCTAGAATAGGTATAGCAGTCATCACAGGTCTTGCCCTGAATTTTGGGATAGATCAAGGTTCTAAAATTGCTGATGCTGATACAGCTACACCAACAAATACCGCTACACTAACACCTCCCCCACCCAGAACACCTACTGTTGTCCCTACCGCAACCCCTACACCTGATGTTTTAGCTACTCAAATAGCTCAAGCACAGAAAAATATAGAAGAGCTAAGAAGGAGGCAAGAGATGGAGAGGAAATTGGCAAATCTTAATGCTACAGAAGAAGCTTTAAAGAATCCTCCCACAGAAACGCCAAAACCTATACCTTCAAATACACCCCCAGCTTCAGCAACACCAGGTCCTAAAATAAATGAGGTAGTTGTGGCAATTGAGACTGTGGTGGCAGGACGAATGAATGAGAAAGCAACTGCTACAGCCAGAGCTGAATCTAAGTTCACACCCACCCCAAAACCTTCTTCTACTCCTTCGGGCCTTGCTCGAGGTAATGGAGAAAGAGGTGACGAAGGGGGTTTTCCCTGGATTCCTGTGGCTGGGCTCGCAGCATTAGCTGGTGGAGGCGTAGCTTATTTGAGAAGTGCCCATGTAAGAAATGGAGTTAATTATGCTGCCAGTTGGGTTGCTAGAGGAGCATTCTATTATGGGATGCTGGCTGTAAATTTTGTGAGAAATAGACTGGGTGGGGGAGGAGCAGGTGCTGCTGGTGGAGGCGCTCCGGCAGGAGGAGCTCCAGGCGGGGTAGGTGGACCTTAAGTTTGCTAAATTTGGATTATTTGAAAATCTGTTGTTTGGAATAAAAAGGACAGTAAAAACTGCAGGATGAAAAAGGCAAACATTAGTATTATAAAGCCAATTATAGAGTGGGTGATCATATTTCTGGCAGCAGCTACCTTTTCCTTATCTCCCCCTGAAATTATCCAATTCCAGGCCCCCCACAAAAAATAAAGCACCACTGCCGCCGCAGCGAAGGAGAAAGTAGGTAGTACCAAGCCTTGGGTCCCTTCACCTAAAGTTTTAATATCACCAAGCCCAAACTTTTCTCCAATTTTTACATCAGCATAAACAGGTGGAGAATAGAATAAAGCGGTAAGAATAAAGAATAAAGCTA
>CAZKAW010000045.1:0-4582 GCA_964551255.1 uncultured Gammaproteobacteria bacterium
TTTTTTTCTTTGCATTTTTTCCCAAAGGTAAAAAATCGGAGTCTGCTAACAGGTAGCCGTTAGCATCGAAAATCTGAACCCGGGAGATATTCTCATCCAGCTTAAGTACCTCCAGGAAAACCTGGCGGAATTTTAAATAGCCTGAATTATAATAGAGCTTATAGGCTTCCACGATTGGCTGGTTGGAAAGATTGGCATAGGATTTGGCTTGTTCCGTAACCTGTCCGGTTAAGTTTTTATTACTGCTTCCTATCAAAAGGAAAGCCATCACGCTAAAAATTATGATTAGAAAAATGATAATAATCAGCCGGAATTTACCTTTTAACCCCAGGTTGACTTTAAGCTTATTTGGAGATTTCATAGGCGCGGATTTGGCTGTCCGGCCTTGGGATCCAGGAGATACCCTGATAAAGGGCATAGATCTGGCCGTCGGTATTTAAAGGCACCATTGAGACATCATCAACCATGGCAATCCCCATCGCCTCCTGCATAAACCCAAGCCTTTTATTTTCATCAAGCTCGGCAGCAGATTTCTCCACCAGCCGGTCTATTTTAGGATTAGAGTAACTGCCCAAATTTTCTACCCCGTATTTGTTGTCCCTGGTCCGGCTATGCAGGAAGATGGACAGGTCTGTCTGGACATTGCCGTCTTTGCCGGAGGTGGCGGTCATATACATGGAGGTGTCGCCTGTCTCAAATTTGGCCCTGTCTTCGGCGCTGGTGACATTAGCCCGTCTGACCTTGACAGTTGCTTCAATCCCCACCAGCTTAAGCTGTCTGACTACCTCCTTGGCATACTCCCCGATCCTTGGATGCCTGACGTCAATATTAACCTTAAAGCCGTTTGGGTAACCGGCCTCTGTGAGTAGCTGCCTGGCCTTGTCCGGGTCAAACGGGAGCCTGGTAATCGCCGGGTTGAAGCCGAATAAGTATTTGGTGGCCAGTTGGGTTTGGGTATCGGCAAAGCCCTGATAAGTGTTTTGAACCAGCTGGTCAATGTCAATGGCATGGTAGACAGCCTGGCGTACCCTGATATCTTTGAACGGGTTTTTTGGGGTATCCGTATAAGGGGTTTGATCCCTGGCTACATCAAAACCCAAAAACCAGACATACAAACTGGGCCCGGTCAATACTTCAATTTGCCCTCTGTTCTTCAAATCCTCAACTCTGCCAATGGGTACATATTCGATTAAGTTGACATCCCGGTTTAAAAAAGCCTCAAGCCTTTGGGTATCATCCGCGATCACTTTGTAGGTAACCTTTTTTACCTTAGCCTTCTCCCCCCAATAGTTTTCATTCCTGACCAAAACCCCATAAGTATCCTTTTTACCATCCTGCAGGATATAGGGGCCTGTCCCCACAGGCGGGGCAGGGTCATCGGCCTTGAAGGTTTGGTCCGATAAGATGTAGAGGCTGGTCAGTTTGGACAGCAGGGTCCAGTCCGGCTGTTTGGTGGTAATCTCTATGGTGTAAGGGTCGAGCACCTTTACCTGCTTAATGCTGCTTAAGTACTGTGAGGTTAGCCACTGGGCGGCGTTTTGGTTGATGGTGTCTATGGTGAATTTGACATCCTCCCCGTCAAAGGGGTCGCCGTTTGAAAAGGTAACGCCTTTCCTTAGGCTAAAACGCCAGGTATTAGGGTTAATATTTTGCCAGCTCTCCGCCAGCAGAGGGGTGAGTTTAAAGTCTTTGTCAAAATAGACCAGGCTCTCCAGATATTGGCTGGTGATGGCAGCCCCCGGGACATCAAGGTCAATTTTGGGGTAAAAGTCTGTCTCCACCCCGTCACCCAAGCCGGCCACCAAACCGATACTAACCTCTTCCGGCTGCGGGTTTGGGGAGGCGGTTGGTTGGTTAGGGTTAAGGTACCGGTTGATTAAGAAGATACCGGCAGCCAGCACACCGAAAAGGAAAAGTAAGAAAACTGTTACCTTCATTGGTTAAAGTGTAGATTAAACTTTAATATAGGTCAATAATGAGTTATAATTATAATTCATGGTAGAATCAAAAATATACAGGGGAAGACCGGGTGATGTGGGGTTTCCGACTGAAGGCAGGGTGGGAAGATGGTTGAGTACAATTGGAAAACCTTTAAAAAGTTTTCAAGATCCCATGGCTGACGGCAGCTCACTCCCGGTAGATAAACAGCTACGGCTGACTAGGGAACAAGCTTTTAGAATGTATAGGAGATGTATTGGAGATGGTGTAAAGCCGAATCATGCCAGAAGATTAGTATCTCAGATGCTTTCGGAAGATGGTGGTAGTTGTTAATTGACACTAATGGTATTATAAACCTTCAATCTATTTTGTCTGTCAGGAAAACTTATTATGGTAAAACTACTTGATTTTTGGGCTCCGTGGTGTATTGGTCCTCAAACTCCGGTATTAACAGAGAAAGGCTATTTACAGGCTTCGGAAATTAAAAAAGGACAAAAATTAGTTGTTATTGACCCTAAGACTTATCAAACTTCATATAAAAAGGTGCAAAATATAAAAATTTTTAAAGATGTTCCCTCTCTTAAGATTACACTAGAAACAGGCAGATACTTAATTGGGGATTTAAATCATATGGTTTTGACCCGAAAGGGTTTTAAAAAGTTAGACGAATTAAGACCAGAAGATAAAATATTAATTGATCCGATTGATTTTGTGGAAGTTTTTCAGCCAAAAAACGAGTCAGTTATCCTGACGACCACAGGTAATATTTTTGCCGATAAGGTTTTAACAAGCCTTAACTTACTCCCACTAAAAGCAAATGATTCCCGCCTTATAACTCTGGCTAGATTATTGGGGTTCGTGGTGACTGACGGTTACTTATATGAAGATTTAAAGCATCATATTTGTGAAACGCATTTTGCAGTAGGAACAGAAGATGACGCTTTGGAGATAAAAAAAGACTTACTATCTTTGGGTTTCGATAAGCTGGAAATAAGAAGACAAATAAAGAGTCGTCAAATTAATGATAGAAAATTTGTCATTAGTTGTTTAAGGTGCCGAAGTTTTTCTCATGCCTTATTTTATCTTTTAAGAGCCTTGGGCTCACCGGTTGGACGAAAGAAGAACCAAGCCTGTTTTGTGCCCGATTGGGTTATGGATGGAGATTTAGCTATTAAGAGAGAGTTTATGAGTGGCTGGTTGGGTGGAGATGGTTGTAAAATTACTTACCAAATTAAGCAAGGAGGAACTTCATCTCATCATGCCAAGTTTAATGTTAATACCATTGAATTTCATAAGGAAAAAGATCTTGAATCCGAAGGTATTTTGTATGCGAAGCAGTTGGGATTACTTTTAGAAGAATTAGGAGTTGAGGTTAGAGAAATTTCCAGTAGTGATGATGAAGATGGGGTAATAATCTACTTAGCTCTGTCACATAGTTATCCTTCCCTGCTGAATTTGACCAAAATTGGCTATGTATATGCAGCAACTAAAAATAAGTTAACTCCTTTTATAAGAGAATTTCTACAGTATAGATTACTTGAACGTAGCAGTTATGCAGAAGTTAAAGAAACTGTAATGCAACAATTAGCGCTAGGTATAAGCAGTAAAGCGGTGGCCAATAATTTGCAAATTCCGTTGCACACTGTTGTTAGTTGGAGATATATGAATCCTACTAATATTGTTCATCCCTCGGAGTCTGGGCAAGCACTTTTTACAGAGTGGTTAGAGGAGAGACAAGAAGGAGATTTACTATGGGAGAAGATAAAAACGATCGAAGATGTAGAAAGTCGCGATGTTATTGGTATTACTGTGGGAGATCCTCACACTTTAGTGACAAATGGAATCGTTTCCCATAATTGTGGTCCCTGCAGGATTATGGCTCCTGTTCTGGAAGAGCTGGAAAAAGAACTAAGCGGTAAGGTGGAGATAGTCAAAATTAATGTGGATGAGAATCCTCAGGAAGCTGCCAAATATGGGGTCATGAGCATCCCTACTTATATTGTCTTAAAAGATGACCAAGAGGCAGGCAGGAAAATTGGCGTTACCTCAAAACAAGAACTTTTAAAACTACTCCAGTAAGTTGACAAAATATCATACAATGATACAATAGTATGGTATGAATAACTATATCACCACCAACATCAGACTACTAGAGGAAGATTACCTCAGACTTAAAGAAGAGGCTTTAAAGAAAAGAAAAAGCCTCTCTGCTGTGATCAGAGAAAAGGTAGGAAGAAAGCAAATTTCTAAAAAAGATAGAATTAATATGCTTTTAAATTTAAAGACAGACTGGTTTACAGAAAAAGACTACCAGGATTACAAGAAAATGGGAAGAGAAGAAAAGAAAAGGGCTAAAAGATACAACTGGTAATGATTGGATTATTAATTGATACTTCAATAGTTATTGATTACCTGCGACAAAAAGACAAAGGCAGCACAATTCAAGTCAATCTGGAAAGGAAATTCAAATTATTTGCCTCAATTATTACCCATACTGAATCATATTCTGGGAAGAGTATTTGGGAGAAAAGTCAAGCAAAAGAAATTTTAAAGAAACTTTTGGCCGGTATCCAAATTTTACCAACCACAGAAGAAATTTCCGAAAAGGCCGGAGAAATTAGGGCAAAATATAACACAAGCCTGG
>CAZKAW010000046.1:0-4410 GCA_964551255.1 uncultured Gammaproteobacteria bacterium
ATATAAATGAATTTAATCAGATGTTGATACGTGCTGGATTGCGGATGATGCTTATACAAAAAGATCCTAAACACGCGCTGAAACTAGAAGCGTACAGAAGAGCAAATGAAGTTATTAAGCAATTTGTAGCTTCTCATTAACTCTTCCAAAAGTTACATAATCTGCTTTTTAGAATGCTCCTTCAACCATTTTGAGATTCGTTCAACTGTATAATCCTGATTGTGTGCTCTTCTGGTAAATTTAACAGCCTCTTTTCTTGTAAACTCAACCCTCCTACCGTTGTATTCCAAAAATAAAACAGCACTGAAAAGAGAAGTTCTTTTATTCCCATCTAAAAAAGGATGATTGTTAATTACGGAATGGAACATTGAAGCTGCTTTATCAAAGATGGTTTTATATGCATCCTGAAAAGCAACTGACATTTGTGGTCTTCCAATAGCCAGCCTAAGCATGTGCAGATCCTTAACTCCATGCATTCCCCCATACTTGGAAACCATTCTTTCATTAATAGCAATTACTTCACCTTCAGAGAGAAATTTAGTAGTTTTCACAGTTAGACTTTAGATAGATCATCCCAAACCTGGGTATATTTTTTATCAATTTTATCAATTAACTCTGCTACCTTTGGATCAATCTCTGTAGGCTTTTTAGCCCTTTTTTCATGGACAAGTAACAAACCCTCTTCTGTTTGTTGCCATTCTATTTTTGATCCATCTCTGATGCTTAACTGATGGGCATAAGCTTTTGGGACAGTCACAGCTAAGGAATTACCGTTTTTAAATACTTTTCCCATAAATAAATTGTACTGACAATGTACTGACTTGTCAAGCAACTGTAGAAGCTGGTAAAATGCCAGTATTAGGGCGGGTGGTGAAACGGTATACACGCTACCTTGAGGTGGTAGTGAGCGCAAGCTCGTGGAGGTTCAACTCCTCTCCCGCCCACAAATTAAATTTGGTAGAATACAACATGTGGACTCGTAGCTCAGCTGGTTAGAGCGTCTCATTTACACTGAGAAGGTCAGGGGTTCGATCCCTCTCGAGTCCACATCAATAATATGTGCGGGATATTTGGTTATATTGGTCCTAAGGATGCTTCCCGGGTAGTACTGGAGGGTTTAAAGAGGTTGGAATATCGGGGATATGACTCTTGGGGAATTGCTGTTTTGGCAGATGAAATTAAGGTGAATAAGAAAGTAGGAGCAATTGGAGATATTCTTCCATCTTCCAACTTCCATCTTCCAACTTCCAAAATAGGGATTGGCCATACCCGCTGGGCTACCCACGGAGGAATTACAGAAAATAATGCCCACCCGCATTTGTCTACCGACAAAAGTTTTACCCTGGCTCAAAATGGAATTGTGGAAAATTATCAAAGCCTAAAAGAAAGTTTGACTAAAAAAGGTTATAAATTCCATACAGAAACAGATACAGAAGTTATAGTTCGCTTAATAGAACAAAAACTTAGCTTGCAACCTCGGAGGTTGCATCGTAAAGATTTATTAAAGGCAATAAGAGAAGCTTTTTTGGAACTTAGAGGTAGAAATACGATTATAATTTTGACAAAGAATAATCAAATAATTGCTGCCAGGAATGGTTCCCCTTTGGTTATTGGGCTTGGCAACGAAGAGATATTCCTATCTTCCGATACTCTATCATTCGCTCCTCATGTGGATAAAGTTGTTATTGTTAATAACGGTCAGATGGTGACTTACAATGGCAACTTGAATCTTTTAGACATTAAATCAAATAAATCTCTTAAGATTATTCCGGAAAAAATAGATTTTAAATCAAGCAAGGTTGATAAAGAAGGTTATGACCATTTTATGCTTAAAGAAATTAGTGAAAGCCCTTATGCTATAAATCAGGTAATAAATCAAGTCACTGAAAAATCTAAAGAGTATGAAAAGTTTATCCAAAAAATAAAAAAAGCCGGGAAAGTCTATACCATAGGCTCGGGAACAACCGGGATTGCTGCCGCTCAAATAGCCTTTTATTTAAGAGTCTTTGGAAAAATTAATGCCATTAATTTAATTGGAGCTGATGTTCATGATTATTACGACTTGATTACTAAAGATGATTTGATTATTGCTCCGTCCCAATCCGGTGAAACAGCAGATGTATTGGAGGTTTTAGAAATTCTTAAAAAAAGGGGTGTAGAAATTGCCTCATATGTTAATATGCCGGGCTCTACCATGAGTAGAATTTCTGATTATAAGTTTATGATTCAGGCCGGTCCGGAAATATGTGTGATGGCTACAAAAGTATTTACCTCAAAATTGGCATGGGGATATTTAATTTCCAGGTTGGTAGCTGGAAAATCCGGCTCAGCCTTAGATAACTTAAGAATTCTGGCTGGGGATATAGAAAAATACTTAAATAGCGAAAAGAGCCATGAAGTTATAAAAAAAATTGCCAAAAATTTAGCTAAAAAACAACATATATTTTTACTCGGTAAATATCAAAACTTAAATATTATGAGAGAAGGCATGGTAAAAATCATAGAAGGATCATATATTCATGCTCATGCCATGCCTGCGGGAGATCTGAAGCATTATGCAATAACTTTAATGGAAAAAGGAGTGCCGGTAATTGTGGCTGTATCTGAGGATATTGTTAAGGATGATGTGTTAAATGCTGTTAATCAGGTTAAGGCAAGAGGAGCTTGGGTGGTGGGAATTTCTTCAAAACCCCATGACAGTTTTGACTTTCACATTCCGGTTCCGGATACCGGAGAAACATCGGCCATCATGAATATAATCCCGCTACAGCTTTTGGCCTACTATATGGCAGTAGAGCTTGGTCATAATGTGGATAAACCCAGAAATATTGCTAAAAGTGTAACTGTTAAATAGTTTTAAATCGGCCTATTTTCCGAGGCCGCTGCTATCCCAGCTATTTACCCGAGGGTCTCTATCAGCGCCATTTTGCAAGACATACAAAATTGCTCTAAGTTCATCAGGAGCTAAGTCATATCCGGAATAAATTGTACCAATACCTCCGTCTGGCATTCTTTCCTTAGCTTCAATGCTGACACTAGGAAGGTTGTATGGTCTAAACCTGACTTTTCCTAAAATCTCCTCAGTACCATCAAATCTTCCTTTAAATCTCAGTGTTTCTTCTACTGAAATGGTAAGGTCTGTTGTACCCAAGTGACGCACATAATCAAAACCAGTCTTCTGATCAATAGTAAATGTCCTTAGATGTCCACCGGGGACTTCTTGAAATCTTTTCCTTCCTATTAACCCCCCCCTTGTATAGCTAGCGTGATTGCTTTTCCCAGCTCCTCACATTCTGCTTGCTGTTCGGGTGTTAAAGGCCTTCTAGAATGTGCTGTTTGCATTAAATGGGAAGGTGAGAAGACATGATTTTCTGCTGTCATATTCGAGGGCAATATGGTTATTTTACACAGCCAAATTTCAAAGTCAATAGGGTAAAATAAAGATACATATGCAGGATATGGGGAAAATGTTTTCGCTTCTGGGAATAATATTTTTAATTTTGGGACTTATTTTTAACATCATGCCAAATCCGCCCAAGCTCCCGGGAGATATTTATATTAACAGGCCGGGACTTAAAATCTATATCCCCTGGGTTTCCTCTTTGATAATTTCAGTTATTCTCACCCTGCTCTTCAATTTTTTCAGGAAATGATTGAACTGTTAGTATTACTTATTGGCAAAAGTAATACATTTATGTTAAAGTATTAATATGCAATTTACATCTTCTGTAACACAAAAAGGTCAGGCTACAATACCTTCTTTCATTAGAAAAAGGCTGGGAATTAAACCCAATACAAAAATAGTTTTTGAACTTAGTAACAACAATCAAGCTATGATTAAACCAGCAGTTGACTTTTTTAGCATGAAGGGCTCAATTAAAACTAATAAACCCTTTGATATTAAACTTATGGAAAAAGCAGTTAAGGATGCAATTAAGATTAGATATGTTAAAAAACTTAATTGACACAAACCTAATTATTCGCTTTCTGGTCAATGATAATCCCGGAAAAGTTGCAAGAGTAGAAAAACTGTTAAAGGATAAAGGTAATAAAAATATTCTTTTGGATACTGTTGTTGCAGAAATAATCTGGGTTTTAAGCTCTTATTATTCCCTTAGCAAGAGTGAAATAATTGAAAAAATTACAGCATTAATCCAGGTTGAAACAATTGAATGTAATTTCTTTTTGTTAGGAAGAACCTTGACTATGTGGGAAGAAAATAATATTTCCTACATTGATGCATATTTGGCAGCTGTTTGCGAACTGGGAAATATGCCTATTTATTCATATGACCAAAAGTTTCGCTCAATAAAAACAATTGAAGTTAAAGAGCCCTAATGGTAAAATCTCCTGGAGCCGCAATTGCCAACGTGGTCAAGGCGTCCGCCTGAAGAGCGGATTATCTCAGTC
>CAZKAW010000047.1:0-4294 GCA_964551255.1 uncultured Gammaproteobacteria bacterium
CTTTAGGGTTATTTCTCATCTCCTCCCTTAAAGGTACAGTATCTGTAATAAAAATTTTCTCGATCGGGGAAGATTGAATTCGCTCAGGCGCCGGATCAGAAAAAATGCCGTGGGTTGCAGCAACAGAGATGCTTTTTGCACCGCGGTTTTTGATTAAATTTGCAGCTTCCACAATGGTTCCACCTGTATCGATCATATCGTCCACCAAAAGTACATCTTTACCCTTAACATCTCCTATCATATCTGAAGCTTTGCTTTCATTGGCTTTATGAACATCTCTTTCTTTAAAAACTATTGCGATCCCTTCAGCATCTAAAAGCTCAGCATAAAAGGTAGCTCTGGGCACTCCGTTTTTATCGGGAGATGCAATTATAAGGTTTTGTGAGGAAAACTCTTTTTTTAAAATTGGCAAAAAGGAATAGCTGGCAAATAAATTATCCCAGGGAATTTCTACAAAGCCGGGTTCCTGTTCACTGTGAATATCTAAAGTTAAGATTCTGTCTGCTCCCGTATACTCAATCAACCTGGCAATCATAGAAGCAGATACCGGAACCCTTGGCCGATCTTTTCTATCTTGCCTTGAATAACCAAAATAAGGAATAATTGCTGTAACTTCTGACGCTGAAGATCTTTTTGCAGCATCAATGATTAAAAATAGTTCTATAATATTTGAATCAACAGGAGGACAAGTCGGCTGGATTATAAAAACATCTCTTTTACGTAAATTTTCAGGGATAATAATTCTTTTTTCTCCGTCAGCAAACTCTGACACAGTCTCATCAACATTTTTTCCTAAAATTTTAGCAATATCTTTCGCTAACTTTAAATTTGCAGTTCCAGTTAATAATACAAAACCGTTTTCGTTAGCCATAAAGGTTATACTAAATTATACCAGAAGCCATTAAGTTTTTCTTAATTCTTGGATTTACGTTTTTTGTCATCTCAGGCAGAAATCTTTTACCGGTAATCTTTTCATATATCCTCATATAAAGAGTGCTCATTTTAGCCAGGAATTTAGGGGGCATTTTTGGTATTATACCCTCCCCTCTATAACCTCTTTCCTTAAACCAAATTCTTAAGGTTTCCTTATCATAACTTTCAGGCTCTAACCCCTTTTTAAATCTTTCTTTATAGGTTTTCTTCACCCAGTACCTTGAGGAGTCTGGAGTGTGAATCTCATCTATTAAAATCAGCCCTCCTTTCTCATCTAGACCAAATTCATATTTTGTATCAACCAAAATCATCCCTGCTCTGTCAGAAATCTTTTGCCCTCTTTCAAATAAAGCAAGTGATACCTTCTTCATTTGTTTCCAAAGTAAGGGTGTGACTATTTTATTTTTTAATATTTCTTTTTCAGTTAGCCTTTCATCATGACCTTTAGCAGCCTTAGTAGTTGGAGTAATCACATATTCCGGAAGTATTTTATTCTTCTTTAAACCTTCCGGAAATTTTATTCCATAAATTAGTCTCTCACCTTTTTCATACGATCCCCAGATTGAAGTATCTGTCACCCCGGTAATATATCCTCTGACCACCATCTCTATGGGGATAAGTTTGCATTCTTTAACCAGTAATACATTCGGATCTGGAACAGAGATTAAGTGGTTTTGAATAATATCTTTGGTTTTATCAAACCAGAAAGCAGAAAGTGAAGTTAATACTTGACCCTTAAATGGAATAAACCCTAAAACTCTGTCAAAGGCCGATATTCTATCTGTGGTGATAATAATCCGTTTACCACGAGTTACGTAAATATCCTTGACTTTTCCCTGAAGTTTCTTACCCAATAAGGGGATATTAACTGTCTTTATTACAGCTGGAATATGATCGATAATCTTTTGCCTGCTTATCATCTCTTATCAGACAGATATTTCTCTACTCCCAACTCTTCCAATTTTTCAGCCTTTTCTTCCAATCCGCTAGCTAGATTTTTTTTGTAATTAACTAACTTCTGTTCCAAATCTTTATCAAAAACTGCTAAAATTTGCACTGCCAATAATCCGGCATTTTTTGCATTGTCTATTCCAACTGTTGCTACCGGAAGTCCGGAAGGCATCTGGACGGTTGCCAGCAGTGCATCCAGTCCTTTTAATGCCCCGCTTTTTAATGGAACACCAATAACAGGCAACGGAAAATGAGCGGCAACAACTCCTGCCAAATGCGCTGCCAAACCGGCACCACAAATTATTACCCTCCCGTCTTCTTGATAAAATTTTTTCACTAACTCTAAAGTTCTTTCGGGAGATCTGTGAGCAGAAGATATTGTCAACTCATACTCCACCCCAAATTCTTGCAAAACTTTTGCCGATTCATTCATTGTTTCTACATTGGAATCAGAAGCAGAAATAATTAAGACTTTACTCATGGCTTTTTAAGTTATCAATTCTTCTTTTAATTGTCAAAGCTTTTTTTGAGGCATTACCAACATGACTTTTTGCATCCAATAAATCAACAATAACTTCTCTCGTTAGATACTTCACAATCTCCTTATCTTCCACCAGCAAATCTTCCATAATATTTAATCCGCCATTTTGTAAACTTTCCCAGGCTTTTAAAGAGATACTTCTTAAAAGTTCGTGCATTTTTTGCCTGTCTGCTCCTTTTTTAACCGCCTCAATTAAAATTGATTCGGATGCTGAAAAAGGCCAATAAGTTTCCAGGTTTTTGGCTATTCGTTTCTCATTAATAGTTAAACCATCCACAATATTTACACCCGAGGTTAACATCTCATCTATTGCCAAAAACATCTCAGGTATTGCAACTCTTCTATTTGCCGAATCATCAAGAGTCCTTTCTAAAAGCATATGCGCAGCATTGTCCCAACTGATACGGGACAAGTTGACCACCAGTCTTGCCAAGGAACAAATTTGTTCCGCCTTTATGGGATTTTTCTTAAACGGCATAGCAGAAGAACCAACCTGATTTTTTCCAAATGGCTCCTGCCACTCACCAAAATTGGCTGATTGCATAATCCTTAAATCAAAAGCAAACTTATAAAGACTTTGCGCAATGGAGGCAAGTAGGTTTCCCAACCAAACTTCTATTTTTCTGGGGGAAGTCTGATTAGTAATTTCAAACGCCTCTAAACCTAATCTCTCTAATACCCCCAATTCCATCTCTTCTGCTTTTCTCTCATCTAAAAGCTTTACATAACTGGCAGAAGTTCCCACAGCTCCCTTTATTCCCTTAGCTTTTAAATTGTTTTTAACAAATCTCAGAAGTTCCAGATCCATTAATAAATCCTGGGCGTAAAAGGCAAATCTATATCCTAAAGTTGTGGGTTCTGCCGGCTGTAAATGTGTATATCCCATACAAATAAAGTCTGCGTATTTTTTAATTTTTTCTCCAAAAGTTACAAGCAGTCTTTTTAACTTATCCTCCACCAAATTCAGTACCTCAGTCATTCTTAAAGTTTCCGCGTTATCATTAATATCCATTGAGGTAGCGCCCAAATGAAGTTTGCCACCTCCAATTTTGGCTTTCTCAGCAAATTCTTTAATTGCTGCCACAACATCATGTCTTGTGTCTGTTTCAATTTCCCAAATCCTTTCTATATCCAAATTTTCCTGATTTTTCTCCAAATCCTGTAACTGCTCTTTTGAAACTAACCCTTCTTTAGATTGGGCCCTGGCCAATTCCACCCAAATTTTTCTCCAGAGTCTATATTTGTTTTCTTCAGAAAAAATCTTTCTCATCTCCTCTGAACCATACCTCCAGCTAAAAGGTGAAGTGTAGTGTGTATAATCTTTCATAATTCTAGTGACGAAACGCCCTCCTTCCTGTAAATACCATCTGTATCCCTAATTTATCAGCAGCATCAATTGATGCCTGGTCATTAATAGAACCTCCTTGCTCCAGTATAGCAGCTATTCCACATTTAGATGCTAATCTAACACTATCATCAAACGGGAAAAAACTGTCACTTATTAAAATTCCTCCACTTGAAAATTTACCAGCTTGTTCCAGTGCTATTTTTGTAGCACCAATACGGGAAGTTTGTCCGGAGCCAATTCCGCGGGTCATCGGCAACTGCTTATCAATCACAATCACAGCATTAGACCTAACTGCTTTTACTGCCTTAAAACCAAATTTCATCTGTTCTAATTGTTTTTCTGTCGGCTTATTTTTTGTTACTACTTTCCAGTCCTTAAAACCTTCCTCCGTGAAGTCATCAAAATTCTGCAAAAGTACTGCCCCGGAAAAATATTTTAAATCATACCTTTCGCTTTTTTTACCCGGAATTTTACCGAAAGTATAAATCCCCATACTTTTTCTGATGCTTTTTAAAAGTTCT
>CAZKAW010000048.1:0-3799 GCA_964551255.1 uncultured Gammaproteobacteria bacterium
ATTATAATCGCGAGTTTAGCATTTAAGCAAGAAGTCTAGAGGCTTTTTTGGAGTCAGAAAGACAATATTTGGCTGTGGGCATGGCTAGAAGGGATTTATAATTTTTACCTCGCTGAATCTTTGAAAATCTTTTATATTATCTGTGGCTATTTCATAAATACCGTTTGACAGCGCCGTTGCAGCCAAATATGCATCAAAAATTAAATCCGATGACAGTTTATATTTTTTAATTAATTCTATAGCAATGCCTGGTGTTCTCCAGTTTGGAGAAACAACCCTGCATGCTTTCAGGATTCGTTCCACTGCCTCAATTGCATCTTTTACTTTCATGGGTCTTGGCAATTTTGGATAAGTAATAACCCTCAGTGTCTCAAAAATATTCTGATGAGCTACCTCTAAAATATCTAAATTTTCCTTTAAGAATTTTTGAGCCTTTGTATGTTTTGGAGAAAATTTATCGATCGAATATACTAGAATATTTGAATCAATGATCATTTAATTTAGGATCCGGATAGTAATCTTTCCTCCTTAGATTATCTAAAGGAACACCAAAATCATGAGTTTTGAAAACTATTTTTTTAGCTTCTTTTTTGGCTTCTTTTTCCAGGTAATGCTCGAGAGCGCGGTTAAACACTTCCTGCAAAGTCATATCATCCTGAAGTGCTTTTTGCTCTGCGCTCTTTTTTAAATGTTCTTTTATTCTTAAGGTAGTCCTTACTAACATTGACTTAAATATAGCATATATATGACAATATGTCAAACCTTCAAACGGTTGTATTGCGATATTTGACAAATGATTTTATTTGTGTTCATGATTAATTAGCAATTAAAAAGAAGGGGGGTGATAAATAAATGGAACTTCTTTGGTACTTTTTTGCCGGCTTTTTTGGCTGGAATGCGGTTCCCCACCTTGTTAAGGGCATTACCGGACAGACTCACATGACTCCCTTTAAAAGGGTGTCTTCACCGGTTTTGAATGTGGCATGGGCTTTTACAAATGTGCTTTTGGCCTTATTTATGTTTGGTTTGGCAACAGGCAACGGAGGTTTAGTCCTGCCTTGGGATGCAAACCTGGCCGGGCTTAATCTTTGGGCGACTTTGGCCGGTGCACTGACCGTGGGGTTATATCTGGCCAATTTTTGGAGCAATCCCAATGCCAGACTGCCCTGGCAAAAAGATTAAGGCTATTTTGATACTTTTTTGGAACAGGATATACAATGTTTGGCTGTAGGCATAGCCAGAAGTCGTGCTATTTCTATTTGTTTACCACACTTTTCACATTTGCCGTAAGTGCCTGCCCTCATTTTTAAAAGGGCTGATTTAATACCGCTGCCTGTTTGCTTCAGTTGAGCCTCTAAAACCAGTGTTTTGGTGTGGGAATCCGCAATGGAAGAATCTGTCCCCGGTTCACTACTTTCCACCAGTCCGTCACTTTTGGCCGGATCATCTTTCTCTACCTCTTTTAAGTTCTTCTCCACCTCCTTTTGCTGACGGATTAATAAACTTTTTATATAATCAATTGTTTTTTTAGGAAACTCTAACATTTATCCTCCTTAAGAATTTTTTCCAATTTCTTAATTTCCAAAAAACCAGTGTTTTTGTACTATACCAATTTTTCTGAAAATTGGCCAGAGTATTTTTTTGGGCCGCGGGATCAGTTATCAGCTTATATATAAAGAAGCTTAAATTCCTGAAATCTCCCCTCAGGTTTCTTCTGGTAACCTTATATAAAATAGTTATTCCTAAAACAACCAGGATTGCCGACAGTAAACTGCCTTCACCGGAAACCTCCTTTAATGGCTCCGTCATAAGCTTAATTAAGCCAATATAGATCAAACCCAGACTGACAATTTTACCCCGGGGATGAAAACGGGTAGCCTGGGACCAAAGATTTAAAAAGGCCAAAAGTAAAAGCATTGCTTCCAAAGCCTGAGTGGGAAACCGTTTACCCAAAACCCCCACCATATTAACTGCCAAAAACAGATTGCTTTTTATTCCTACCGAACACCCTCCCAGAAAACAACCAAGATCAGCTAAAATTAGCCCTCCCAAAAAGCCAATAGTTACAATATCTGCTACCTGCCAGAAATCCCACTTTTTTCTTCCGGTATAAAAATACAAGGTTAACCACCCGCCTAAAATTGCCCCCCAAAAAGAAAAACCGGGATACATATTAAAAAGAAAAAGGGCTGCCCAGTTTTGTTGAAATATATCAAAATGCTCCAAAGCAAAATAAATCCTGGCTCCCAAAAGCCCCCCAAAAAAGGTTAACAGTGTCAAATCTAAAATTTTTTCCTCATTCAAATCCCAAGCTCTGGATATTCTCCAGATTAGAAAAATCCCCAGTAAAAAGCCTATGCTCAAAAACACCCCAAAGGATGAGACAGATATATTGCCTATGGAAAAAAGCACCGGAAACATATCTTAAGAGCCTACCATAACCATAACTTTGACGCAAATTGACACTTACTGTTATACTGAGGATAGTCATCAGCTTTCAACTGATAGCTTTTTTATGACCGCTACCGCACATGCATTAGTCGGAGGCGCTATTGCCGCCTCCATTTCAGATCCGGCCCTGGGTTTACCTCTTGCTACCCTTTCCCACCCTATTTTAGATATGATTCCTCACTGGGATTTGGGCTGCGGCTGGAGAAAGAAAAACAAACTGACGCTGTTTGCCGAATCGGTTTTGGATTTGTTGATTGGAATAATTGCTGCTTTTTTTATCTTCGGTAAGTCCGCTGACCCCATTTACCTGCTTGCCTGTATCTTTTTTTCCGAGATTTGGGATATTTTAATGATGCCTTATCTGCTTTTGGGATGGAACCTGCCCCCTTTTTCCACAGCCTATAAGTGGCAGCACAAAATTCAAAGCAATATCAAGCTTCCCTGGGGAATTTTAACTCAAATAGGCACAGTCACCGGAATTATTTTAGTTTTGAGAATCTTCCACTAAAGTCTTTAAATACTTATTAAACTCTTCCCCGATTTCCGGGTGCTGACGGGCCAAATCTACCACTGTTTTCATATATTCCAACTTATTACCGGTATCAAAGTATTTACCCTCCTCTACTACCACTGCATATAAAGGCACTCCTTGCTCTTTAAGCATATTGATTGCATCAACCAGCCAGATTTCCCCACTTTGTCCCGACTCTAATCTTTTTAGGGCTCCAAAAATTTCCGGGGGTAAGATATATGCTCCGTGGGTGGCTATATTTGAGGGGGCTGCGGCAGGGTCAGGCTTTTCCACAATTTTTTTAATTTTAAAGACATTTCCCGCTCCGCCCGCTGCGCGAGACGAGCCTTCCACTAGCTCCAAATCAGCAATGCCGTATCTTTTCAAATCCTCTTTTTTTTCAATCTTTACACCGGAAATAACCATACCTCCATATTTTTCATGAACTTCCATCATTTGTTTAAGTCTTGGAGGTTCAGCCAGAATAAATTCATCACCCCAAAGTACAGCAAACGCTTCATCTTCAATAACAGATTCGCCGGCTAAAACAGGAGTACCATTACCATAAGGACCTTTTTGGCGGATATAGATAAAATTGGCCATATCTGAAATACGTGTTATTTGTTCCAAAGCCTTTGTTTTGTGACCATTTTTAAGAGTTTGAACCAAATCTTCCGAAGGCTCATCAAAATGGTCTTCTATTGCTCTTTTGGTGGCACCTGTTACTATAATTATGTTTTGTATTCCTGATTTGACAATTTCTTCTACCACATACTGAATAACAGGCTTGTCCACAATAGGCAGCATTTCTTTGGGCATGGCCTTGGTTTGAGGAAG
>CAZKAW010000049.1:0-3695 GCA_964551255.1 uncultured Gammaproteobacteria bacterium
TCCTTCCAAAATAATATAAACTCTAAGAATTTGCCAGAGCAATTATTTCATCTTTTTTAGGTGCTCTATCTCTAAATGCTTTTAGCTGCCTTGTTTTTGGATTAATAATCGTTGGTGTATAAATGTATCCCAACTCATAGCCCATTTCCTTATTATTCTCATCTATTTCTTTTGAATAGCTTCTCCAAACCTTCTCTCCTTCCGGCGTTTCTATATTAAACCGATCAAATTTATACCCTTCTTGTTCAAGCTCCTTTATGATAGGTTCTGTAGCTTCACAATGCTCGCAATCATTTTTCCAAAGCTCAATAAACTTAATATCCTTAAGTCTTGGGTCTAAAACTGGTTGAGGATTTTTCATTAAACCAATACTTTTTGCCACATTGCACATTAAACAGCTATGATCTGGTCCATGTGACATAAATATTTGTCCTTTCATTGTATATTAAAAACAATATACGCTCATACTTTCCCAAATTCTGTTGTCCAAACGACATTTTCTAAAAGGGTTTTAATAAGAGTGTGCTTATTAGGTACAATCCCTTGGCTGATTAATTTTCCATTAATGGTTAAAATTGGAGCATGCCAGGCCAAATTTATTAAAAGCGGCTGCCAAAACCAGGGAAACCAGGGTCTGATGGTTAATTTTGTTTTGTCTTCAATCTCCAAATCCTTGATAGTATTCTTAACCATTCTCACAAGTATGTCGCATTCTTCACACCATTTATTGGGTACACTAAAAAAGCCCTGATTGCCGGTCAAGCGGTAAATAGTTATATTAATTGGACAATCCTGGCAAGTTGCAATACCTCTCATACACAAAAGTTTAATACAAGGTCTGTATCTAATCTGTTGCCCTGCCGACAATATACTAACTAAGTTTACTTCAACTAATACGCCTGCTACAATTAATTTATGTCTTCTAAAAAGCTCTTTTGTTATGTAGATGAAACAGGTCAAGACAATTTAGGCGATATGTTTATTGTCAGTGTGGTAGTCCCGGAGAATAGAGATGACTTATTAAAATATTTGACAGACCTTGAAGTTAAAACTGGAAGAGGTAGGTTAAAATGGGGCCGGGTAAAAATAGAAAATAGGTTAAAATATCTGAAAGAAATTTTTGATCAAAGAAGATATCCTCTAAAAGCATACTATTCTGTTTATGAGGAAACAAAAGAATATAAAGCTGCTACTATCTTAACCATCGCCAAAGCAGTTAATAGCATTAAGAATTCCAAAGATAAAGTTTTCACCATTCTGGTGGATGGTCTGGGTGAGCGTGATCAAAAGTTTTATGGTTCACAGCTACGCCATTTAGGAGTTCATACAAGGAAAGTTAGAGGAATTAAAAAGGATGAAAACGATGCTCTGATAAGACTTGCAGACAGTATTTGTGGATTTGTCCGTGATATTAAGGAGCAGAAAGAAGAGAAATCTCTGAGGATTTACAAAAAAGCAGTAAAAGATAAAATGCTGATTGAGGTTTAAAAAAGAAAACCCCCGTGGTTAGGGGGAATAGCCTAGATAGATTACTCTACCAGCTTGCCATACGACCAGTCTTTGGCTACAGTTTGATTATAATCTACCACAAGTTCAGCTGTTTTGCAAGTGCCAAAATAATTTAGGATTCATCTGCCCGCCTAGACTCAACGTCTAGTCGAGGCTCTTCTAAGAGAAAGAAAAACATCTATTAGAAATAAATATGGCATCACTGAAGAGGAAGAAAAAGAATATTTATTGCCTAATGAAGAAGATTATAAAATTCTCTCTACAGTTAAATATTTAGAAAGTAAAAATTTATCTGAAGCCGATAGAGAAATTGTAGCGCTTATTAGAAGTCAATTACTCGATGATTGGAGAAAACCGTTATTAGAAAAAGTGGAAAAATTGCTTCAGAAATATCATGAGTGATGTAATTATTGGCAAAGGCAATTGGGCTGGAACTAAAGACTGGTTAATTTTTGAGGATAGTATGAAATGATTTTACCCTCGCGTTTGATAATTCCCAGGCGGTCTAATTTATTAAGTAACTCTGTCATGGTGGGACGGGAAATGCCAATCATATCAGCCAGCTCTTCATGGGTAAATTTGGTGGTAATTATTACCCTAGCATCCTTTATCTCTCCATGTTTTTTGGCAAGCCTTAACAGTAAATTTTTTACTTTAACTAAAAGATTATCTGAAGCCAGTGCTGCTACTTGTTTTTCAGACTCAATTACCTTGGAAAAAAGCTCCTTAACTAATATATTAGCGAGTTTCGGGACTTTACTGACCATATCGAAAAACTCATTTTTGTTCATCATGCAGACAAAGGAATCAGTGGTAGCTTGCACAAAATTTTCATTCTCTTCTTTTATGCCCAGATCTCCAAAAACATCACCGGAACTCAAAACATCAATAATAATTTTTTTACCATCAGGAGTAAGTTGATAAATCTCTACCTTGCCGCTTTTTAACAAAAAAACCTTATCCCTATCTTTAGGCTCAAATATAACCTGTCTCTTGCCGTACTCTTTTTCAGCAAAACGCTCACTGATATATTTGACCATATCCTCAGGCAGCACCTTAAAAAGATCCAGTTGTTTTAAAACCATTAACTTTCTGTTCATATTATTGATAAACTTCTGTATCAGGGTGGAATGATGCCCAAGCAAACCAAAAAAGCCTAATAGGTATTATTTCTTCATTTGTTTGTAAATTAGTAACTTTGATTTGTCCTGATTGCGTTCTTTCTAGTCTAATTGCAGTATTACCGATTGTATCCTCGATGACTGGCTCTTTATCAAAAGCATCCTCTGGATAGGCTTTAGATTTACCATCAATTTCTATTCCATAAACAACTGTTTTTATTGCACAGCAAGAGGACTTGTTCCTCATCTGTAAACTTTTATCCAGCCCCTTAACTCCAAAAAGCAGTTGATCGTCCTGCTCGTAAGTGCCATATGGGTATTGATCGTAATTTCTGCTATGGCCGGTATCTTGCGAAAGCACTTGAGTATTGGGGTGTTCCTTTTTCCACTTCCCCCACGGTGTAGTAATTATGGGAATTTGTTTTAAAACTTCATTTCTCCTTGCGGCAGGCCCCACAATTCCCTCTCCTGTAATTTGTTGCCATAAATTACCCTCATATCTATCATACATAACTAAATCGGAGTTGTGTAGTTTTCCAGATACTCCAAACTCCGTAATTACTCCATCTACTTTTCTTTCAAATGCAAGTGCTGAACCACATAGGGGACAGAATGTAACAGCAATCAAGTCTTCTGCTATAGTGTCATTTACTATCTCATGCCAATTTAGGATTCTTTGAGGATAAGCTCTTTGAATCCCTTTATAGTTAATTGCAAACACCATATCTTCATCCCTTAACCAACTGGCATCAGCAGTAGATTCGAACTTAGGATCATCAATAGACGGGATACAATCTTGACTGAAACAACCTTGTAGCAAATCTTCTGGTTTTATCTTTGCTCCGTTAAAATCATTTTGTAAAGATACTTTTCTCACTACTGCTTGCCCCACGGAGCCTTGGCGAAGGCGAAGCGGGGTTTCTCCAGGATTTGCTTGTCCTGAGTCTTGTCGAAGGACTTTTTGCGTTTGTTGATTAAACTGGTTGTCAACCTTAAATCTACTTTCAAAAGTAGTTGCAATTTGAGTCCAAGACTGTGGTAAATTAGCCAATGTCCATCCTTGTA
>CAZKAW010000050.1:0-3197 GCA_964551255.1 uncultured Gammaproteobacteria bacterium
TACATGAGGCAATGAATCAATTTGGGGAACATTTTAGATGAGTCATATCGTAATTTTGACATTTGGTAATCTATTTAATATAATAAGATATGGGAACTATCAATTACACAATAGTCACTTTAGGTTCTCACAGCGCCCTGCAAATCTTAAAAGGAGCAAAAGATGAAGGGTTTAAAACAGCAGTCGTAGCTACTCCGGACAGAATTCCACTCTATTCTTTTTACAAAAATTTCATTGATGAAATCATAAAAATTAAAACTTGGAAGGATTTTCCAAAATTAGAACAGGAACTTCTGAAAAGAAATTCTATTATAATTCCCCATGGTTCATTTGTTGCATATTTGGGAATGGATGAAAATAAAAAGATGAAAGTTCCATACTTTGGAAACAAGCAGGTGCTGGATTTCGAAGAAGACAGAAAAATGCAAAGAAACTGGATAGAAGAAGCAGGAGTAAAATTGCCACAAAGATTTAAAAAGGGAGTAAAAATTGATAAACCTGTAATTGTTAAATCATATGGAGCTGCCGGAGGTAAAGGTTATTTTACTGCCAGAAATCAAAAAGAATTAGATGCTAAATTAAAAACTTTTAGTGAGGAACGATTTATGGTTCAGGAATATGTAATTGGGGTACCTGTTTATTTTCATTTCTTTTATTCACCCCTGACTAAAAAGGTGGAACTGATGAGTGTTGATAAAAGATATGAAACAAATGTTGACTCTCTTGGTAGAATTCCAGCTAAACATCAAAAAGGATTTGATATTGAGCCATCATTTGAAGTGGTTGCCAATATTCCAATGGCTGTTAGAGAATCTATGATTGCTCCAGCTTTAGAGATGGCAGAAAGGGTTGTTGAGACTTCACAAAAATTGATGTCTAAAAAGGGACTCTTCGGACCTTTTTGTCTAGAAACAATTATTACCTCTTCTGAAGAAATATACATCATAGAAATTTCAGCAAGGATTGTGGCAGGAACTAATTGTTTTATTGACGGATCTCCGTATACCTATTTACTGTATGATGAACCAATGTCAACCGGCAGAAGAATTGCCAGGGAAATAAAAAACGCTATTTCTAAAAATAAATTAAAGGAGGTATTAGACTAAACTCAAAACTCAAATGTCAAAACTCAAAACTACAACTCAAAACTCAAAACTTTCAAATACAACAATCTCAGTGATGGGAAGTCATTCAGCACTTGATATATGCAGAGGTGCTAAAGATTTGGGGTTTAAGACATTGGTTGTTGCGCAAAGGGGTAGGGAAAAAACTTACCAAAAATACTATAAAAATATCGTTGATGAGTGTATAGTCTTAGATAAATTTAAAGATATCCTCAAACCAGCAATTCAAAAAATTTTAATAGATAAAAATTGTATATTTATTCCACACAGATCTTTTGAGGTTTATATCAATGATTATAATGCCATTGAGAAAAAATTCAAAGTGCCCATGTTTGGAAATAGATTCTTATTGAAAGTAGAAGAGAGAGGGGTAAAACCTAATCAGTATGATTTATTAGATAAAGGGGGGATTAGATACCCTAAACAGTTCGAGAATCCAAAAGATATTGACAGACTTTGTATTGTGAAAGTTTTGGAAAAGAAGAGAGGATTTGAAAGGTCCTTCTTTTTATGTGATTCATATGAAGTATATAAACAAAAAAGTGGCGAATTGTTACAAAAGAGAGTCATATCACAAGAAAATTTAGAGAAGGCAGTAATTGAAGAATTTCTTCTAGGAGTTCAAGTTAATTTCAATTTCTTTTATGATCCAATTAATAAAAGACTAGAGTTAATTGGTACAGATACCCGTAGACAAACCAACTTAGAGGGTATAGTTCATAGCCCAGCTATGGTACAAGAAGAACTGGAAAAGTCGGATCGCTTGCAAGTAAAATATGAAGAAGCAAGTCATATAGCGGTAACAGTCCTGGAATCTCTCTTAGAAGATGCATTTGAGACAGGTGAAAGATTTGTAGAAGCAACCAAGAAAATGGGTGTGCCGGTAATTGGTCCATTTGGACTTCAGACTATGATAATTCCAGGTCCTCCTAAAAAAGAAATTATTGTATTTGATGTTTCTCCAAGAATGCCGGGATCCCCTGGAATTTTTGCTACCCCTTACAGTGGATATTTGTTCGGACAAAATATTAGTATGGGCAAAAGAGTGGCAATGGAAATTAAGGAAGCAATCGAAAAAGGTGAGCTGGAAAGGATACTGACTTAATTCATGGACCATTATGCCTTGATTTCTGTTTTTGATAAAAACGGCATTTTGGGTTTTGCAAAATCTTTAAGCAAGCTCGGATATAAAATAATTTCCACAGGTGGAACATTTGAGGCTTTAAAAAAAGAAGGAATAAAAGTTATACCAATTGAGGAAATTACCGGAAACCCCAGAGATTCATTTGACGGTAGGATGAAAACTATTAGTTTTCAAATAGAAAGCGGGATTTTATTTGACAGAAAAAATCAGTCCCATTTGGAGCAAGCTAATGAATTAAATATCCCGCAAATTGACATAGTAGTTTGTAACCTTTACCCTTTTGAAGAAAAACCTTCAGTTGAGACAATTGATGTTGGTGGTTCCACCATGATTAGGGCTGCTGCCAAAAATTACAAAAATGTAATTGTAGTTGTTAGTCCTGATGATTATGAATTAGTTTCAAAGGTTTTGAAAAATGGAGAAGAGGGTGAAGATTTTAGGAAACATTTGGCAGCTAAAGCCTTTTACCATTTATCATTTTATGATTCCTTAATTGGAAATTATTTTTCAGATGAAGAGTTTCCTGATGAAGTAACTGTGCCTTTAAAAAAATTACAAGGCTTAAGGTACGGAGAAAATCCTCATCAAAAAGGAGCTTTGTATGCTATCCCAAAAACCAACTCACCTTTGTCTAAATTACAAAAACTTTGGGGGAGGGATTTATCCGGAACAAATATAGGAGATATTTACGCCGGTTTAGAAACCGTCAGACAATTTAAAGAGTCGGCTGCTTGTGTAATTAAACACCTAAGTCCTTGCGGGATAGCCTTAGGGAAAAATGCCGCTGAAGCTTTGGATAGGGCAATTGAGGCAGATCCAGTTTCAGCCTTTGGGGGGGTGATTGTTGTTAATCGGCAGATGAATTTACCAACTGCCCAAATCGTGGCCGGATTTAAGCAAGAATCTGAAGGGAATATAGATATTGTAGC
>CAZKAW010000051.1:0-3197 GCA_964551255.1 uncultured Gammaproteobacteria bacterium
GTTTAAAAGTTAATAAATCAAGAGTAGTGGGGAAGGATTTGGCCTGATGATCCACTCGGCAACCGTTTGTCTATAACGATAAAAGGTGCCAATACCAACCCGGGAGGGAATGATTTGATCCGGTAAAGTCGGGTAAATTTTCAAACCTCTCAAGAATGGGAGGTTTTTTAATGGAAAGGAGGTGTTTTATAAATGGCAGGATTTGAAACTGGGAGATCTCATATTGGCCAAAATATAATTTTTGGTTCTGATTTTGGTGGGAGTGTTGACAATATAAGAGTTAAGGGGTCAGGTCGCAAAATATTTAAAGGTGTTTCAGTTGATACTGATTGTTGTGATCTAAAGGGTTACGACATAATTCAAGGTGCTTTAGATTTGGAACTTCTTCTTAGGGATCATCCACCAGCTATATTTACGTGGGTTGTTGATCCAGGGGTTGGTACAGAGAGAAGAGGATTACTTATAGAAACTAGAGATGGCTCTGCTCTGATTGGTCCGGATAATGGATTGTTAATTCCTGCTGCAAGATATTCGGGAATAGATAAGATCTGGGTTTTAAACAGAAGAAAACTTAAGGCTGGATCTTTTAGTCTTTTTGATGGAAGAGATTGGTTTATTAAAGCTGCAGCCAGATTGCAAGAAGGAGTTTTACCAAAAGATATAGCAAACCCAAAGCCTGTAAAACCAGAGGAGATCGTGTCCTTATCTTTTAAGCGGAATCAGGTAGTTAGAATTGACGGAAGTGGAAATGTAGTTTTACAAAATGCCGGATATAGCTATATACCTTATAAAACAGAACTTTCAATCGAAGCTCCAGGATATAGGGGAAGAGTTAATTTTGTTCGCTCATTTGATGATGTTCCTATTAATGAGCTAGGAGCTCTGAGGGGAACGACCGGTAGAAGGATTTGGGTTTTTGCAAACCAAGAAAGTGCGGCGGATATTTTACAAGTTAAAGTTGGTCAAGTTTTGGGTATATCACCTATTGGGGAACGATTTGACAGAGCTTTTTTGGAAGGAAACCAAAGAATTGCAATTGCAGGAGGTCAATATTTATGAGCGAAATTGTAGTTGGGGAGAAGAGGGGTTGGTCAGTCACAGACGGAGTTGGGGTGCAGTCATGCACCATAGAGGAAGCTGGTTTAACAGATATACCACGAATAAGAGGACATCATTTAAATAACTTACGTGTCTTATATGATTTAGCAAAGGTATACGGACAACGATTAGCATATGAAGGTTATCCAAAAGCGCTTCCACTGGAAGTTGATGGTGTGTTAAGAAAATGGGGGGATGATTTGACAAGGGGGATAAAGGATCCTTTTACTTTTCCTCAAAAGCAACGACATTTATGGAAGGAATATTGCCAAGAAGTTTTAGGCACAACAGATGAAGATGAGAACAGACATAGCCAACTAAGCTATGAGGCCGGGCTAAAAATCATTACGCCATCTTCAGAAGATTTAGTATTTATAACCGAGACCCCAGATTTAATGTGTGGTGTTTGTAAGATTGGTAATCATTGTTTAAAAAGAGGGGCATTAACTGGGTATCCTTACTTTGATGATAGTTATATCACAATTTACACGGATAGAATCCAGGCAATTGGAGGAAGAGTTGAAATTTTTTATGAAAAATTCAAGTTTTCTAACAGAGACTCAGAGGAATCTGTCAAAACAGCTTTGACAACTTTTGGTGATCTCAGAACGTATTTAGATGATAGCCTATACTCCCAAAGATTGAAAATGGAAAAGGCTTTAAGGAAGAAAGTAACCTAGGAAAGTAGTTAGAAACCTTATGAGAAAGGAGGTGAAATTTAATGACAAATAGTGGAGAAAGAAGCGGACCTACTTTAAGGTTTGAATCAAGAAGGTTTGGTTCAGAGGGAGCAGGTTTTACGCCTAAAATTGATGTTTTGCATATAACTTTTCATCATGATTACAGAATATACAATCCAAATGAGTTATCACCAATTTTTGGTCGGCTTAATAGATCATATATTTTACTCCCGGACAAGGAGATTAAAATAGGTGAAATAGTTCCTGCAATGACAACTTTCGCAGTTGCGGCGATTCCAAAAGACACTTTTGTCCCTTGGTTTTCTGAAGACGGGATTCACATTATTGGTATATTTAAATTATTTGCTTTGCTGGAAAGAGCTCCTTCAGAATTACCGAAGTTAATAGCAGGTTTGGATGAATATAGGCAAGGAAACAAGTTAGTTGAAGCTCAAGCGAACTTAGTTGAACTGGCTATTTCCGGAATAAGAAGAATTGCGGATCTTAATGTGGAAGAAGAAACCTAAATTTTTTCCTTCAGCTTTGGTGACTCTGTAGCTTAATTAAAAAAGAAAGGAGGTGAAAATAATGGTAGAAACAAGAAAAAATGATAGTTATAGATATTCTACAAATCCTAAGGATAGGGCAAGATTTAGAGCTGAGGTGCGTCATATATTGACTTCTCCCGTAACCCCCGGGGAAGCAAAAAGAGCAAAAGAGAAGTGGGATCATGATTTAAGGGAGCAAGACATAGAATTTTGGACTGCAAATGCAAATTATGGAAATAGATTATGGAGAGCATTTTCCAGATGGAATCTTAGAAGGTTAAGGAGGTGAAATAAATGAATTTAGAGACTGAGTTTGTACGAGCTGTTATAAATTTCCGATCAAGATGTTCGAAAGAATTCTACATTAGAGTATTTAAGACCCCACTCACTTTTAGGGGTGAAAAATGAAAAAATAGTTGAACTGATAATGCCGTATCGGTAAAGTGCGGATCCGCATTTTACCGGCATTTTAGAGGTGCGGCATTTCGTGCGTAAAGTGCCGCTTTGTTTTGGATCTTTTAAATTCCGGAACACCTTTTCTAGTAATAATGCCGATGCGGCATTTAACCTTCAGTCCCTACAAGATAGACTAGCTGTGAGGAGAATATAGTGTGGACCACACTCTTGCCACACTTTTAAAGTGTGGCTGTTTGAGGCTAAAGTGTGGGTTGCAAATAATCTAAAGAATCCAAGAGTAGTTAAAGTGTGGGGTCCACACCTTGCGGTATGGTGGGGGTGTTTTTCTTATACCAAATCTTTGCATATGTGAACTTTTGGTATAACTTGCTAACTTATTCTAAGTGGCTGAGAATGTTGAAAAACAAGTTATATCTGAGTCATTACCTCCTCCGGTTTTAATATTTCAACCTCT
>CAZKAW010000052.1:0-2944 GCA_964551255.1 uncultured Gammaproteobacteria bacterium
AAAGCTACAACCTCCCAACTATCTTCCATGGAACTATCATATCAGAAAAAGAAGAATTCACGGTGAGGATTGAGGTTTCTAAAAATTCCGGGGGTTCTACTTTTGAAGTAGTGGGGGTTTAGGCTACAATGGATTTATGTTTAAAATCTTCCTTAAAGTTTTAACTGTATTAATTTTTACAAGCATTTTTATATATGTTTTATTTAATGTGCCTTATCCAAACTCTTTAACCTCTGCCACAGTTTTTCAATTAACTGCTTTTTTTATGCCATTATTTTTGTCCTTAACCTTTACTACAAATTTATTCCTAAAGTCTTTACCATCTTCAGTCTTTATCTCCTTGGGGTTAATTTTGCTCTTGATTCTTCAAGGGTTAGATTCTTTAAATCTTGTCACTGGACTTTTGACTATTATTGCCGTTTATCTTCTTCTCAGTTACTTTAAAAAGGCAAAAAGTCACGCTAAGCTTACCTTAGAGGGAAAGATCCCTAAACTCCGATTGTCAAAGGAAGCAAACCGGAGTAAACTTAGAATCTTGCCAAGAAGAAAAAGATGAACAAATTTTTTGCAACAACACCTATATATTATGTAAACGATGTCCCGCATATTGGACATACTTATACAACAGTTGCAGCTGATGTCATAACGCGTTATTACAAACAAAAAGGCTATGATGCCAGATTATTAACCGGGACTGATGAACATGGAGCAAAAATTGCTGAGGCAGCTAAAAAACATGGAAAAGAACCTAAAGAATATGCAGATGAAATATCGGAAAAATTTAAAGAGGCATGGCAAAAACTAAATATTGATTATGTAAGGTTTATTAGAACTACTGACGAGGATCACATAAAAATAGCTCAAGACTTTTTGCAAAAACTCTATGATAAAGGGGCAATCGATTCAAAACCGCGGCTATATAAGGGATTGTACTGTATAGGTCACGAAAAGTTCATGTCTAAAGAAGAACTGGTAAACGGTTTGTGTCCTGACCATCAAACAAAACCAACTGAGCATTCAGAGGAAAATTACTATTTCAGACTCAAAGATTACCGGGTACAGTTAGAAGAATTAATAAATTCGGATAAAATTAAGGTCGGTCCCCAAGCCAGGAAAAATGAGATACTTGGAAAACTTAAACAAGGGCTTGAGGACATATCTATTTCCAGAGCCAATCTTGAATGGGGAATACCTTTACCATTTGATTCATCCCACACGTCTTATGTTTGGATAGAAGCTTTAATAAATTATTACACTTATGGCTCTCAAAATAATTGTTGGCCAGCAGATTTACATTTAGTCGGAAAAGATATTCTCTGGTTCCATGCAATTATTTGGCCAGCTATGTTGCTCGCAATTGAAGAAAGGTTACCTAAAGAAATCTTCGCTCACGGGTTTTTTACCATTAACGGACAAAAGATGTCAAAAACTATTGGGAATGTTATACATCCTGACGATCTAGTTGAAAAATACGGAGTTGATGGTACTAGATATATTTTACTTTCGTCTTTCCCTTTTGGGGAAGATGGAGATTTTTCTTGGGAACAATTTGATCGTCTATATAATGCAGATTTGGCTAATGGATTAGGAAATCTGGTAGCCAGGGTAGCCAGGCTTTGTGAGACAAATAATATTGAAGCACCAGAACCGCCAATAGAGTTTGATCCAAAAATGACTGAACATTTAGAAAGCTATAAATTTAATGAGGCCCTATTTCATATCCAGGAAGAAATTGCAGAGGCTGATAAAAAGGTTAATGAGGAAAAACCTTGGGAACTTCAGGGAGAAAAATTACAAGCAGTTTTACAAAATCTTGTTAAGAGAATACGGCATATTGCCTTTAATTTACAGCCATTTTTACCCGAAACTGCCGAAAAAATTCTTAAACAATTTTCCGGCAAAATTAAATCGTCTGCCCCACTTTTTCCAAGAATTTAACATGCTAATTGATACTCATGCACATCTTTACTGGGAGTCTTTTAAAGAGGATTTTGTTGCTGTCATTCAAAGAGCTATCCAAGCTGGAGTGACCACAGTTATAAATGTTGGAGTTGATGTAGAAAAGTCAAAAATAGCCTTAAACCAGGTTAAGGAGCAATTAGCTAAATTTGAGGGATTTAAGGCTTATTCTACCATCGGCATTCATCCTCATGAAGCCCTTAAATATGGTACTCATGTATCCATACGTAAGGACATAGTAGAGTTGGAAAAACTCTATCAATCCAAACCAGATCATCCTTTCGACTCCGCTCAGGGCAAGATTGTAGCAGTTGGAGAATGCGGTCTGGATTTCTTTTTTCAAAATAACCCGGGATACATTCCTCCATCTCTAACTGTAAATCAGGTCAAAGATCTTCAAAGGCAACTTTTTCAGGCACAAATTGATCTGGCTAAAAAATTAAACTTACCCTTAATCGTCCATTGCCGTGATGACAGATCCAAAGAGGTTGGTGGAGGTAGTTCGACAAGCTCACCACCTGCGAAGACTTCGTCTTCTTCGGCTTGGGATGAAGTTTTAGAAATGGTTGGTACACACCCAGCAATCCTTCACTGTTACAGTGGCTTAGATCAAACTACTCAAAAAGTCCTCCCCTCCCCTAACTTACTTGTTTCTTTTGCAGGCAATTTAACTTATCCAAAAAATGAATATTTAAGGGAAGCGGTTAAAATTTTGCCTTTAGATAGAATCTGCCTTGAAACAGATTCCCCTTTTTTAGCTCCCCAATCCAAAAGAGGCCAAAGAAACGAACCAGCATCTGTCAAAGAAATTGCTGAACTTGTTGCTGAGATAAAAGGAATTTCTCTGGAAAAAGTAGCAGAACAAACAACTAAAAATGTTAAACAATTACTTAAAATAGACTAATTTTACTGATTCTAAAATCACAATATGGTGTGCGATCGTACATTTTATTGATATCATAAAATTTTATTGATATCATAAAAT
>CAZKAW010000053.1:0-2639 GCA_964551255.1 uncultured Gammaproteobacteria bacterium
CGACTTCGCTCGGGATCAGAATGACAAGAAGAGCTTACTGTATTTCTGACCATTTCTGGTAGGTATCTGCAAACAAATCTTTTAATATAACCAGATATTTAGGTTGCCAGACAATTTTTTCGGCCGGTTGAGTATTATCAGATAAGATGCGTCGGAATGCGATGTTACTAACTGGATTTTGATTCAAACTGATTAAACTTCCGTTAATAGTAAGTTGTGGTGATGGAAAATTAGCGGCTGGGCAAGCAGAATCTAAGTTTGTGTTATAACCCGTGCATATTTGTCCTTGAGCAATAATGACTGCATCAACTCTGGTTGTTGGGGGAAATGAAGGTACGTTCGGATCTCCCCAAATATAGACATTGCCTCCTACCACAAAAACTATGCCATTTGAGTTGGTGGTTAATTGACTGGTGCTAATTCTTAGATCGTTTTTGACGAAAATAAGTGCACTGTTACTGCCGGCCATATTATTTTTTATCCTTAATGTACCACTTACGTAATAAAGATGGTCTTTACTGCCGCCCAGAGGATTAATATCTTCTCTATCGCCTGCAAGCTCTGTTTTATCAAAAGTGTCGGAAGCTGTAGGTCTGGCCTGGTCAAAATAAAGGGATTTTAAATCCTCATAAGTGGGCAGTTTATATGATACAAAGCCGGCCCTATCGGAAATGACGCAAACTTTATTGGGGTTACCCAAACCCTCTACGGTTTGGGAGGAGCTGATTAGGCCGGTAACCCGATCATTTTGCAAACAAGCAGTTTGAGCAAGGCTAGGGTTTAGGGTATAAGGATTAGGGTATAGTATAAGCAAAGCAAAAATTGCAATTAAAATTGTAAATTGTTTCATGGTACTTTAATTCTACCATTACTATGCACATCACCGTCTATCTGTATCCAAGCATTGGCATCTGCTTTAAAAGTCCATCTAAGAGAGGCCCTGGCAGCCCACCCATTTTCATAATATTCCAGCCAAATTTCTTGAGGAGAGGTACTGACAAATTTTTTGGTATATGGTCTTTCTACCCAGCCAGTATTTCTCCATTCCGTATTAGTAAAAACATCAGGTTCTTCGTTAAATCTTAATCTGACTCCATCATCAGCCCCTGCATAAAATGTATAGATACCATCAGTTCTAAAATTAAATCTTCCTTTCCATATGGTATAGAAAACATCAGCTCCTACAAATGAATTGGGGATTGAAGTACCCCAGTCTGCATTAAGAGGCCAAGTATTTACATCGGCAGTGAAAGAATCAGGTACAAAACCAGTACCCAAATCTTTGCCGCTTGGAGCATTGCCATCTTGATAGGTTTTATCAACCGTGTTAGCGCTATTAAGCACCCCATCCCATAAACAGCCCTTTAACTGATTTATTCCCGGTTCGGTGTTACCGCAGGGCGGGTTTCTTATTCCAAACAAAAATTCTCTTCTGCCTGTTATATTTTCCGTAATGCTATTAGGAACTGGGGTGGTAAGCCCCCAGCCAACAGCTTGGTAAGTGACAGTATAGGTACCAATGGGTAAAATGCCTGAATCAAAATATGGACCTCCGGCATCACAAAAAACAGGGGATTGGTTACTCTTCCCACCTATTTCTACATATGCATCTGATTTAGTAAAGCCGGTGCATGATTCTATGGGATCATCTGGTATACCGGGCCTATTTTTATCACACACTCCATTACCGTCTAAATCTATACATAAATTTTCAGAGGTTCTTATTAAAGGTTCTGCTGCCTGTTTTAACCCATCCCCGTTAATATCCATGAAAAACCGGCCTATTATTCTGGCAGAAGGATTAATATAATATGGCATTTCTTCAGAACATTCGTCACCATCATCTCCATTGGGGTCATAGGTTTCTGTCCCGGCTGTCCATTTGGCATTTTCCTTAATACAGCTGCCATCTGAACTTGGTCTAAGACATCCGCCTGTATTTTCTGCCAGACATTCCCACTGGCCCCAACCCTCTCTTTTGTCCTTGGGATTGTTTGAGGCATCATTGTCATGAGGAGCTACTTTGGTCTTGCAGTTTTTGGAATTAAATCCTCCTGTCAATTTTCGATTAAAATCGTTAATCCAATTGCCGTTGTCATCTCTGGTGTCGGCATACAGCCGCAGGTTTGATTTGCAATAACCTCGCATGGTGACAGTGACTGTTAAGTTTTTACCCTTAAGGGAAGTTTGGGGATCAACATAAATTCGCATATCTCCTCCGCCCCCTCCTGATCTACCGCTGCCTGTTTGGCCTCCGGGAGAAGGTTGCCCTCCTGACCGGCAGCCGGTGCACCCGGGGTTACAAGTTCCGGATGAGTCATATTTACAAACATTGACTCCGGTAGATGAGTCATTCACTCCCGAGCAAACCCGCACTCCCAGCGTGTTATTGGGGGTGAAACAAACTTCCGGATAGGTACAGTTGCAACTTGGTCCGGGAACAGGATCAGGATCTGGTTGTGGTGGGGGAACAGCAGGCGCCAAAATACTGCAGGCATCACCCCCACAGCTATTGGTGGTACATTTCATGGGGTAAACAGCATTACAGGTGCTTTGGGATACCCCGCACATGACAGTGGTGGAACCTCCCGGACAAGAACCTTCGTCAGGAAAACTATTGTCCTGTGTGCCTGATGCCA
>CAZKAW010000054.1:0-2207 GCA_964551255.1 uncultured Gammaproteobacteria bacterium
GGATTGGGACTGGTCCAGCCTAAAGCCTTTCTGGCCAGTTTAAAAGTTTGTTTAATAAAAAATTTATCCTTGTGATTCATATTTTTCTAAGCACTTCAATTGTTTGCAGAAGAGCTTGAGCTGCTTCCAGACCCTTGTTGGATTTTCCCAGACCTCTTTCTTTAGCTTGTTTTAGGTTATAAACTGCTAATACTTCAAAACTGATTGGAATATTAAAGTTTAATGAAATATCCATTAAGGCTTTTGCACAGGTATCAGCAATCAACTCAAAATGATATGTATCTCCCTTGATGATAATTCCTAAAGTTACAATACCGTCGAATTTCCTTGATTGGGCATTTTTCCTGGCAGTTATCGGGATTTCCCAGGAGCCGGGCACTTCAAATGTCTCTATGTTAATCTCCTTCACCCCGCAGGAAATAAGATTTTTCCGACAGGAGATTTCCATGTTTTGAGTTAAATCCCGGTAATAATTACTTCTGACAATAGCGATTCTAAGCTTTTTATTCAGCTTACTAAATCCGGCAGTTTTTTCAGATTGCCTGTTACGCATTTTTTAAAAATCTTTCTGCATACTTTGCCAAAATATCAACTTCCACATTTACTAAATCACCCTTTTTAAGACAGGAAAGCATGGTATTTTTCCAGGTATAGGAGATAATTCCTACTGTAAAAAACTTTTTGCCGGCCTCAATTACGGTTAAAGATATACCATTTATGGCAACCGATCCTTTAGCAGCTATATACTTTGATAAAGATTTGGGGATTGAAAATTTAAGGATAAAACTTTCTTTATCTTTAGTAATGATAACCAATTTTGCTACTGCGTCAATATGTCCCTGGACAATATGACCTGATAAGAAACTGTTTGGAGTGGCAGGTAATTCCAAATTAACAGGGTTTTTAGAAGTCAAATATTTTAGATTTGTTCTGGCTGCGGTTTCAGGCATATAATCCAGCGTAAAAGAATTTTTGGCAGAGGCTACAACTGTCAGACAAATTCCATTAACTGCCACACTTAACCCTGTTTTGAGTTGTTTTACAAATTCTTTGTCAGCCCGAATAGCTAGCTTTGAGTTTGTTTTTGTTAAAATTTTTCCCAAATGACTGATTATTCCTGTAAACATGGCATTTTAAAAACCCCTATCCTTAGGGGTTAAAAACTTTACTAAAAGTAAGCTAATTTTCCTTTTTTCATCCCGACTATACGGTCGGCATCAGAATTTCACTGATTCGTTCCGTCAAAGCTGACGGATCGTGGGCTTGTCCCAACTTTGTTGAAGGACTTACCACCGATTAGGATTTTCACCTAACCCCAAAGGATAAATCAAATATAACACAATAATTCTTTTCTTGCATTATTTTCATAAAATGCTTACCCTTAGAGTGGATAATAGGGATGGAAAATTTATGAAGGCCAAGATCAAAGACAAAAAAGAGGTAGCTCAGGGGACTTTGCAGGTAACTTTCGACCTTTTGGGTGAAACAGTGGATTTTAAAGCCGGGCAATATTTCTTTGTGACTTTGCCAAAACTACATTACCTGGATGATAAAGGCAACAGGCGCCATTTTTCCATAGTCAACTCCCCCAATGAAAAGGGCATACTGAGGATGGCCACCAGGCTGAGGGATAGCGGATTTAAAAAGACCTTGCAGGAGCTGGAAGTTGGCAGTGAAGTTGAGGTCAGTCCAGTTGCAGGGTCCTTTGTTTTGTCTGAGGATGCAGACAGGCCTTTGGTTTTTATTGCCGGTGGCATAGGCATTACCCCCTTTATGAGCATGACCAGTTTTGCAACAGAGGAGGATCTGTCCTTTAAGATAACTTTGATCTATTCCAACAGGGATCAAGCCTCAACTGCTTACCTCCAGAAATTACAAGAGATAAGCATTAAAAATCCTAACATTAAACTGGTTTTGACTATGACCGAAGATGATAGTTGGGAGGGGGAGAAAAGAAGGATAGACAGCCAGTTTATCAAAGATTACACCTCTGGCTTGGAAAACCCGCTCTACTATGTGGTTGGCCCCCCACAGATGGTGGAGGCAGTGGCAGAAGTTTTAGTGGAGGCAGGTATAAACCAGGAGAATATTAAGACTGAAAACTTCAGTGGTTATTAAAAATCTCAAAATAATCCGGCAATTTTCTCCCATGGAAGGGCTCACCACCATAACTAAAATTTGCTGGTTTGATTTTTGTAAGCAAGTCT
>CAZKAW010000055.1:0-2047 GCA_964551255.1 uncultured Gammaproteobacteria bacterium
TTGGTAATGACAACGGGTTTTCTGTATGTCCAGTTGTCATCATACCAGGCAGCTTTGGTTTCCGGAGCATTTAAGGATAGAAGGTAAATTAAAGGAAAGGCAATAAGAATAAGAACCAAAAGGGAAGATAAAAGCTTTCTCCTAGGTCTCATTGGTCTAATTAGTCTAATAAGTCTCATTGGTCTAATTTTCTTTGCTCAAGCCGTTTTTTAAACAAGTTTTCAGAATATCCACCCTCAGTAATAAATTTTCTCTCCAAACTTCTGGTCATTTGATCCAGTAAATAACAGTTAAGACTAATAAGAGTTATTAAAAGGTTGGCAAAACGCTCTGGAGTATTGGTCCAATTGGACAAATTGGTCAAATTAGACTTATTGGTCTTATTTGGGGAAATCCGCATTTGGCGGATTTCCCTTACTCTTGGATCATTTTTATCCCAAAGTTCAAGATTATTTACCCTTAGATAGTCCCTGTAATCCTCTAACAGCTCACCCAGGCTGGCTCTGGCCACCCCAGTAAGTTTTATGTTCATCTTTAAACTCTTTTCCAAAGAACCTTCTACTATGTTTTGTTTCCCGGATCTGGCAGCCTGAATCATCTGGTCGTAGGTCCTATTAGACCTATAAGTCAAATTAGACGCATTAGTCAAGTAGGTATTACAAAAAGTAACCGTCAGATCGTAGATAACTACTGCTAAGTTATAAGCTATTAAGTTTTGATAACCACCGGTATTGGTCATATTGGTCAAATTTGTCTAATTCGACTAATTAGACAAATTTCCTATAATTAAATAATCAAATTCAATATCTTTACCCTGGATTGATGGAATTTCCACTGTAAAGCTGCCTTTGGTTCGTTGGGTAACTGCTAGTGTGTAAGTTAGGGATGTTCTGGGAGTAATTAAAATGATTGAGTTTTGCTCTGCAAACTCATTTGTTATAAGAGTTTGAGTTTGTCCTTTGTTGATCTTACCTACCCCTGCACTTTTGCCTTCATTTATCTTAATTTGATCAGCTACCAGTGTGACTGTTTGCAGAGTTCCGTTTTTATCGATGGTGATTTTGCCGTTGAAAATATCAACTGATCCGGCAAGGGGACTATTTTGCAGATAAAGGGTGGGAAGAGCGTTGATAGTATTGCCGTTTGTGATTGACAAGCTTCCATCAACTGTCAAGTCACCTGCTATCAGAGTACTGCCAAGAGTAGAAATGCCCAAAACAGAGAAGCTATCTTCTATCTGGGCCTGGTAGGCTTTAAGCATGCCGGAAAATGTGGCCTGGGAGGTAACTGTCAAATCAGCCAAAGTAGCGGAACCTGTGGCCAAAAGAAGTTCCGGGGGGGTCAAACGTAGTGAAGCCACGTCTGTGACCTGTGCACTGGAGGTGGCTTCACTGTCCACCTCCGGGGAGTTTCCCTCGACTACTTCGACTACGCTCAGTACAGGTTCGCCCGGGACAGGCAAGCTCACCCCGGAGGTGTTTTGTTTGGCTTCCAGATCAGTTATTCTTTCCTCAAATGAGGCAATTTTTCCTGCCAGATCCTGAAGCTGGGTAGTAGTGGACAGGTTTGAAATCTCTGAGTCTAATGTTAATGAAGCTACTTTTAATTTTGGTATAACCAGGTTACCATCCCCGTCAAAAGTTAAATTGGCCAAAATATCATTAGGATCGGCATAGGAAATATTGACAAAGGCTAATATCTTGCCGCTTTGGCCATCAAATGCCTCCAACGCTTTCCCAACTACCGGTCCTGCCTTTGTAGCTTTCATGGTTACCCCCGGGGTGGAAGAAGAAGTCAGGTAATCTCCTCTCTCAATAGGCCCATTTTCAGTTGAAACTTTAACCGGGACTCGACCGGTAAGAGAAACTACCACCGGATTGTCCTCGTCGCCGAATGCCCCCTTGCTTAAGCTGTAAAAAACCGGGTTGGTAGAGATAATACCCACCATCTGGGGCTGATAAGCAGAAGTGTTTTTGGCCACATAAGCTTTTGAGATATGCCCATATCTGGGATGTATTTCTTCTGTGGCAGTTCTATTGGGATCAAC
>CAZKAW010000056.1:0-1560 GCA_964551255.1 uncultured Gammaproteobacteria bacterium
TATCTGATAACCAAATTTTTACTCAAGATTATCCGGGCAACCAAAATGGCGGTAAATCCAATTATGCTTTTGAACTGGAAGAAGGAGATTACTATTTAAGGTACAATGTGGCTAAAAATTTGATTGGCTACTCCACTACAGTTTGCCCAACAGGCAATGAGGAAAGTTGCGGGGATACCAAACCAAGGATATTAAGGAAAGCCCAGGTTAAGAAAGACCAGACAATTTCCAATTATGATTTATGCGATTATTACTATAAAGACTCCAATGCCCCAAAATTTTAAAAACTTTTTTGCAGATGATTCTTCAACAGCTCTGGAATATGTTAATGGTGTTGCGGTAACTACACTAGAATATCTTCTGGATAAAGGTTTTTCTGTAGTGATGGATGGGGTTTTCCAAGATACTTCTGCTATAGATGAAGCATTAAAAAGTGCAGAAAGTAAAAATGTAGAGGTTAAAGTTTTTGAACTACAAATTCAACTAAGTACTCTTTTAGAGAGAGATAAAATTAGGGAAGGTGTGCCGGAAGGACTAAGGTCTCCCCCGGGTAACGAAACAATTACTATGATTTTTAACAAATTGAAAGAAAATCCTTTTAAATGAAAGTTTTAATCAATGAACTGGTTTAGTTATGTCTTATTAGCAGTTGCTGCTTATTCTGTTTTTTACATTCTTACCAGGGTTTTCCTCAAAGAAAAAAACAGTGATACTATAGCATACGCTATTGTATTTAACTTTATCTGTGCAATTTTAATATCAGTAGTTTCTCTAAAAAATGGTTTTATCCTACCAGACATTAAAGAATATTATCTAAACTTTGGGCTTATGGCTGTGGTTTATACTGCATCTCAGGTTTTAGTATTTAAGGCATCAAAAACAATTGGAGCTTCAGACCTAATTATATTTTCAGCTACCAGAGCTTTGTGGACAATAGGCGCTGCCCTGCTATTTTTGGGAGAGACTTTAAATACTCCTAAAGTAATCGGGACTATTTTGGTTCTTTTCTCGGTACTTTATATATCCGCAGAAAAGAAAAGGATAAAGCTAAACAAAGGTCATATCTATGCTCTTTTAGCAGCCTTTTGTATAGGCATAGGTTTTGTAAATGATGCCTACATACTTAGAAATGCGGATGCGGTATCCTACGGCGCCTTGGCGTTTATTTTTCCGGCCTTATTAACCCTGATAGTTTTTCCACGATCTGCATTAAAACTCAAATATTACTTAAACCTGGGCATTCTGATGAAGATATTCTTACTGGGAATTTTTTATTCCATAGGCTTAATAGCATCTTACTTGGCTTATCAGGCTGGAGGTAGCGCTTCGCAAATCGTGCCCATTGGCCAGTCGGTTGTGATTGTAACCGTAACCCTTTCTATTCTTTTTCTGGGAGAAAGAGAAAACTTATTAAAAAAATTGATTGCTGCTATATTGGTAAGTATCGGTGTGTTACTTCTTAGATGAGAGAAATTTAGATTTTACTCTTTTAAGGATTTCTGGTTTTGTGGTTGACTTAGATAATTTTGCTTTGTCGAAACTCTTTTCCCGCTTTTTCTT